>CANBQT010000036.1 GCA_947371755.1 Chitinophagaceae bacterium
CTTTCCCATCCGCGGATGATACCTAACCTGTTACCAATTGGATTTGCTTTCTGACCCATATAATGGTTTTACAATTAGTTTTTAGAATCTACTATTAATGTTACATGGTTGCTGCGCTTACGAACTCTGTAGCCACGACCTTGAGGTGCAGGGCGCATCCGTTTTAAAACACGACCACCATCTACGAATATTGTTTTTACTACCAGGCTGCTGTCAGCTGCGCTTGCGCCGCTATTCTTTTGCTCCCAGTTATTAATGGCACTCTTCAGCAATTTTGCTAAAGGTGTTGCATTATGTTGTGGGTGATGTTCCAGAATGGCCAAAGCTTTTTCCACTTCCATGCCACGGATCACATCGGCCAGCAAACGCATTTTGCGTGGACCTGTAGGATAATTGTTCAGTTTAGCTACTGCTTCCATTTTCTTTTAGTTTCTTATTTGTGATCCCTCTTATGAAGAGATCAAAAATGATTTATTTCTTAGTTCCTGCGTGACCTCTGAAGTTACGAGTAGGAGCGAATTCACCTAACTTATGGCTTACCATAAACTCTGTTACATAAACAGGGATGAATTTGTTTCCGTTGTGTACTGCAAAAGTGTGTCCAACGAAATCAGGAGTGATTGTGCTACGACGGCTCCAGGTTTTGATAACACCCTTCTTTGCTTTACCATCGTTGATCGCAACAACTTTCTCTTCTAAATTTGCGTCTACGTAAGGACCTTTTTTAATCGAACGACCCATAATAATTATAAGTTTACTGGTCTATTAGTGATTTATTTTCTGAGCTAATTACTTAGCTAATTTTTTACCATCTCTGCGTTGGATAATCAGCTTATCGCTTCCTTTTCCTTTAGTTCTGGTTTTTTCTCCTTTAGCATACTTACCATTTCTGCTACGTGGGTGACCACCGGAAGCTCTACCTTCACCACCACCCATCGGGTGATCTACAGGGTTCATGGCAACACCACGAACGCGAGGGCGAATACCTTTCCAACGGTTCTTACCAGCTTTACCAGCCATCTCCAAATTATGATCGCTATTTGAAACCACACCGACAGTTGCATAACAGTTGATCAATACTTTTCTCAATTCGCCAGAAGGCATTTTCAATACTGCGTATTTTTCTTCTTTGTTGGCTAACTGTGCAGATGAACCAGCACTTCTTGCCATCTTACCACCTTGTCCAGGTTGTAATTCGATGTTGTGAATGTTAGTACCCAATGGCATGAACTTCATAGAAAGTGCATTACCAACTTCAGGTGCTACATTATCACCAGAGATCACTGTTGCACCAACCTGTAAACCAGCTGGAGCCAAAATGTATCTCTTCTCACCATCAGTGTATTGCACTAAAGCAATAAACGCTGTACGGTTTGGATCGTATTGAATAGACACAACAGATGCTGGAATGTCTTTCTTGTTTCTTTTGAAATCGATGATACGGTAATGGTGTTTGTTACCACCGCCCATATATCTTGATACCCTACGGCCCTGAACGTTACGTCCGGCAGTATTTTTCTGAGGCTCCAACAAACTCTTTTCAGGAGTCATTGTAGTGATTTCAGCATAGGCATTTCCGACTCTCCAACGAGTTCCTGCTGTAATCGGTTTGTACTTTTTAAGTGCCATTTCTTTTTCTTTTAATCAGCGGATTTTTCAGCTCCGCTTGCTATATATTAAATGTTTGCGTAAAGATCAATCGTCTCACCTTCAGCAACTGTTACCAGCGCTTTCTTGTAAGCAGATTTCATACCCTGAATAAAACCAGCTTTTGTATAACGTGTTTTATTTTTACCAGGAACAACAACAGTGTTCACATCTACTACGGTTACACCATAGAAATCTTCAACTGCTTTTTTGATCTCAAGCTTGTTTGCTTTACGATCTACTTTGAAAGCATACTTGCGCAGTTTTTCTTGCTGTGCGTTTGCTTTTTCAGTTAAGATCGGTTTTACTAATATTTCAGAAGGTTTCATGTTTCTTTAGTTTGATTTGGCTACATGTAATTCGCCTTTTTATCTTTCATAAGTTTGAAATATTTCCAAACTCATTTCATTTGTATTATTTGAAACGTTACTAATTCAATTACGCTACTACCTCAGCATCGTTGTCTGCAAAAATCTTTGCTGTGTTCTCAGTAAGAACCAACACATCTGCATTCATGATCTCATAGGTATTGATATCTGCTAATAAAGTGCTTGCAACATTTGGTACGTTACGAGTGCTCAGATATAAATTATCATTGTACTCAGGTAACACGATCAATGTTTTCTTATCACCCAGGTTTAAAGCTTGCATTGCTGCAACCAGTTCTTTGGTTTTAGGAACTTCCATGTTCACTTCTTCGATCACATAGATAGCACCGTCTTTAGCTTTATGACTTAAAGCAGAGATCTTAGCCAGGTCTTTCACTTTACGATTCAATTTGAAATCGTAAGCGTGAGGTTTTGGTCCGAAGATAGTACCACCACCCTTGTATAAAGGGTTACGGATATTACCTTTACGAGCTCCACCAGTTCCTTTTTGTTTGTGTAGTTTGCGACTAGCACCTTGAACTTCAGCACGAGTTTTTACTTTGTGTGTACCTTGACGGCCAGCAGCCAAATACTGCTTCACTGCCAAATAGATCACGTGATCGTTCGGCTCGATACCAAATACCTCTTCAGGTAATTCAACCGTTCTACCGGTTTTCTGTCCTTTTATATTTAATACGTCTACTTGCATTTTCTTCAGATTAAGTGGGTGATTATTTCTGGATTAAAACGATTGATCCGTTATGTCCAGGAACTGAACCGCTGATCAGGATGTAATTCTTTTCAGGGAAAATCTTAACCACTTTCAAACCTTTCAGTTTAACGCGGTCGTTACCCATACGTCCTGCCATTCTCATTCCTTTGAATACTCTTGAAGGATAAGAAGATCCACCAATAGAACCAGGTGCTCTCTGACGATCGTGCTGACCATGAGATGCTTCACCCACACCAGAGAATCCGTGGCGTTTTACAACACCCTGGAAACCTTTACCCTTGGTTGTTCCAACTACTTCGATCTTATCGCCTTCAGCGAAAATGTCTAAAGTAATAGTTTCACCTAGAGCTTTCTCTATTGAATAATTGCGGAATTCTTTAACGAATTTTTTTGCGGAAGTCTGAGCTTTAGCGTAGTGGTTGATCTCAGCTTTTGTAGCGTGCTTGTCTTTCTTGTCGCCATAGGCTAACTGAACTGCACTGTAACCGTCGGTCTCAATGGTCTTAACCTGAGTAACGGTATTCGGACCAGCTTCGATAATGGTACAAGCGATTTGCTTGCCATCTTCTGCGAAGATGCTGGTCATACCAATTTTTTTTCCAATAATACCTTTCATCGTGTTTTGCGGTTTGTGCCCCGCGGAGGTATGTAGGACATTTCGCCGATGAAAGCGAAATTCAATCCCTGTTGACTGCCGACCTTTTCCGTTGTTTTCTCATGTTACTGAGAAGAGGAAGTACCGGAAGTAAACAAACCTCGAAGGGCCTGTTTATATGTTAGTCCACTTTAGCTATTACAACCTGAGTTGTTTGCCTGGTGGCTTTCTTTTAATCAGAGCTACTTTTCTCTGTTTTATCAGAGTTGGTAGGTGATGTATATTTTATAAAGAGCTTCTTTGTTGTGGCAACTTCTGAGCTGAACCCAGATTATGCTTTGATCTCAACTTCCACACCTGATGGAAGGTCTAACTTACTCAGCGCATCTACTGTTCTAGAAGAAGAAGTGTAGATGTCCAATAAACGCTTATGCGTTGCTAATTGGAACTGCTCACGACTCTTTTTGTTTACGTGTGGTGAACGTAATACAGTAAAGATCTTTTTATGAGTAGGCAAAGGAATTGGACCTGTAACTACTGCACCCGTGCTACGCACAGTTTTTACGATTTTCTCTGCAGACTTATCTACCAGATTGTGATCGTATGATTGTAATTTGATTCTGATTCTCTGAGACATAGACAAAACCCAATTTTCTGATTGGGGTTGCAAAGGTAAGGGGCAGTAATTGATTGGGCAAGTATTTTTGAATCTTTTTTGTGAATTTCTTTGAAAAAAACCAAAAAATATACCCAAATGGGTCATTTAGGGATTTTATCAACCGAGTTATCCCCAACACCTTGTTCCATTTTACCAGATTCTCCCATATTTTTCTAAAAAAAAGCCCCGTCCTTGTGGAACGGGGCATATTGGAAATTGATCACATTGAAAATTAATCTTCTGATTTCACCTTACCCTTGCTCTTAGCAATCACTTCTTCAGCGATATTGTTTGGAGCTGGATTGTAATGGCTGAACTCCATAGTTGAAGCAGCACGACCAGATGATAATGAACGTAATTGAGTTACATAACCAAACATTTCACTCAAAGGAACTTTAGCCTTGATCACCTGTGCATTACCACGAGTGTCCATTCCTTCTAACATACCACGACGACGGTTCAAGTCACCGGTTACATCTCCCATGTACTGATCAGGTGTTACCACCTCAACGCGCATGATTGGCTCTAGTAATGTTGGTTTTGCTTTACGACCAGCTTCACGGAAGCCAGACTTAGCACATAATTCAAAAGACATCGCATCAGAATCCACCTGGTGGAAACTTCCGTCGAATACTCTTACTTTCATAGAAACAACAGGATAACCTGCCAAAACTCCCACACCCATTGAGGTTTCAAAACCTTTCAGGATAGCTGGAACGAATTCTTTAGGGATAGATCCACCAAATAAATCGTTTTTGAATTGGAATGCTTTTCCTGGATTTTCTTTCATCCAATCTTCATCAGCTGGTCCGATCGCAAATTGAATATCTGCGAATTTACCACGACCACCAGACTGTTTCTTCAACACTTCACGGTGCTCGATAGTTGTTCCGAAAGCTTCTTTATAAGCAACCTGAGGATTACCCTGGTTGATTTCCACTTTGAACTCGCGACGCATACGGTCTACGATGATCTCAAGGTGTAATTCTCCCATTCCAGAAAGGATGGTTTGACCAGTATCTTCGTCAGTTTTTACTCTTAAGGTTGGATCTTCTTCTACCAATTTAGCGATCGCCATACCCATTTTATCAACGTCAGCCTGAGTTTTAGGCTCAACAGCTACAGAGATTACAGGCTCAGGAATGAACATGTTCTCTAAAGTGATAGGATGGTTTTCGTCGCATAAAGTATCTCCAGTTTTGATCTCTTTGAAACCTACTGCTGCTGCAATATCACCTGCTTCGATAAAATCGATTGGGTTTTGTTTGTTCGCAAACATCTTCATGAGACGGCTGATACGCTCTTTCTTACCACTTCTTACATTCAATACATAAGAACCAGCGTCTAAGTGACCAGAATAGCAACGGAAGAATGCCAGACGACCCACGAAAGGATCGGTCATGATTTTGAAAGCCAATGCAGCAAATGGTTCTTTTGCATTTGGCTTACGAGTGATTTGCTCACCAGTATCAGGATGTAAACCTACTGTATCTTCTACATCAACTGGAGAAGGCAGGTAACGACATACCGCATCTAATGCAGTTTGTACGCCTTTATTTTTAAATGAAGAACCGCACATCATTGGAACGATACTTAAATCGATACAAGCTTTACGAATTGCTTCGTGAACCTCTTCTTCAGAAATGGAAGCAGGATCATCAAAGAATTTCTCCATTAAATTATCATCATATTCAGCAACAGCTTCAATCAACTGTGCTCTCCAATGATTTGCTTCTTCTACCATGTCAGCCGGAACTGGAATTTCTTTGAAAGTCATACCTTCTGTTTCCATATCCCAGATAACTCCTTTCATAGTGATCAAGTCAACTACTCCAATGAAATCATCTTCAGCACCAATTGGTAACTGCAACGGAACAGCTTTAGCACCCAACATTTCACGAACCTGGTTAACTACCATCAGGAAGTCAGCACCAGAACGATCCATCTTGTTTACGAATCCAATACGAGGAACCTTGTAACGGTTAGCCTGACGCCATACAGTCTCAGATTGAGGTTCAACACCATCAACCGCAGAGAACAAAGCGATCAAACCATCCAATACGCGCATAGAACGCTCCACCTCTACTGTAAAGTCAACGTGACCCGGAGTATCGATGATATTGAAATAATAAGATTTGGTATTCGCATCTGCTGTACCCTTATTAGTTGGGAATTTCCACTCACAGCTTACAGCTGCTGAAGTAATGGTAATACCTCTTTCTTTTTCTTGCTCCATCCAGTCGGTAGTAGCAGCACCATCGTGCACTTCACCGATCTTATGAATCATACCGGTATAGCGCAGGATACGCTCGGTAGTTGTGGTTTTACCAGCATCAATGTGCGCAGCAATACCAAAGTTGCGTTGTAATCTCAAGTCCGCCATAAAGAGTTCTTGTTTAATTTTTATATTTTGAAGTACACTTCAAATTTTTTTCGAGCGGCAAAGGTAGTAATTATCCCGATTGAACAAGTGGTTCACAAAGAATAAATTCTTATGGGGATAATTTGTTGGCTGGCCGCCATAAAAAAACCCTCTCGATTGCTCGGGAGGGTTTTCCAATATAGAACGGATTCTTATTAAACTTTGAAGTGAGAGAACGCTTTGTTAGCCTCAGCCATACGGTGAGTATCTTCTTTCTTTTTGAAAGCAGCACCTTCACCTTTTGCAGCTGCGATGATCTCATTTGACAACTTGTCGGCCATTGTTCTACCATTTCTCTCGCGACTGTAACGGATCAACCATTTCATGCTCAAGGAAATTTTACGGTCAGCACGAACTTCAGCAGGAATCTGGAAAGTTGCACCACCAATACGACGGCTACGTACTTCTACAGCAGGAGTTACATTAGCAATTGCTTTCTTCCAAACTTCGTATCCGTCTTCACCAGTTACTTTGGTTACTTTATCAACTGCATCATAAAAGATATTGATAGCAGTAGATTTTTTACCCTGCCACATCAAATTGTTGATGAAACGAGTAACTAATTTATCATTGAAACGTCCGTCTGGAGCGAGAGGTAATTTTTTGGCTTGTGCTTTACGCATGATTGCTAATTTTTAATTTGGGCTGAATTTCTTCAAGTATTAAAACTTTACTCAGCTGAAATAATTGATTATTTTTTTGCTTTTTCTTTCTTCGTACCGTATTTAGAACGGCTCTTCTTACGATCTTTTACACCGGCAGTATCCAAGCTACCACGTACAATGTGATAACGTACACCTGGCAAATCCTTCACACGACCACCACGTATCAAAACGATACTGTGTTCTTGCAGATTATGTCCTTCACCCGGGATATAGGCGATAACTTCCACTTTATTGGTCAAACGAACCTTCGCTACTTTACGTAACGCAGAGTTTGGCTTCTTAGGAGTGGTTGTGTAAACCCTGGTACAAACACCACGGCGCTGAGGACATGCATCCAAAGCTCTTGATTTACTTTTAGCTCTTATTATTTCGCGACCTTTTCTAACTAATTGCTGTATTGTAGGCATTCTAATCCGTTTAAAATTTCGGACGGCAAAGGTAATGGCTGGATGTGAAAAACCAAAATGTTTTCAAAAGTTTTCCCCCAGTATTTCAAAAAAAATCCAAAATAGAGCCATTTCAACCTGAAATACGTGGATAAATAGTTACTCAGGAACACCAAATTTCTGAAAAAACCTTGTTTGAGCCTATTTAATCTTCCATAACCGCTAAAACACCTCGAACAGATTTTATCAAACACCCAATATCAATCATGTTTTAGCCCAATCCTATTTCTAAGCTTGTAATTGGGCCTCCCCCCTATTTATTTTGAAGCCTTAATCCTACTATTATGATACAAAAAATACTAACGTGCCTTGCCTCCTTGCTGTTGTACTTCCAGATACAGGCTCAAAGCAACCAGTTGCATCCAGGTGATATTGCGATCATTGCATTTCAGTCGGACAATAACGATCAGTTTGCCTTTCTGTGCTTGGTCGATATGGCACCCTCGACCCAAATTCAATTTTCAGAGAAAGGATGGAATGCCTCACTCAGCAACCCTGCCTTTGTGAGCACCTCTGAAGGTGTACATACCTGGACCTCTCCCAATAATAGCATTCCCCGAGGAACGGTGATTGTTGTTAGCTTTAATAATCTAGGAACTAGCCCTATTGCAAACTTTGGAACCATACAATCCACAGCGGCGGCCAAACTTTCAACTTCCGGGGATGAGCTGATTGCATTTCAGGGAAGTCCAGCTAACCCTTCTTTCATTTATGCATTTAGTTCAAGACCATGGATCAATACGGGCACACCAACCTCCAACCAATCATGGCTACCCGCAACCCTTATCAATGGTATTTCCGCACGCGACTTCAGCACAGAGAATGATAATCAATATTTTAAATTAACTGATTACTCCGATATAAAAGATTCTATCCTCACAGCCATTGGAAACACTAAAAACTGGACCCGGAGCAATACTCGCTTCAGTAATTTACCGAATTGGCATTTCGAGATTTCGAGCCAGTACTTTTTAAAACCTCTGGCAAACCCTACCCTCTTGGATAGCTGGGGCCCCCTAACAGATGGAAGTGGCACTGCACCTGCCTCTTTCTTAGAAAATGCTGCTTTATTTCATATCAGTAATCAATCTGGAATAATTGCCTTAACAAATCACTGGACCCTGGAAAATCTACTCATCCCTGAAAACGTTTTTTTATCAATAGGCAAGTATCAATTAAGTGTGAATGAACTGAAAGATTCCAGCAAGGGCTTTCTAATGGGTTCCGATGAATCGAATCTTGAAATCAGAGGCAAATCCGGGGCGCTTAGATTCGATAACAATCATGCCATCCTAAACAAACTTACCCTAACCAAAAGTGCATCAACTCATTTGATGTCTCCGCTAAAAATCAATTCCAATCAACAAATTGGGATTGTTACCCTTGGCGATAGTGCTACACTTTTTACAAACGGCTTTTTAATCTTAAGTTCATCCGAAAGAGGTTCCTCTGTTCTTGCTGCCATGGGAAAATCTGCAGTGATAAGCGGATCAGTAGAAGTACAAAAATATATTCCTTCCGGAAAAAGAAGTTTTAGATTTCTAGCGCATCCTTTCGCCAACTCCCTATCCCTGCTTCAATTAATGGCTGATATAGATATCACTGGAATACAGGGTTCATCAAACGGTTTCACCCCCACTAATACTAACAACCCCTCAGCTTTTTGGTATAACCCAATTGTTGGAGATGTTTCTCAGAATGAAATGGGTTGGACTGCTTTTACCCATACCAATGGTTTGGGCGCTAACGGATGGTATCCTAAGCAAGGAATTAGACTAAATATCAGAGGTAGTAAAGGAGAAGGGTTAAACGGGTTACCATACATCCCCTCTGCGATTATTTTGCATCTACATGATAGTTTGAATACGGGTGATCAGACAGCCATTTTAACTAAGAATTCTTCAAACGCTGGATTCAACTTATTGGGAAATCCATTTGCCTCACCCATTGATATGAGCAAATTACAAATTGGTGATCATATCAATCCGAATTATTATTTGTGGGACCCCTATCTTGGCAATAAAGGAGGCTATGCCTGTTATCCTTTTTCAAATAGTATTTCCCTCCCCAGCTTTGCAGCATTTTTTGCACAAACACGGGATTCAAGTTTGGGAAATCAAATTCTCTTCCCAGAAACTTGCAAGAACTCAAGTGGCGATTTCTTAAAGGTTCTTGGTGTATCAGAAAAAATAACGAATCAATTAGAATTGATAGTTCAATCTGATAGCATTATTTGGGACAGATCCGTCATTATTTTCAAAACAGATGCCTCAGACAGTGTTGACATTTATGATGCTAAAAAATTAATGAACCCTGAATTGAATTTATTTAGCTGGAGTTCTGAAAAAGTGAGATTATGTATCGATACAAGATCAAGCTTACATGCAAACCGCATCCCATTAGGTCTGCTTGCTACAATTCCTAAAACCTATCAAATAAAGGTGACACAATTTCCAGCAATTGCAGGCTTCGATTTTTATTTAATCGACAAATTGAAAGTCACTAAAACGCTATTAAAATCTGGCGGTATTTATTCATTTCAGGTAGACAGTTTTCCATTACCAAAAGACAGTATCAGATTTGAAATTCAAATGTTGGCGAATAGCATTCCTATGAATACAATAGAAGTTTCAAAATTGAGTTGTCTGGCATTTCCAAATCCTACTGGTGATCAAATATCACTGAGTATACAATCACCTCAACTATTGCCAATTAATATCTCGGTCTGTAACGCTTTGGGGCAATCTCTTTTAAAAAAAGATTTAGCGCCTTCACATCAGGTTTTGTTTGAAGTAAACATGGATAAATGGAGGTCTGGTATTTATTTCATTACGATTTCCAATAAAGAAGAAAAAATCGTTCAAAAAATTATTAAATATTAAACAATAATTGATGAAAAAAATAATCCAATGCAGCATCTTATTGTTCTACTTTTTTTTCTTTACTTGCTTGTTCCTTCATGCGCAACCGCCAAGTTTTGATGATGATACATCTGATGTGCCCATTGATGGTGGTTTGAGTATTTTACTTGCGATGGGAATTGGATATGGAATCAGGAAGAATTTAAAGCAAGACCATGATCACAAAAAAAATAAGCCTGCACCAAATGAATAGTGCAGGCTTGAAAAAACAATTTTAGTATTAGATCTGATACATCCAGCCAAATTCGTCTGCAACCGTACAAGATTTAATATCATCCATATCTTGTTTAATAGCAGGTGCAATGGTCCACGTAGTGGTATCAAATTGCATTATATGATCTTTATATTTCAACTCCTTTATAGGTGCAATAGTTGCTGCAGTTCCGGTACCAAATACTTCCTGTACCTGTCCTGCATTGTACGCTTCAACTAATTCGTCGATACTAATTTTACGCTCTTCTACTTTTAACCCTCTTTTCTTTAATAGAGTTAAAACGCTATCACGGGTAACTCCTTTTAAAATGGTACCTTCTTCAAGTGAAGGGGTTACAGCAACTCCATTAATGATAAATACAACATTCATCATTCCAACTTCCTGCAACCACTTATGTTCAAATGCATCTGTCCACAACACCTGATCATAGCCCAATTTATTGGCCAGCTTTGCAGCAATCAAACTACCTCCATAATTACCCGCATTTTTTGAAAACCCTACTCCGCCAGGAGCTGCTCTGGTATAATTTTCTTCCACCAAAATTTTCATGGGCGCTGCGAAATATGGACCAGAAGGACTCAATATGATCATGAACTTATAAGTCTCAGACGGACGAACACCTAAGAAAGCGTCTGTGGAAAACATAAATGGTCTGATATATAATGAGTGATCCTTTTTATTTGGAATCCAATCCTTATCCACTTCAATCAATTGGCGCATTCCTTCAATAAACAATTCTTCGGGAACTGTTGGCATGCACATTCTTTCAGCTGAAGTATTAAAACGAATTAAATTATCATAAGGGCGGAAAATAAAGGCTTCCCCCTCTTCCGACTTATATGCTTTAATACCTTCAAATATTGATTGGCCATAATGCAATACAGACACAGCAGGATCGAAAGACAAAGCCTGATAGGGCCTGATAGCAATATTTGTCCATTCCCCGTTTATATAATCAGCCTCAAGCATATGATCGGTAAAATACCTTCCAAATGGCAGGTTTTCAAGACTCAATTCTAATAACTTACTAACTGCTACTTTTTCAATCTTTATATCCGCTGCTGCAACCATAGTTTTATATTTGTTGCAAATAAACGAAAAAAACAAAAGCTAACAATCGTTATCTTCATAAACTGCTCATGGACACAAAAAAAATTCAGCTTCCCGATTTTGTTATTGCCAATTTATACACTGATCAATTGGTATTAGGAGCTGATGTGCAGAAGAAGCCATTAAATTCGGAGCCCAATACAGATAAGGAACTAAAAACTGTTGCTCCAATTGAAAATTCTTCGAAAGAAAAAACTTTGGTTAAACCTACCCCTGTTGTAAAACCTACCATAACAGAACCAATTGTTGCAGATACTGAAAAACAATGGTACTTAGGAAATAATGGAAAGCAAATCACCATAATTATCAAAGAATCAGGCGTTGCCTATATCAATGACAAGCATCTGCAATTTCTTTCCAGTATTTTAAATGCCTGCAAATTAAATTTGGGAGACATTGCTTTGGTTAATTATTCTAATTACCCATTCAACTATACAGAATTTAAACAAAAATTACAGTCAAAATTCTTCCTCGTGTTTGATCTGGAACCGAAGGAACTTAGGCTTCCCTTTACGATACCTAACTATCAGGTACAATCACACGACAACTGTAAATTTCTTTTTGCTTCCTCACTAACAAAAATGGATAGTGATACACAAGACGCCAAATTAGAAAAATCAAAACTTTGGATGAGCTTGAAAAACATGTTTCAATTATAAGATCTTAAAAAACTTTTAATGCAGGAACAAATATTTTTTGAAAGCCCTCGACTATTATTACGGAGTTGGAAAGATTCGGATATTGATGCCTATATTAAAATGAATCTTGATCCCCTGGTGATGCAGTATTTTCCTCAACTAGTTTCAGCTGAAGAAACACTAACTCATATCCAAAAGATCAAACAACATTTCGAAAAATTCAATTTTGGTTTGTACGCACTGGAATTAAAAGAAGAGAAATGTTTTATAGGATTTACAGGTTTTTCTCATCCTTCCTTCGAATCTTTTTTTACCCCTTGTGTAGAAATAGGTTGGAGAATTGATTCGTCTTACTGGAAGAGAGGATTGGGAACGGAAGCTGCAAATGCCTGTTTGTATTACGGTTTTCAAGTGTTGAATTTCGAAAAGATATTTTCTTTTACCTCCATTCATAATACTGCATCGGAAAAATTGATGCAAAAAATTGGTATGCAAAAAATTACTGAGTTTGACCATCCAAAACTTGAAGCATCAGATTTTCTTTGCAAACACGTGTTATACCAAATCCAAAAATAATTAGCTCATCCATGAAAAAAATAGAATTAGTATTTGCCACAAATAATCAGAATAAAGTCAACGAAATTCGATCCATACTAAAAGATCCTATCGAAATTATAACCTTACTGGAAGCTGGAATAGATATCGATATACCTGAACCTCATCAGACTTTGGAAGCTAATGCTTCAGAGAAATCTTTTACAATTCATCAGATAACCCATAAAAACTGTTTTAGTGAAGACACCGGTTTAGAGGTTTTTTCTTTAGGTGGAGAACCTGGCGTAAAAAGTGCCCGATATGCTGGTGAAGGAAGAAATTTTCAGGATAATATCAATTTACTCTTAAAGAATCTGGATGGAGTATCAAACAGATCTGCACAATTCAGAACAGTAGTATCCTTAATTTGGGAAGATCAGGAATATCTATTCACAGGAATTTGCAAAGGAACCATCATTGAATTTCAAAAAGGCACTCAGGGATTTGGATATGACCCCATATTTGTTCCTGATGGTTCAACTTACACATTTGCAGAAATGGGAATGGAGGAGAAAAACAAATTCAGTCACCGAAAAAAAGCAGTAGCACAGCTCATTGAATTTCTACAATTGAAAGTATTATGAACAGGATCAAATTAACAATGCCCTCCATTTATTCATTTTCTACTGAGATACCCGTTAGAATCACTGACCTGAATTATGGTGGTCATGTTGGTAATGACAGCTTTCTCTCTATGATCCAGGAAGCACGCCAGCAATATTTAAAAAAGCTGGGATACGGCGAATTGGATTTTGAAGGTTATGGTTTAATTATGGCAGATACTGCAATTGAATACAAACACGAATTAAATTACGGTGATATAATAAGAATATCTGTGCAAGCAACAGACTTCGATAAAATTGGATTTGATTTTTATTATTTATTAGAAATCATTAATCAGGACGAAATAAAAGTAGCTGGAAAGGCAAAGACAGGTATGATCTGTTATGATTATACAACCAAAAAGAAAACTAGTATTCCAGCTAATGCCTTAAAGAAATTAGCTCCCGAGCTATAATCAATTTCAATATTTAAACAAAAATCAGAATGGCATTTTATAAAAAATTGATACTTGTTTTTATTTTTTTCCTAGCACGCAATTTTGCAATAGCGCAAAATATTCCAGTATATAAGAATGCCCATTTACCTATCCCAGTAAGGGTTCAAGACTTATTATCCAGAATGAATCCTGAAGAAAAATTCTGGCAACTATTCATGATTCCCGGAGAAATAAAAGACTTAAAAGATCAGGATTATAAAAATGGGCTATTCGGTTTTCAGGTGAGTGCCACTTCATCTGACCAGGATGCAACCAATCAGATCTTAAAATATGGCATTGATGAAAATGCTTTAATACTTGTTAAAAAGATCAATAAAAGTCAACATTATTTTATCGAACAAACAAGGCTGGGGATACCCATCATTGCATTTGACGAAACCTTACATGGCTTAGTGCGTAAAGGCGCTACTATATTCCCGCAATCAATCGCTTTATCTGCAACCTGGGATACTACTTTAATGCACGAAGTGGCTACTGCAATAGCATTGGAAACAAAAATAAGGGGTATCCGTCAGGTGTTATCACCAGTTATCAATCTGGCAACGGACACTCGTTGGGGCAGAACGGAAGAAACCTATGGTGAAGATCCTTTCCTGAGTTCCGCTATGGGGGTTGCCTATATCGGTGCATTTGAAAGAAACAATATCATTGCAACTCCTAAACATTTTATTGCTAACGTAGGTGATGGCGGAAGAGACAGTTATCCAATTCATTACAATGAAAGAAGACTTTATGAAAACGATTTTGTCCCTTTCATCAATGTGATAAAAAAAGCTGGTGCAAGAAGTATCATGACAGCATATAATTCTTTGGATGGAAGCCCTTCATCCGCCAACAATTGGTTACTCAACACCACACTCAAGGATAAATGGGGTTTCAAAGGATTTGTCATTTCAGATGCAAGTGCAGTGGGCGGAGCTAATGTATTGCACAACACTACCCAGAGTTATGATGAATCTGGAAAACAAGCCATCATCAACGGTTTAGATGTGATTTTTCAAACTGCTTACGAACATGGAAAATTATTCATGCAACCATTTCTTGATGGCCAGATTCCAAACCCTTCCATTGATGCTGCTGTTACAAGAGTATTGACAGCCAAATTTGAATTGGGCCTTTTTGACAATCCCTATGTTCCTGAAATATTGATAGAATCCATTACCAATGAAAACCATAAAAAGCTATCAGAAAAAGCCGCTATAGAATCTATCGTTTTATTGCGCAATGAGAATAAAACATTGCCTATACAATCAACGGTAAGAAAAATTGCCGTAATAGGTAAAGACGCCATAGAAGGAAGAATGGGTGGATATTCAGGAGTTGCAAATAATATTACTACCATCCTTTCAGGCATTAAAAATATTGCAGAGAAAAAAAATATAGAAGTTCTTTTTGCTGCAGGAACAACGAGAACAAAACAGGACATACAAACAATACCCAATATTTATTTAAGCACAGATCAAAACGGGAAAAAAAATGTAGGGCTTTTAGGCGAATACTTTAATAATATCGAAGCTAATGGAAAAGCAATCATCAGCAGAATTGACCAGCAAGTTGATTTCAATTGGACACTTTACCCACCTTCTAAAGAATTGACAAGTGATTTTTATAGTGCCAGATGGACTGGAAATTTCATAGCACCCATGACCGCAACCATACCAATCGGATTAAAAGGAAATGATGGCTACCGATTGTACATCAACAATAAGTTGGTAATTGACAGGTGGCTGAAACAAAGCTTTCATACAGACATGGTTGATGTTAATTTCATAAAAGGTAAATCCTACCCTATTCGTATAGAATTTAAAGAACCCAACGGCAATGCGCACATTCAATTGATCTGGAAAATGCCTGATCATGAAGAGTTACAAAGAAAAGAAGCCATTGAGATAGCTAACAAATCTGATCTGGTAATTTTTACTGCAGGAATCGAGGAAGGTGAATTTCGAGATCGTTCGTCTCTTGCACTCCCTGGTAATCAGGAAAAAGTTTTGCAATCTTTAATAGCAACAGGGAAACCAATCGTAGTAGTACTGATAGGGGGTAGCGCCATTACAATGGACCATTGGTTATCTCATACAAAAGCAGTGATTGATTGCTGGTATCCAGGTGAAAAAGGTGGAAACGCAATTGCTTCTGTTTTATTTGGAGAAGCTAACCCAGCTGGAAAACTACCCATCAGTTTTGTTAATTCAGAAGGACAGTTGCCATTAGTGTATAATCATTTACCAACCGGACGTGGAGATGATTATAACGATCAGTCAGGGCTTCCATTATTCCCCTTTGGATTTGGATTGAGTTATACGCAATTCGATTATAGCAATTTAAAACTTGATAAGAAATTCATGTCTGAAAATGATACTGCTATTGTAAGTTTTGAATTAAAAAATATAGGTGCTTTTGATGGAGATGAAGTAGTACAGTTATATATACGTGATGAACTTGCATCTGTTGCAAGACCTGTGATGGAACTGAAGGGTTTTCAAAGAGTTTCATTGAAGAAGGGCGAAAAGAAAACAGTTCAATTTGAAATATCAAGAGAATTACTCGACATGTATAATTTACAAATGAAGAAAGTTGTTGAGCCCGGAACTTTCAGGATCATGATAGGAGGATCTTCTAGAGACCTTCGTTTAAAAGAAAGCCTTATTATTCAATAATACCTATACACCAAATTGCTGTAAATGATGGTCTAAATGTTTATAGAACATATTGTTCCATTCAGTTTTATTCAAAGCCCCAAATGATAAAGATTCTTTTCCTTCAAAATATGAAGCACCTAATTCTTGAGTCTTTTTAATATAGTTGATCAATCTTTCTTTTTCAACTTCAAAATCCTTTTCGTCTTTGATAATGAAAGCAGGGGCTGTTTGGCTGCTTTTCTTATAGGGTGTTTCATTTACCACGGTCTTTTTAACCAAAAGCTTCAATATGAATTTCATAAATGCATTTGGCGCCGGATGTTTCTTTTCATAAGCCATCTCATATGTAACATTGCAATGTGCAAGCATTTGAGCAACAGACATTTTACCCCATAACCCTTTTGTATCAGGTGTTAATTTTCCAATTCTGTCAATGATTTCATTAGAATCATCAAGATTAAATACATTTTTCATAAATGAGATTTAAAGGTGGTAGGGGCGAAACTTATTTTAAAATGGTTTTTAAATCTACAAAATAAATAAACAAATCCTGAGGTGTCATTAATTTACCCTTCAGAATATGACTCTTCGAAAAGTACAATCTTCCATTAAAGATTAAGAAAGGTGCCCTAAAATCCCTTTCGCGAATTTGGAGTTCCCGATGATTGATCTGAATAGTATAATGCGTTTCTGTTAAATGGCTCACCCTGGTGAAACTTTCCGCTGCAAAATAACTTGAATCAAGTACTGTAAATATGTGTTTAGGATTTTCTTCGGCATTGTAATAAAAATCTATTACCGGTTGAGGCAATTGGTACATATCAGCAAGTTCGAAATCTACCAATTTCAATGCTACCTTGTTATTACAGGCGGGGATAACAAAGCATGAACTACATAAAGCAACTATAAATAGTAGTCTGATACTATGCTTCATAAGTAGTTGTTTGTTAAGTGATTTTAAATTTATTCGTTCCAGATCCTCCAGCTTTCTTCTGCTTGAAGAATAAGCATTTCATATCCATTTTGAATGCTGGCACCTCTTTCTTTCCCAAGCGTTAAAAACCGAGTTTCCGTTGGATTATATATCAGATCAAATAAATGATGATCAGTTGTTAAATACTGATAGGGAATTTCAGGGCAGGCATCCAAATTTGGATACATTCCTAATGGTGTTGTATTAATAATCAGTTTGTGAGATTCCAGGATTTCTTTAGTCAGACTTTGATAACTGATAGCTTCATCTGAGGCATTTCTTGAAACAAATTGATAGGAAATACCTAGTTCTTGAAATACGTATTCCACCGCAGCAGATGCACCCCCGGTTCCTAATATCAAAGCTTTCTGATGAACAGGTTTTAGGAAGGGCTGTAATGATTTTTTAAATCCAACAATATCTGTGTTGAAACCTATTAATTTCCCTTCGTGGATTTTAACACAATTACAGGCACCCATTTTTTTAACAGGTTCGGAAAGTTCATCCAAAAAATCAATCACTGCTTTTTTATAAGGTATCGTGATATTAAAACCTTCTAATCCGTTTTGATCAACCAGAATGGAAGTCAATTCCTTTATATCAGGAATAGAAAAATTCTCATAAGCTGCATTTGATATGCCAAGTTGCTGAAATTTTTCAGTAAAATATTTCTGGGAAAAGGAGTGCGTTAAAGGATAACCCAATAAACCAAATAAACGCATGACAGAATTATTTATCTAAGTATAAACTGAAAGTATCACCCCTTAAACCAATACGCATAGCTTCTAATGCTATCATTTCATTGGGTGCAATATTTCCAAGATTCACATTACATCCTATTAATTCTAAGAAATACAATTGCTGCGCTTTTTGTGGTGCCTCCCAAATAATCTTCTCTGCAGGGATCTGAGTTAAGATCTCCTGAACCAGTCCTTCACGAACTTCTCCACTTCCACGATAAATTCCCACATTTCCAGCCTCTCTTGCTTCTGCAATCACATACGAAGAACCCGCTTCAAGCTCTGCACGCATCAATTCAATCCATTTATAAGGAGGAATGATATGAGCAGCATCCTTACTTCCTACTTCACTTAATACCGTGGCATGCTTGGTTAATTTCTCGATATAACCACATTTTTCAGGATGGGGAATACTGATAGATCCATCGCTTACCTCTACATAATCTATCCCATAGTCTTTACACATAGCGATATAATCATCAAATTGATTTCTAATCAAAAAAGCTTCAAATAAAGTACCTCCAAAATAAACTGGTATGTCGTATGATTGATATGCTTCAATTTTTTCTCTCAGATTGGGCGTCACATATGCAGTTCCAAAACCTAATTTTACCACATCCACATGCGGACCAGCGATACCCATAAAATTATGCACTTCAGGAATACTGAGCCCTTTATCCATTACCATTGTGATGCCATGTGCCCTGGGTTTCTTTATCCGATCTGGTATCTGAGTCAAATTAAAATTCATGTCGCTTTATTTTCGGCTGCAAAAATAGGTTAATCGAGCGACTTTATAAGCCAACGCGTGTTTCCCTTTGTTTATGTTTTCTTATATTTTTCTGCCTTTCTTATATCGGGCAACGATATCAACTACCTGGTTGTTCTGAAGAATAGCTGGATTTAGTTCAATAAATTTCTTTAAAAGCTTAGGTGCTTTTTCCATGGCAATTTCTAATTTAAGCAATCCTTCTTTTGATTTCCCATTTGCAAATAAAGCGGTGCTTTGATAAAACAGAAAAACGGGTTTACCATCAGTAGCTTTTAAAGCTGCAATTGACTGATTGAAGGCCTCTTCAAAAAATTCACCTTTGAGTAAACAACGGATCAGTGCTTCCCAACCAGCCACATTTTTTTGTTTCTGACGAACTACCACACTAAAATATTGAATAGCTTCTTTATACTGTCCAAGGTTTAGCCTGCATTCTCCCATTGCTAAATTATATTCAGTAATAGACCGATGGATTCGCATCGCATTTTCTAGATGCTTCAATGCGCTCTGCCACTGCTCTTCGAGCATATATGTGACGGCAATCTTATAATGTAATTTACTGTCATCTGTATTCAAATGGACTGCCTTCTTATAATGAAATCTCGCTTGAGCATAATTACCTAAACGATGATAACAATGACCAATTGCCTCATAGATCACATCTTCTGGTCTGGAAAGCTCTAAGACTTTTTCGAGTACTTCAATGGCTTCTTTATACTTTCTTAATCGCAGGTAAGCATCGCCCATGTTCCGATAGGCATAGTCGAATTTTTCATCAATAGCCACAGCATATTGATACGCATCAATAGATTTTTCATAGAGTTTCAAACCTTGAAAAGCCGCAGCCATATTAAACCAGGCTAATTCGTTGTAGGGAAATTCATCAATTATTTTTTGATGCAATCGAATACTCTCTTCATTTCTACCTGTAAAATCAGTCCAAAAACAGATCTTATATAAAGCTTCTTCATTAGTAGGTTCTTCTTCGAGAATTAACTTCAAACAATCGAAAACCTTATCAAACTCCTCATAGTCATCATAAACATCTGCTAATTCAAATAAGAGGTCTATTCGCTCCTCGCCTTCAAAAAGGCCTAGAGCGGCTTCCAATAATTCCACTGCTTTTTGTTGCTGATCGAGTGCCAAATAGGCATCAGTCTTTAAAATATAGAGATTTACATCATTACTGTCGAAAAGCTCGGCAGTCTCCAGAATATTCAGGGCTTCCTGATATTTCCTATTTGCCAACAACAAATCAGCTTTTTTTATCATAAGAAGGGAAGAATAGGGAAATTGCTCCAAAGCAATCTCAGCGGCTTCTAAAGCCTGAACCATTTCGTCTTTTTCGTCGAAATAATCGATAATCCGTTCAAAAGCGTCTTCTTCTATGAAAGAATGGCTTATCCCTTGTTTGAGATTTTGGTATTGCATCAAGAGTTCTTTGAGCTCCTCTCGGTCTTCGCGGTATGGATTTTCTCTCATTGCACTATCGGTTTATTGAATATAAAACCTTTTTTTTATTTTTTTTCACCTCCTAGGCAACTTTTTTCATTTTCGTGCGTCTTATTAATTATATGTGAATTGGCATATTATTAAGAAAAAGTTTTATCTTTACACAAATGAAAGCAAAGCAATACATACAAAAAATCGGGTTTTCCATCATTTTGGTGATGGCGATTCAAATGGCTTATGCTGCATTTTCATTCACTGGAATCGCTGATGAGCATACCAAAAACAGTAAATATTCATTAAAAAATCTAAGTTCGTTTTCTAGAAAAAGTCTTACCTATTCTGCTATGAAATCGAGTTTACAATTTAAAGGAACACAATTATTGTCCAATAAAGACAATCAAAACAGTTCTGAAATGAATTATATGTTACGTTTTGAAAGCGGTAATTCAACATTTGTATATCCATACAAATTCAAAGTAAGGGTGCCAACCAAATTTAAAACTCCGGTTGCACCACACCATTAATTCAATAATCTATATCCACTTGTAGGGATGTCATATTTTGAAGCCTGAACTGGGCTCAGGTTAATTTTAGTTGCCTTATACCGAACAATAGAAGCACCTTCTTCCTTCACATCAAATTCCAAGACAAAGCCTGGAACATCTTTGAACTGATATTCAAATTCCCTAACTGAAGGGGCAATTGTAGTTGCATAATAGATGTTGAAGACACTGCTATCCTTTAAATGTAAGATTGCCTTTTTACATTCATAGCCCAGTATATTTTTTGTTTCATTTACAAAATGAATCGTCATACCATCAAATTGCTTATTGGCTAATCTCCATTCTTTGTTATTGAGTTTAGTCATGAATTTATTACTTCCAAACTCTCGAAGAATAACTGCCGTTCCGTTTGTCTTATCATAGATGACTGATTGTAATAGAGAAGGGCTATTAAGATCGACACGACTATCATTGCCTTTGATGTACACAGTTTTGGAACTATGTTGTAAAGCAGTTTGTACTTCTTTATTCAGATTACTTTCTTCTAAACTAATTTGATATGTAACAGTACACTCTGCTACAATTCTTTGCTGTGCAAAGCTAGATATAGAGAAAAAAAACAAAGCAAAAAGCAACCCATTAAAATATTTCATAAAATTGATTAAGCAATTCCTTTTGATATCATTAATAAAGAAAGCCCTCTCGAATGATCAGGAGGGCCTTCTATATTTTATTTATTTTTTTTCTGTGTACGTTCTTTCAGATCCTGAACTTTTTTATTACTCTCCATCATCTGATCATATTTCTCCTGCCATTTTGTTTTAGTCTTTGGCGCTTTCCTTTTCAATTCTATTTTAGCAAGGATCTTATCATGGTCAATAATATAGTTTTGAATTACATATTGTAATCCTAAAGTAATAATGTTAGACACAGTATAATACCAGGTTAAAGCTGATGGAAGTCTGTTAAAGATGAACAATAACATGAATGGGAAGAAATAAGGCATATACTTCAATGCAGGATTATCCTGAGTTGGAGTCATACTCATATTATAAATCGAAATCAAGAAACTTGTTATTACAGCTGTAATGGTAAATAAACTAATATGGTCGCCAAATCCCATCGGAACATTAAAAGGTAATTTTGCAATTACATCATATGAAGATAGATCCTGACTCCATAAAAAAGCCTGACCACGAAGGGCAATGTTTGAGTTAAAGAAACTATACAATGCAAAGAAGATTGGAATCTGCAAAAGCGCTGGAATACAGCCGCCTAAAGGGTTTACCCCGGCCTCTCTAAATAACTTCATTTGCTCCATAGCAAAGCCTTGCTGATCATCGCCAAACTTCTTTTTCAATTCATCCAATTCCGGACGCATCACTTTCATCTTAGCACCACTTAAATAACTACTATAAGTAAGTGGAGCAGTAACAAGACGAATAAATAAAGTAAGCAACAAAACAACCCAACCATAATTCTTTACAAAGCCTGCAAAGAAATTAAATACATTCATAATGATGTATTTGTTGATAGGTCGAACAAAAGAATACATATCTCTTCCAAGGTTCACGATCTTGTCCATTTCTGGAGCCTGTTTCTTCAGGATATTAAAATCACTAGGGCCATAATATAATTGCATGGGTACTGCAACAGATGCAGATACAGGCAACTTCATTTGGAGGGACGCATTAACTGTTGCCAACTGAGTACTAGAATCGGTTTTACGTTGAAAGTTTACTGATCCTGCACTGAAACTATTTTTCGCGATCAATGTGGTATTGAAAAATTGTTGCACAACACTTAACCACTGCACTGGTTTTTCAAATCTTCTTTCATTCTTAGCAGAGATATAATCGAAGTCATTCCCTTCTGAAAAGCAGATATTCGACATTTGACGCTCATATACTGCAGTTTTTTCAAGCTGTTCTGTAGTTGCGTTCCACTGCAGATTCAACTGACCCTGGCTCAATAATTTATCAGCTCCTGTTAATGAAAGATTCCAATCAATCATATATTCATTCGGACGAACAATATATTCATGAATAATCCCTTCACCATTGGCAGATTGAATAGCAAAACGAATTGTTTGACTTCCATCGGCATTTTTTTGTACCGTGCTTGGTGTAAAGAATAATTCTGCAGTTTGAGCCGACTGATTTGCTCCTGTATTTACTGCATAACTAATTTGATCCTTTCCACCTGAAAGTGTAACTAGTTGTCCGTCGTGTGACTTATAATTCTTTAGAATCACGCTATGAACTTTTCCTCCTTTGTTAGAGAAGTTCACTTTCATCAATTCATTCTCAACAACAATCATTTGCTCAACACCGGTTGCTGCTGTAGTAAAGTTTCCAGCTGCAGAAACCCTTGTTGCAGAATCCCTTCTTACAGAATCTAATTTTGCAGTTGCGGTATCTACTATTTTTATTCTTGCGGCTTGAATGCGCGCGATAGAATCTTCTTGCCTTTTTTTAATTTCAGCCAGAGCAGTTTGTTGTTTATTAGTATACCAGAAGTATAAAAAAAACAAAATACCTAGCAGCACAAAACCAATTACCGAATTCTTATCCGTCTTCATATCAAATTTTATTGAGCGGCAAAGGTAGTATTCTCAGTTTAGATTGAGAATCTGTAATGATAAATTTATACAAGCGTTAAAATAGCTTTAAAAAGGGCATTGGGGACGACAATATGGGATTTAACTCGTTTCTTTAACTACTTCAACCAGGATATTCCCTGACTCAACCATCACATTTATAAATTTAATGATATGATGGAGGATACCAAAAGTATACTTCCAGGCGATAGCTATACGCCGGGAAGGTTCACAAAATTCTTGTGGTGGTTATCCACTGCCGAAGAGGAATTACTTGAAAAGGCAGTGATTGATAGGAACAGATATGCCATTACTGGAATGACAGTTTTGGGCACCTGGTTATTTGCCACTTTAGCCTGGGCTTATTTTTTTAGCACTGTTGTTTCCAATATATGGGCGCCCTTACTACTTGGCATTTTTATGGGGGGAGTGATTTTGGGTATTGATAGAGCGCTGATCAAAGGCATTCATCGAAATAATAAACACAAAATAATACCTATTAGTTTCCGTGTTCTCCTTGCCATGACGATTGGATTATTTATGGCACAACCTGCCCTATTGTATCTATTTGACAAAGAGATCCATACTCAAATCTCACTCGATAATGAACAACGCAAACTAAATAAATTACAAAGACAGGACAGTGTGTATAGAAGTATCAAACAACCTTTACTCTTAGAGAGAAACAAACTTCAGGAGCAACTCATTACAAAGGACAGGGAAGTAACTGCAGCGCGAGAAAGTTTTATTGCTGAAACTGATGGAACAGGAGGCAGTAAAAAAATCGGATTGAAAGATATTGCTAAGGCGAAACAAGAAGCCTACCAAAAACTCCAACTTGATTATTTATCCTTAGAACAAATGCTTTTACCAAATATTTATGCTGCAGATAGTAGTTTAAAAAGTATTGATGCAGGGATCTTAAAGGAGCAAGCTGCATTTGAAACATTATTGAATGATGGATTTATCACCAGAATCGAAGCGCTGAATAATTTGATCAAAAATAATACCTCAGTGGCATTTCGCTATTATTTATTAGTGGCTATTTTGATGTTGATTGAACTGATGCCTGTTATTGCAAAAACATTACTGCCTTCAGGTGCCTATGACGAACATGTAAGACTTCGAGAAGCATATGAAATAAAAAGTCTCCAGCAACTTTATCGAAAAGCTACTGAAGACATTTCTAATGAATAATTAAGAGGAATTATTTAGCGCCGCCTGGACAGTTTCTCTTAAGATAAGCTGTAAATAATTTTGAAAGATGATTGAATGTTCCTGCACCTTCTGATATGCTATGTGTTCGATTGGGATAACTCATCATTTGAAACTGTTTGCCATTTTTAATCAGTTCATTTACCAGCATTTCCATATTTGAATAATGAACGTTATCATCGCCTGTTCCATGGATTAATAACAGATTTCCTTTTAAGTTTTTCGCATGGGTAATTGGAGAACCTTTGATAAATCCTGCCTTATCTTCCTGTGGCAATCCCATATATCTTTCCTGATAAAGGTTATCGTAGGTAAGCTGATTAGCAACACCGGCTACTGCGATACCTGTTTGATAAATTTCAGGGTACTGGAACATTAAGTTTTGAGTAGCAGATCCCCCACCACTCCAACCCCATACTGCCACTCGGCTGGTATCGATATATTTCCATTTCAAAATTTCTTTAGCTGCAAGAGCCTGATCGCGAATGTTGACCTGTCCGATCTTTTTGTAGACGGCTTTTCGCCATTCTCTTCCTTTGGGAACAGGTGTTCCGCGATTATCAATGGAAATATAGAAATACCCATCAGCCGCCATATCTCCATCATAGAGATAATTATAAGCGATCCCAAATTCATCTCTTACATTCTGACCCCATGGTTCTGTATATACATAAAATACAACTGGATATTTTTTTGTGGAATCAAAATTTTTAGGTTTCACTACCCACGCGTCCATGTTAACATTTTCAGACGTTGTAACGGTAAAGAATGCAACATTAGATTTCGATTTGTCGGATGCCAGAATAGCTTTATTAACTAATCCGCCATCAAGAGGTGAATGCCCGGGAAGCTTTACCCATTCTGTAACTTCTGGAGTATAATAATTAGAGAATTTATGTTTTGCAAAACTGCCTGTTGGAGATAATTCATAGATATTCGAACCAATTTGATTACTGGGAGTGACGCGAGTAGCAGCTTCAGTTCCATCTAATTTCACTTTGTATAAATATTGTTGTGTGGCATTTTCAGGAGACGCTTCAAAATATAGAAAACCATTTTTCTCATCAATCGCTGCAATACTCATTACATCATATTTCCCGTTGGTAATGCATTTTACTTTTTTACCATCGCGACTGATTCTATAAATATGCCTCCAGCCATCTTTTTCACTTGACCATAGAAACTCAGCACCATTTTCGATCCAATCCCATCCGCCATAAGAATATTTTTGATCCCATTCTTGTTGAAGGTCAATCCATGCAGAATCTTCTTCATGATAAATAGATGAAACTTTTCCAGTATTAGATTCACATAATAAAATAGCTGTTTGGTTCTGTCTACGATTTAAATGTTGCACAATTAATTCAGTGCTATTAGCTGCCCACTCCATTCTGGGTAAATAAGTTTCTAAAATGGTATCATTGGGAATATTCATCCATTTTGTTTTACTGGTAGCTAAAGAAACAACTCCAATTTTAAATGGTGAAGGTTTTTGACCCGCAACAGGATATTCCACTGGTACCGCAAAAGGATAAATTGAATCAGTATTATTAATCATTAAATGATCCCTGGTGATCTTAGCATCCATTTGCCAATATGCAATTTGTTTGCTATCAGGGCTCCAACGAAAACCGTCTCTACAAAAGAATTCTTCTTCATAAGCCCAGTCAAAAGTTCCATTGATCTTTTTGCGGCTACCCCCAATTGTCAATGCTTGAATTTTATTAGATACAAGATCTTCCACATAAATATTATACTCACTTACATACGCCACTTTCTTATCATCAGGGGAGAACTTTGCGAACATCAAGGAAGAAACAGGTTTGCCTTTTCCTAATTGTTTCAAACTTTTATCATTGAGATTAAGGACCCAATAATCACCTCTTGTATCATACCTCCAAACCTTTTTTGTATTGGTATAGATCAGCAATTTGCTTTCATCATGTGAGAAGAAAAAATTGCGAACAGATAAAGGTTTATCAGTCCCTTGAGGAGTTAATTGCTTTTTGGTTATGACCACCAACTTTGAATGATCATTTAAATTAGTATAAGTGATTTCACCACCGGCAATTGCATAATATCCACTTCCGTTTTTACTCCAATGGATTCCAGAGGGAGGTTGTGTAAAAGATGTAAAACTAGAAACTAAAATTGCCAGCAATAAGATGGTCTTTTTTGAATGTAGCATATGATTGAATTAGGTAAATAAAATTACTAAACAAGAATTACATTAAGGCTTTTACTATGTTATAAACATAAAAATGCCGGCATGAATGAACAAGCCGGCATTAAAAATTATATATATTTATCTATACTTGTGCTACTTTCTTACCGTTGCTATGTATTTGCTCGTTATATTTTTTAGCTGCTCCAATAAATGATACAAATAATGGGGCAGGGTTTTCAACAGAACTTTTTAACTCTGGGTGATATTGTACTCCTATGAAGAATGGATGTGAAGGTATTTCAACAATTTCCACCAATCCGGTCTCAGGATTAACACCACTTGCTATCATTCCATTTTGTTGGAACTGATCCAAATATTGGTTATTAAATTCATAACGATGGCGATGACGTTCTTTAATAGCCGTTTTTCCATAAATCTTATGTGCTAAACTTCCCTCAGTAATTTCACATGGATAAGATCCCAAACGCATGGTTCCACCCATCATGGTGATCTTCTTTTGTTCTTCCATAATATCAATGACAGGGTAACTGGTATTTTCATCCATTTCAACTGAATGAGCCCCATTGAATCCTAATATATTTCTTGCGAATTCAATGACAGCCATTTGCATTCCCAAACAAATTCCAAAGAATGGCAGTCCTTTTTCTCTTGCGTATTGCACTGCAACTATTTTTCCTTCGATTCCTCTTAATCCAAATCCAGGAGCAACCAGTAAGCCGTCCAATCCTGAAAGTTTTTCTGAAACATTTTCAGCAGTAATATATTCACTATGTACATTCACCACTTCTACCTTCACTTCATTTATTGCACCAGCGTGTACAAAGCTCTCCAGGATTGATTTATAGGCATCCTGCAATTCAATATACTTACCAATCAAACCAACAGTTACTTTACTCTTTGGATATTTTAATTTATCTAAAAATCCTTTCCATTTATCTAAATTAGGTTCTGCATAACCTGTAATGTTCATCTTACGTAAACAGATAAGATCTAATTTTTCACGAAGCATCAACAATGGCACTTCATAAATAGTAGATGCATCCATTGCCTCAATCACTGCCTCTGTTTTCACATTACAGAATAGGGCAATTTTACGTTTGATATCATTATTTAAAGGCTCTTCAGTTCTACAAACTAAGATATCAGGATGTACACCAGTTTCACTCAACATTTTAACGCTGTGCTGAGTTGGTTTTGTTTTTAATTCTTTCGCTGCTTTTAAATAAGGAATTAAAGTAAGATGAACTACCACCAGATCTTCATCTGGCAATTCCCATTGAAGTTGACGAACTGCTTCTATAAAGGGTAAGCTCTCAATATCACCCACTGTACCCCCCAATTCGGTGATGATGATATCAAATTGACCACTTTGTCCAAGCAAAAGCATTCTACGCTTAATTTCATCTGTGATGTGAGGCACTACCTGAACAGTTTTCCCTAGAAAATCACCAGCTCTTTCTTTATTGATGACAGTTTGATAAATTCTACCAGTAGTAACGTTATTTGCCTGAGAGGTATAATTACTCAGAAAACGCTCATAGTGACCAAGGTCCAAATCAGTTTCAGCACCATCTTCCGTTACATAACACTCACCATGTTCATAGGGATTTAAAGTGCCGGGATCCACATTGATATAGGGATCAAACTTTTGAATAGTTACTTTCAAGCCACGGGCTTGCAACAATTTTGCAAGCGATGCTGCAATTATTCCTTTACCTAAACTACTGGTTACACCACCAGTAACAAAAATGTACTTAGCCATAAGAGCGTTTATTGTTCATTATTGAATACAATAAAGTATTCGATTAAATTTCTTAGAACTACCAAAGATGTGCTACTCGCGCATATTCGCTTTCCAAATGTTCCTACAAAAAAAACAGCCCAAAAAAGCATCTGCTTTAATCAGCTTAAAAAGGAACATTTAATTTGACCAAGGGGAATAAATAACAAGAATTCTCAGCGGTCATACAAACCTACTTCAAAAAAGCTCAGAAAAAAAATACTAGGAGAAAAACAAACAATAGCAATGCAGAAGTGTTAATTTGAAGTGCAAATCTTTCCCACCAAAAAACACAAAAAATGAAAAAACTATTGATTTTAACGTTGGCAGCGTTCTCTACAGCCTTTATTTTCAGTTATCGCTACAAAGCACCTGCTCCTCAGATCTTATCACCTGAATGTTATATCAGTTGTTATAATGCAGATGTTCGCGACCAATTTAGGCAAGAAGCCAGCACGATGGCCTTTGCAAATTTGCATACCACTCCTCTTCCTTACCATTTGGAAGGAGCCCTGGGCAAACCTGTAAGTTTTAAAGCAGCAGATGGCACAGAAGCGATGGGATATGAAATCAGATCCAAGAAAAAATCGAATAAATGGATCTATGTGATTCAGGAATGGTGGGGATTGAATGATTATATCAAAAGGGAGTCGGATAATCTTTCTAAGGAATTAGATGATGTAAATGTATTAGCCATCGATTTATATGATGGAAAAGTTGCTGCAACACCAGACAGTGCCATGAAATTGGTTCAGGCTGCAAAGACTGAAAGACTTGAAAATATTATCAAAGGAGCCTTGGCTTATTCCGGCTCAAAAGCTAAAATTTACACTATCGGATGGTGTTTTGGTGGCATGTGGAGTTTGCAAACAACCTTATTGGCTGGCAAGCAAGCTTCTGGTTGTGTGATGTATTATGGCCGTCCAGAGACCAATTTGGATAAATTAAAAGGGCTCAACTGTGATGTAATTGGGTTCTTTGGAAATAAAGACAGAAGCCCCTCTCCAGAAATGGTTACTAAGTTTGAACAGGATATGTTGAGCTCTGGTAAAAAATTGTCAACTTTCAAATATGAGGCAGGTCATGGTTTTGCAAATCCAAGTAATCCTGGATTTAATAAAGAAGCAACAGCAGATGCACATGAAAAAGCAATTGCATTTTTAAAAGCACATATGTAATATAAAATTCTAATAATAAAAAAGCCCGTTCTGATGATTCAGAATGGGCTTTTTACTTAGATGTTTTTACCCACCCCGCCCTTCGGGCACCCCTCCCTAAATAGGGCGGGGAACAAAAATATTCTTTTTACTTTTTACTTTTTACTTTTTACTTTTTACTTTTTTAAAATACCTCACCAAGATTTACAAAAAATCCTCTCGACCCATCTTTCCCAAATCCATAATCGATACAAAGATTAGCACCAGAATGCTTATTTAATTTAAGTCGAAGACCTCCTCCATAACCTGGTGACAGCACTTGAAACTGTTGTGATATTTCTGGGGTAAAATATTGCAGGTTACCAAA
>CANBQT010000037.1 GCA_947371755.1 Chitinophagaceae bacterium
TAAAAATGGTTTTAAGGGGTATCTTCAACTTGAACGATCCTTAAGTGATCATTCTGTTGATGCATATTTGCATGACCTGGAAAAATTGACTCAATATTTAATTGCCAGCAACTCAACCCTACAACCAGCTGATCTTTCATTGAAGGATTTACAACATTTTGTAAAATGGATCAATGAACTAGGAATGGGCCAAACATCACAAGCCCGGATCATTTCTGGCATCAGAAGTTTTTATAAATACTGCTTGATAGAACAAATTTGCAGTAATGATCCAACTCAATTACTGGAAGCACCAAAAACAAAAAGGAAGTTACCAGACACATTAAGTTTCGAAGAAATAGAATTGGTTATATCTCAAATCGATCAGAGTAGCCCAGAAGGTGGAAGAAATAAAGCTATTTTGGAAACCATGTATAGCTGCGGACTTCGCGTAAGTGAAGTTATTAATCTTAAATTATCGGGAATATACCCAGATCTGGGATTTATCAGGGTAACGGGAAAGGGCGATAAAGAACGACTTATTCCTATAGGGAAAGACGCCATCAAATATATTTTGATCTACAAAAACAATATCCGGGTTCATCAAACCATACAAAAGAATTTTGAGGACATCCTATTTCTCAATAAAAGAGGGAAATCTTTAAGCAGAGTCATGATCTTTTATATTATAAAGGAAATGGTTATGAAGGCAGGGATCAAAAAAATTGTTTCACCTCATACCTTCCGCCATTCATTTGCCACTCATTTGGTGGAGGGCGGTGCAGACCTGAGAGCGGTACAGGAAATGCTTGGGCATGAAAGTATTACCACCACTGAGATTTATACCCATCTTGATCGGGATTATTTAAGAGACACCTTACATAGATACCACCCCGCCTTTAAATAAGTTACCAATTATATAAAATGATTGGCAAAGAGCTTACCAAACCTTAGGTTTGTATCACAAAAAAAAATCACACATAAAATGAACAGGAATATTTCATAAATACAGAAATGATTCATTGAAATTTTATGTAACTAAAAATCAAACTATAACACATGAAAAGAATTCTTTTGCTTGCAATGATGTCATTTTCTATCATGGCAAATTCCCAGATTAAGATGCCTGCACCAAGCAGTACGCAGACTATTGTGCAAGATTTTGGAATGGGTAAAATTGAACTTACCTATTCTCGACCCAATATAAAAGGGAGAATGCTCTTAAAAGAAAATAGTGACTTAGCCCCATTAAACAAGCTTTGGCGATTGGGTGCGAATGCGGCAACAAAGATTAAGTTCTCAGATAATGTTACTATTGGCGGTAAGGTTTTAGATACCGGTTCTTATGTGCTGTACGCAATTCCAGGCAAAGAATATTGGGAGATCATAGTAAATAAGGGATTAAATAACTGGGGTACTGATGGCTATAAAGAGGCCGAAGACATTGTAAGGGTAAAAGTGAAAGCAGAAAAAATGTCTTCAAATGTAGAAACATTCACTATGCAATTCGCAGCTATTCAACCAGAGACCTGCGAACTTCATATTTTTTGGGGTAATACCGCAGTGCAGGTTCCCATCAGCACCAATGTGAAACCAAGATTAAGAGCACAAATTGAAAAGGAATTAAGTGCAGACAAGGTAAACCCTTCGGTCTATCAAATAGCTGCAAATTTCTATTTCGAATGGGATAAAGACTTATCTAAGGCATTGGCAAATGCAAAGAAAGCTACAGAAGCAACTCCTAATGGTTATTGGTTATTTTTATTGAGAGCAAAGATTGAAAAAGAAAATGGTGATAAGATTGCCGCAAAAGCCAGCGCTGAAAAATGTATTGCACTTGCTACTGCAGCAAAAAATGATGACTATATTAAACAAGGAAATGATTTAATAAAGAAATTATAGAATAAGTTAAAAGGGAAAATTCAAAAATCAAAAAATCTAAAAAGCCTCTGAATTATCAGAGGCTTTTATATTTTACTTTTTACTTTTTAATTTTTACTTTTCCCTTCTACCCCGCCATATCAGGAATTGCTTCAACTTTATAAGCACCTGCATCTAATTTGGCTTTGGTTTCTGTAAATGCAATCAGTGTTTCATTGATATCTGCATCTGTATGAGCCGCTGTAGGTATCAATCGATAGATAATATGTCCCTTAGGGATTACAGGATAAACAACTATTGAACAGAATATTTTATAGTTCTCTCTCAAGTCCATCACCATAGCCGTTGCTTCCTCAACGCCACCTTTCATATAAACAGGTGTAACTGGCGTATCAGTATTTCCAATATCAAACCCCCTCTCCTTTAAACCTGATTGCAATTTCAAAGCATTGCTCCACAATTTCTCTTTCAATTCAGGTTGTGTTTGCAATAGTTCCAACCGCTTTAAATTACCCAAGACCAAAGGCATCGGTACACTTTTGGCAAATATTTGAGATCGAATATTGTAACGGATAAAATCAATAATGGCTTTGTCACCCGCCATAAAAGCACCAATTGAAGCCATAGATTTTGCAAATGTCGAAAAATACAGGTCAATTGCATCCTGACAACCTTGTTCTTCACCTGCACCCGCACCTGTTTTACCAAGTGTTCCAAAACCATGTGCATCATCTACTAATAACCTGAAATTGTATTTACTTTTCAAAGCAGCAATTTCTTTCAACTTACCCTGATCACCTGCCATACCAAAAACACCTTCAGTAATGACTAAAATTCCACCTGCGGGTTGTTTTTCAATTAAAGCAGTTGCCCTTTCCATTTGCTTTTCAAAATCAGCAATATCATTATGCTTATACACATAACGATGTCCGGTATGTAAACGTAAACCATCAATAATACAAGCATGTGATTCTGCATCATACACAATCACATCATGTCTTCCACAAATTGCATCGATGGCACTCATGATACCCTGGTAACCAAAATTCATTAAAATAGCATCTTCCTTTTGCTCAAAGGCAGCAAGCTTTGCTTCCAATTCCTCGTGATAATTGCTATTCCCACTCATCATACGTGCACCCATTGGGGTTGCTAAACCGTATTTTACTGAAGCTTCTCCGTCTGTTTTACGAACCTCCGGGTGATTTGCCAATCCTAAATAATTGTTCAAGCTCCACACAATCATTTCTTTTCCACGAAATTTCATGCGACTGCCTATTTCACCTTCTAGCTTTGGAAAAGCGAAATATCCGTGTGCTCTTTCACGATGCTGACCTAAAGGGCCGTAATTCTTTACCAGTTTTTCAAATATATCTGCCATAATTACACGATTTCTTGATTTATTAGGTCGCAAAAATAAACTTTTAACGCCTACAGGCAAAGCCATTTATTTAACAAACCTTAATAACCTAATGTTTAAACGAAATAAGCAGTCTGTGATGTATTTTTACCACCTTAATTTTAGTTCATGAAAAGAGTATTGATTTTTCTTTGTTGTATTTTGTTTTTAGTAGTTGCAAATGCTCAAATAAAACCTCAAGCCGTTCAACGGCCGAAACTTGTAGTTGGAATTGTAATTGATCAAATGCGTTGGGATTATTTGTATCGTTTCAATGCCCTTTTTTCTCCCAATGGTGGATTTAAAAGAATGATGGGGGAAGGATTTACCAGTAATAATACATTGATTCCTTATGCGCCTACATTTACCGCATGCGGACATACCTGCGTTTATACGGGTTCTGTGCCAGCTATACATGGTATTACAGGTAATGCCTGGTGGGATAATCAATTAATGCGAACTGTTTATTGTAGTGAGGATAAATCTGTTACTACTGTGGGTAGTTCCACAGATGCGGGACAAATGAGCCCTAAAAACATGTTGACTACCACTATTTGCGATGAATTAAGGTTAGCCACGAATTTTAAAAGTAAAGTAATCGGTGTTGCTATAAAAGACAGAGGGTCTATCCTACCAGCAGGACATTCTGCAAATGCAGCCTATTGGTATGATAGTAAGACTGGCGATTTCATTACAAGTTCTTACTATATGCCTGCATTGCCTGCTTGGGTAAATCAGTTCAATAAAAGAAAGCTGGTGGATTCTTTTTATCAAATTGGATGGAATACCATCTTAAACAGATCTGTTTACACAGATTATGCAACAGAAGATATTAAACCATATGAATCAACCCCTTTTGGAAAAGAAATGAATGCATTCCCCTATGATCTTTCCAAGTACAAAGGCAAAGATTATAGTAAAGTAGCTACTACTCCATTTGGAAATAGTTTAACAGTTGAAATGGCAAAAGCAGCAGTCATCCATGAGAAATTAGGCAAATCAGGTGCTACAGATTTCTTAGCTGTGAGTTTTTCTTCACCAGATTATATTGGCCATTCGTATGGACCTAATTCCTGGGAAATGGTAGACGACTATGTAAGATTGGATGCTGATCTAGGAAAGTTGCTGTCATTTTTGGATGCAACTGTAGGCAAAAATGAATACACCGTTTTCTTAACAGCCGATCATGCTGTGGCGCAAGTTCCTGGATTTATGAAAGAACATAAATTACCCGGAGGCTTGTTCGATGATAATACAACCAGAAAAGAATTGAATGATCAAATCAATGAAAAATTCGGGGTAAGCTTTGCCATTGAAAGTTTTTTTAATTATCAGGTAACATTAAATCATACTAAAATCGACTCCGCTAAAGCAGACATTGATGCAATCAAAAAATTAATCATTACTGGTTTATTAAAAAAAGAAGCTGTTGCAAACGCAGTTGAAACAAGCAAGATCATGTCGAGCACGTTGAATAAAACACAAAGAGAAATGTTTGCAAATGGATACTACCCCAATCGTTGTGGCGACATACAAATCATTTTAAAACCCGGATTCATTGAAGGGGCAAGCACAGGAACCACTCATGGGCTTTGGGCACCTTATGATGCTCATATTCCATTATTATTCTATGGCTGGGGAATAAAAAAAGGCAGCAGCAATAAAGAGAATTACATGACTGATATTGCGCCTACCATTGCTGCTTTATTAAAAATTCAAATGCCCAGTGGCTCAGTTGGTAAGGTAATAGAAGAGGTAATTAAATGAGAAAGTAAAAAGTAAAAAGAAAAACGGAATAAGATTTTCCAACCTTAAAAAGTAAAAGCCTCTGATTAATCAGAGGCTTTTACTTTTTACTTTTTACTTTTTAATTTTTACTTTCTTATCTATTTACCAAGTTTCACTTTTAGATTTTGATCCAACGCATCTAAGAATTCTTCAGTATATAAATAATGTTCACCGTGATTCATTTTGCTTCCATAGATACAAAGGGCTAAGTCCTTGGTCATTTTACCGCTTTCAACTGTTTCAACACAAACTTGTTCTAGAGCTTGGCAGAAATCAATCAATTCTTGGTTATTGTCTAATTTACCACGGAACTCTAAACCTCTGGTCCATGCAAAAATAGAAGCTATAGGGTTAGTAGAAGTTGGTCTGCCTTTCTGATGTTCACGAAAGTGACGGGTTACAGTTCCGTGAGCAGCTTCCGCTTCCATGGTTTTTCCATCAGGAGTAATCAATACTGATGTCATTAAACCTAATGAACCAAAACCTTGAGCAACAGTATCACTTTGAACGTCGCCATCATAGTTCTTACATGCCCAAACGAAATTACCATTCCATTTCAAAGCACTAGCAACCATATCATCAATCAAACGGTGTTCATAAACAATACCTGCACCATCAAAATCTGCTTTGAATTCATTTTGATATACCTCCTCAAAAATGTCTTTGAAGCGTCCATCATATTTTTTAAGAATGGTATTTTTTGTAGAAAGATATAAAGGCCATTTTTTAGTCAAGGCTTGATTAAAACAAGCTCTAGCAAAACCATAAATACTTTCATCAGTATTATACATGGCTAATGCAACGCCATCTCCTTTAAAATTAAATACTTCAAATTCCTGAGTATTGCCGTCCTCCCCTTCAAATTTTATAGTAAGTTTTCCTTTCCCTTTAGTAACGAAATCGGTTGCACGATATTGGTCACCAAAAGCATGACGTCCAATACAGATAGGTGCTGTCCAGTTAGGAACTAAACGTGGCACATTTGAACAAACGATTGGTTCACGGAAAACAGTACCATCTAATATGTTACGAATAGTTCCATTGGGACTCTTCCACATTTGCTTTAAGTTAAACTCTTTCACCCTTGCTTCATCCGGAGTAATAGTAGCACATTTGATACCAACACCATACTGCTTGATGGCATTTGCAGCATCCACTGTAACCTGGTCGTTCGTTTCATCGCGATACTCCATCCCCAAGTCGTAATATTTTATTTCTACATCTAAGTACGGAAGAATCAATTTGTCTTTAATGAACTTCCAAATAATCCTTGTCATTTCATCACCATCCAGTTCAACAACCGGATTAAGTACTTTAATTTTCTGTGACATAACTAATCTGTTTATTTTAGAGGGCACAAGGTAACATATTTCGGCTAATTACACATTCACAATTAGAACCGGGATCTCTAATTGGTGCCTAACACTTTCGATGGTTTCCCCGAAAATATAGTCTTTAATACCTTTATGTCGATGTGCTCCCATCACCAACATATCAGCTTCTTTCTGTTTTACAATTCTTACAATTTCAGTAATCCGGTTTCTGTAGCCCAGAACATATTCTACCTGATAGCCAGCACTGATTAACTGCGAACTCAAAGCCTCCAATCTTTCCATATCCTTCCTGGTTTCATAATCATCGCTAGCCTCACCAAAATATTTAGCAGATGGGCTTTCAACAATATGTATCAAAATATAACGAACATCAGATTGACCTTGAGCTATAGCATAGGCAATTAATTTTTCGTCTGCCTTTGAGAAATCGAGTGAAATAGCAATAACCCTATTGGCATTAACTTTTAGATTTTGTAAAATGGGAATATCATTATGCATTCGGGCAATATCTCTCAATTTTCTCTTTTTGAAAATGGGAAGAAAAGTCATCATAATAAAAAGCCAGATAAAAATTGCCGCTCCAATTAAAATCAAGATTTTCCAGACAATATTTCCTGGTAGATGAAAAAAATCAATCGATTGATCCAGCACCATTTTTACATTGAGGAATACTAAGATGCAGGCAACCATCCAAGCTGCAACTTTGGTTGAATTTTTGATAACGAATTCGCCCATGGTAGCTTTGTCGCTCACAAAATGTATCAGAGGAATCACTGCAAAACCTAATTGAACGCTGAGTATAACCTGACTTAAAACAAGCAAGGCATCAATTTTTTCGTTTCCGTAAACAAGTATGGTAATTACGGCAGGTGTGATGGCGATAATTCTTGTAATGAACCTCCTGAGAAGTGGATTAATTCTTAATTGCAGATAGCCTTCCATTACGATTTGCCCGGCAAGTGTTCCTGTGATGGTACTACTTTGTCCAGCTGCAATTAAAGCAATTGCAAATAGAATGGGGGCCAATTTATTCCCCAATAAAGGGGCTAATAATTTATGTGCATCTTCAATTTTCGCAACCTGCGTATTTCCAGAACTGAAAAATACAGAAGCCGCTAAAATCAAAATGGCGGCATTCACAAAAAAAGCAGCATTCAAAGCAATGGTGCTATCGATCATATTAAAGCGTAAGGCGTTTTTAATCCCTTCCTTATCAGATTTAATTTTCCTGGTCTGAACTAATGCCGAATGCAGATAAAGGTTATGAGGCATAACAGTAGCACCAATGATTCCTACAGCTATATACAAGGCATTCTTATTTAATACTCCCGGTATGAATCCTGATGCAATTGCATGCAAATCGGGTTTTGCAAAAAACAATTCTATTAAAAAGGATATTCCTATGATGGTAACCAGCGAGAGGATAAATGCTTCTAATTTTCTGATACCAAAATTCTGCAACCAAAGTAATAAAAGCGTGTCCAACACTGTAATACAAACACCCCAAATAAGAGGAAGACCGGTTAAAAGATATATTCCCAATGCCATACCCAATACTTCAGCCAGATCGCAAGCAGCGATGGCCACTTCCGCAAAAAGATATAAGCAAAAATTAACCACTGGTGGATACACTTCTCTATTGGCTTGTGCAAGATCCCTTCTTCTTACGATACCTAAACGAGCACTCAAACTTTGCAGCAATAAAGCCATCAAATTGCTCATCAATAAAACCCAAATTAAACGATAGCCAAATTGTGCACCACCTTGCAAATCTGTTGCCCAATTTCCTGGATCCATATATCCCACACTCACAAGATAAGCTGGCCCCATATAGGCCAATAATCTTCTCCACCCCTTGGTGCTCTGACTCATATCCACTGATTCGTGTACTTCACTGAGTGAGTTTTGATTCTGTAAATATGCATTCATATTACACTAATTTTACAAACAATGCCTGAGCTAATTGCTGACTAATATTTAAGCTTTTACTATTTTTTATACTGATCTCAATGGAATGATCAAAATCAAATTTTCTGATTACTTGAAATATGGTTCCAATTCCAATATTCTTATGACGCAATAATTCTAATAATTCTGCAGATTGAATTCCCACACTGCATACTTCAACCCATGCTGTAGGATTAATATCAATTAAGTTAAACTGACGGATAGTAGCCATGATACCATTACTATCAGGAATAGGATCTCCATGAGGATCAAATTTTGGATGCCCTAAAAAAGCATCTAATTTATCCACCAGCTTTTTGCTTCTTACATGTTCAAGCTCTTCTGCAACTTCATGCACCTCATCCCAGCCAAATTGCAATTTATCAACCAAAAAAAATTCCCACAAACGATGCTTACGAACTATCGTTAAAGCCTGTTTTTTTCCATCTTTACTCAGTGTTACACCTTGATATGGCTCGTAATTCAGTAAATTTTTATGGGTAAGCCTTTTTAGCATATCAGTAACCGAGGCCGGCTTGGTGTTTAATGAAGCTGCTAATTGATTAGTGCTTACATTCCCTTCGGCCTGTTGTAAATGAAAAATGGCTTTAATATAATTTTCCTCCGCAACAGTTAAATTCATATAGTCTAAAATTATTTTTAGGTAAATCTAAATAATTTAAAGAACTAAAACAATTGTTAGTACCTCTAGAATGAATGAAACACTTATTTTTATACAAATAATCGAGTCATGCCTAAGAAATTGTTCTTTATTTTTTTAATAACCCTTTTTGCCTGTGGTGAAAAAAAACTAGACTTATCTGGCGCTACTCCTTTAAAACCCAAGGATTTCCTTTCTATATTCCCAGTTATTTCAGGTAATTATATGGCTGCTGATAGCAACTTTACAAAACTTGCCGATACCACTAAAATCGGATTAAAAGCAATCAATCAGTTCATTCCCGATTCCATAACAGCAAAATATATAGGGAAGGAAAAAAATCCTGCCTTCTACCCCGTTGGCAAAATCATAAAAGAAAAGGAAAGCTATCTTTTAGTAAACGTGGTGTTGAAACACAAAACTGAGATGATTGTATTGGTGATTGATACAAAATCAAATAAGTATTTAGATTCTAAATTTTTGCTAGATAATAGCACCCAGGATGATTATGTATATTCCATGAGTATTAATAAAGAACCAACCTTTTTATTGAGCCAGGAGAAATACACTAAAGACAATGTTATACAGTTTTCAAGATCAGGTTGGGTTTATACAGCTGGTGTGGGTTTTATGGTTGTGATTAATGATTCAAATGAAAGTCCCTCTAAAACTAACATTATCAATCCTATAGACACCTTACCTCACAATAATAGATACAGTGCAGATTATGCGCAGGATAAAAGAAATTTTATATCAATCAGAGATGGCAAAAACAATACTTCCTATTCATTTTTCTTACATTTTGAAAAAAATGAAGCCTCCTGCATTGGAGAATTAAAAGGTGAATTTAAAATGAAAGATGCTACACATGGCATTTATACTTATAATGGAGACCCCTGTGTGATCAATTTTAATTTTGAAGACAATCAAATCAGCTTTAAGGAAACCGGTTCATGTGGCAATCATCGTGGAATCAAATGTTTTTTTGATGATGAATACACCAGGCAAAAAGAACCAAGAAATAACAAAAAGAAGTAATGCCAATTTACCGTTTTAAACTAAAATAATGTTGATTTAATGTGTAAAAATTACATTTTAGATAAAACGCTTACCTTGCAGCAGATTAAATGATAACGAAACAAGAATTTATGAATTTTAGAAGCTTTCAGGTTCCTTATTCTGTAGATGAACAATACGCAAAAAAAGCCGCCTACTTTTCAATGGAGTTTGCCATTCACCAACCATTAAAAATTTATAGTGGTGGTTTAGGATTTTTAGCAGGATCACATTTACGAAGTGCATATGAACTGCGTCAGAATATGATAGGCGTAGGTATTTTATGGAAATATGGCTATTATGATCAGGCCAGAAATCAGGATCAGACTTTGCAGGTAACCTTCATGGAAAAAATGCATAGTTACTTAGAGGATACTGGCATTAAATTTCAAATTCTGATTCACGATCACCCAGTGTGGGTGAAAGCTTTTTACCTAAATCCAGAAACTTTTAAAAGTGCTCCCTTGTTTCTTTTGAGCACAGATTTACCAGAGAATGATTATGTGTCACAAACCATTACGCATCGTCTATATGATGCAAATGTGGCCACAAAAGTTGCTCAGTTTATTTTACTTGGTATTGGTGGTGCAAAATTAATTGATGAGTTGGCATTCAATCCGGAAGTATACCATTTAAACGAAGCACATGGAATTTCTGCCGCATTCTATCTTTTAAACAAATTTAAAAGTGTAGAAAAAGTAAAAGAGCATCTTGTATTTACAACACATACTCCCGAAGAAGCTGGTAACGAAAAACATGATATTTATCTTTGTCAAAAAATGAGTTACTTCTGCGGAATCAGTTTAGATGAAGTTCGCAGATTAACAGGTATCAAGGATGACCAATTTAATCACTCTTTGGTTGCCCTCAGATTTGCCAGAAAAGCAAACGGAGTATCAGCCTTACATGGAGAGGTAAGCAGAGCAATGTGGTCGCACTATGAAGGGATATGTCCTATCATTAATATTACCAATGCACAGAACTGGCATTATTGGGCCGACAAACAATTGTATCGTGCGTTGGAAGAAAAGAATGACTTTAATTTTGATGATAGAAAAAAATATCTCAAGAAAAGAGCCTTTGAAATTGTGGCAGATCAAACTGGCAAAATATTTAATCCGAATGTTTTTACAATTGTTTGGGCAAGACGTTTCGCTGGATATAAACGAGCGGATTTTTTAAGTTGGGATGTAGAAAAATTCGAAAACCTATTAGCTAACACCAAGTATCCAGTACAGATCATTTGGGCTGGTAAACCTTACCCACTGGATTACCCGGCTATCACACAATTCAATAACTTAGTTCAGATTAGTAAGAAATATAAAAATGTGTCTGTTCTAATTGGGTATGAACTTGGATTAAGCAAAAGACTAAAACAGGCTTCTGATATTTGGTTAAACAATCCTCGTGTACCTCGTGAAGCTTCTGGAACAAGTGGCATGACAGCCTCTATGAATGGCTCTGTGAATTTCTCTACCGATGATGGCTGGATACCTGAATTCATAAATCATGGTAACAATGGATTCGTAGTACCTAAAGCTGATTATGATAATATGTCGGTTCAGGAACAAGATGATTATGATTTAAATAAGATATATGAAATTTTAAATCAGCAAATTCTTCCTCTATACTATGAACAACCAGATACTTGGAGACAAATCATGAAAAACGGTATGATGGACGTACGTTGGCAATTTGATAGCAATAGAATGGCTCATGAATATTATGAGTTAATGTATAAAGCTATTTAGCATATAATTGATGATTGAAAAAAGAAGGTCCATGCAATGCAAGGACCTTCTTTTTTGGTGTATATCACAAACTTTTTCACCCTAATTTTGTTCTATCTAAAACCGACATATGAAACATAAAATTGTTGTAGCAATTACTGGTGCGAGTGGATCGGTTTATGCAAAATTATTGCTAGACAAATTACATAAGGCTTCAAACCAGATTGAAGATGTTTCCATTGTAATGAGTTCGAATGCAAAAACAGTTTGGGAAACAGAGATGGGTGATCAATCTTATTTAGATCTTCCTTTCCATTTTTTTGAAAAGAATAATTTCAATGCCCCATTTGCATCTGGTTCTGCAAAATATAACTGTATGATTGTCGTGCCTTGTAGCATGGGTACTTTAGGAAGGATTGCAGCAGGTATGAGCGATGATCTAGTAACAAGGGCAGCAGATGTAGTGCTAAAAGAAAGAAGGAAATTAATCCTAATGGTCAGAGAAACACCTTATAATTTAATCCACATTAAAAATATGGAAACTGTTACGCTTGCGGGTGGCATTATTTGTCCTTGTAGTCCGTCTTTTTATAGCCAACCTCAAACTATTGAAGAAGCCGCAGCTACTGTTGTTGATAGAGCTTTGGATTTGGCTGGAATTGAACTTGATGCTTATAGATGGGGCAAAGTCTAAATTATTTAGACAGATTTTCCGATTCCCAACTTTTCCGACCCATCCCTTTATGCACATGCTTTTCACTGTGATAAGAAGATCTTACTAAAGGACCACTTTCCACATAGTCAAAACCTATCGTATAACCTATCTCACGTAATTCTGCAAACTCATCTGGATGTACAAATCTTTGTACAGGTAAGTGTTTTTTGGTAGGTTGTAAATATTGACCGAGCGTTAGAACATCAGTACCAACAGCAACCAGGTCTTTCATACTTTGAATTACTTCTTCTTTGGTTTCACCCAAGCCCAACATCATGCCAGTTTTTGTGCGCATACCACCCTGTTTTAAAGTTTTAAGTACTTCTAAACTTCTATGATATTTTGCCTGAATCCTTACTTGACGTGTAATTCGTTCAACCGTTTCCATATTATGACTCACTACATCAGGTGCAGCATCAATAATCCTTTGTATTTGATCTGAAATGCCTCTGAAATCTGGGATCAATGTTTCTAATGTTGTGTTGGGATTGAGTGACTTGACAGCTTTTATGGTGTTATACCAAATGATAGAACCACCATCTTTTAATTCATCACGGTCTACACTAGTTAATACTGCATGTTTCACTTTCATTAAATGAATAGCTTCAGCAACCCTTTGAGGCTCATCCCAATCAACTGCATCTGGCCTTCCTGTTGCCACAGCACAAAATCCACAAGATCGTGTACAGATATTACCCAGAATCATAAAAGTAGCGGTACCTTCTCCCCAGCATTCTCCCATGTTAGGACAATTGCCACTTTCACAAATTGTGTGCAGTTTATGATCATCCACCAATCCACGAACATGCTTATAACTTTCGCCAATAGGTAGCTTTACCCTTAACCAATTAGGTTTTTGTATTCTTGTGGTTGTTTTATCGATGGATGGGATAACCGGTAATTCTTGCATTCCTCTTTTCCTTGTTCAGTTTAAAAATAAATCTTCTAAATACTGTTATGCTTAATCAGTATTTTAGTTTCTGCTGCAAAGAGAACAAAAAAAAATCATTTTCGTTTACCAAATACGATAGAAACATAGGCATTTAAAAAGAAATTCTTAGGTTCCCCCTTTACCATAATTGGCATCGTCTTAGAATAATATTCTGCATTCAATCCAACTTCTAAGGCACTAATGAGTTCATTGTAGCGTCCATAATCAAATCGAAGTGAGGTTCTTGCATATGCTCCAGGAACAAATTGGATCTCATTAAATCCTTTACCCAAACTGGAATGTCCAGCAATAAGCGTGGGATCTAAAAACACGCTATCATTATTATTATATTTAATGTCTTGTTTAATACCGCTTCCATAGGGTTTTTCGATTTCAATATAATAAGGCTTTAATAACCCTGCAGAAAATCCAGCTCCATAAATAGCTGAAACGGCTACCCCATTTTTATTACCTTTTCCCCCGATAAGTTTCTGTTGTCCAAAACCCAGTTTGGCATAATAAAAATTATTTTGCTTACCGAAAATATAGCTGGAGAAGACTACAAATCCCTGTGAGGTGCTGAGGGTTGGTACTTTTTCCTCTTTTTTATCTTTACGTTCTCCAAGTTCGAACCACCATAAATTGGTTTTTGAAATGGTTTTGTATTTCCCCTTTTCAAAAAAGAAACCCCACCCATCAGTATTGAATTTAAAACCAAATGCTGATTGCTTTTGAAAAATGAGGGCGCCTTCTTCTTCCTGCTTAATTAACAGGTTGATTCTTTCACGCTTCTCAGCCTTTTTCTGGGCCTTATCTTGAGCTGTAGCATTAGGTTGTTTTTGCTGCGCAGATACTGCAAACGAACAAAATATGGATAAAATTAAAAAGGCTTGCTTCACTTCTTATGTTTTGTTGCAGTAAATTTAGGGCAAAATTGATGCAATGACTTCACAAATTATTTATAAAGGTGGACTTAGAACAAGTGCCATTCATTTACAAAGTTCCACTGAAATAGAGACTGATGCACCTTCTGATAATCAAGGAAAAGGAGAACGGTTCTCTCCTACCGACCTATTGGCTACCGCTCTTGGTACTTGCATGATTACCACAATGGCTATCAAAGCAAATACCATGAATATTGTATTAGATGGAGCAAGGGTAGATGTAACAAAAATTATGGTTTCTGATCCCCGCAGAATAGGCAAATTAATTGCACATATCTATTTTCCAAGTAACTTAAACCTCGATGACAAGCAGAAAGAAATTTTAGAAAGAAGTGCCAGAACATGTCCAGTAGAAAGAAGCTTACACCCTGATATTGAATTAGATATGGCCTTTAATTGGTAAAAATTACCGGCATCATTCGGCTGTTTTAAATTCCTCTACCAGGGTTTCCTAGTATTGCTATGCCTACAGAACATGCAAGACATCGCTTATTCTTGCAATAACAATTGCTTAATTCTAACAGTGCTTGTGAATCAAATGCAGTGTGATTCTTTATTTGGTATTTTGTCCAGTCATTGGTAATCTTATTAATCTCAGGACCAAGTGCTAATAGCCAATTGATAGCCCTTTCCTGAAAATTCGGCTCTTTCATAATAGCCCCATAAGTAAATAATATTGGTATCACTGTATTAATGATGATCGAATTGACCATTGGGTTACCAAGTTTTTTTTCCTTAAATGAACTAAGCTCATCAAATTGATAATGATATAACCAATAATCATTCGGTGTTACCATCAGTCTATTTTGAACGTTGGAAAGTATTTCTGTATGCTTAAAAAAATTGAAAAAAAATTCATTTTCATGAATAAGCATCGCTAATTGTGATAACCTTACTGTTGGAAAGGAAGCCGGGCGCATTCTTAAAAAAGCGGGTTGCAAAATAGTTTTTTCAAAGTGATACTTTTTCTCTAAAAAACGATACTCCTTTTTTAATAAACTGGGGTAATGTTCCACAAATTCACTGTCAAGTAAATTTGCCTGACCCATTAACATCGCCTCCAATTGATGAATTTGATTTCGATGTTTTGCAATTATCCTTAATGAAATTGACCGGGCAATTGATTCAAATAAATGCTCATTTACCTTGAGTCCCATATTCGCAGCTAATAACCACCATGTGATGGTTTCCCAATCTGAATTTACTTCAGTCAAATATTTCTTGATTCTTATTGCTTTTCTTTCTAATCTCTCCACAACCAAACGCTCTCTCCAGGCTAACCATTTTAATGGTGTCATAGCTGGTAAAAATGAATAACAGGGCTTAGCAAAGGAACTACTTTGCATCAAACTTTTATACCGATTTAATAAATGATTGGAGATATAGGGTTGTATACAAAATGTAGGAATTGCAAAACCAAATTGATCAATTATCACCATATCATTCAGCCAAACTACATGAAGTATTATATTTCTAAAATTGGGATCTTTTTCATGCGCATGTTTAAACCAGTCTGAAGCATGAATATGTAATTCGATATTCCCTGCCCATTCTGTGTGATCAATTTTTATGCGAGCATTTAAAAAATCAGGACCTTGATTGAAATTATGAGCACCTAACTGAATGATTTCTAATTTACTTCCGTCAATCGTATAAAATGGCCCATTTCCAAAAAAACGATTTTGCCAGATGAATTGTAATAGGTTTTCATTCATAAAAAAGGAACTATAGAAAAATAATAGCCTTTTTTAAAATTGACAACCTGATAAAAAAAATTATACTAAAATATTTTGAAAAGCCTGAACTACCCTGCTAATAGGCAATCCCATAACATTATAAAAATCCCCGTTTATAGATTTTATGCCAACCACCCCTATCCATTCCTGTATTGCGTATGCTCCTGCTTTATCGAAGGGTTTATAATGATCTATATAATATTCGATTTGTTCATTTGTCAAGGGATAAAATTCTACTTCAGTCTTGTCTAAAAAAGCAATCTCACCTTCTTCGTGAAGTATCACAACACCAGTAATAACCTGGTGCTTTTTTCCAGAAAGTTTACTGAGTATCGCTATCGCATGTTCCCGATCTTTCGGTTTCCCGATTATTTCATTTCCCAAAACAACTACGGTATCTGCAGCAAGAATTGGTTTCCTTGCATATAATTGATGATAAGCAGTTTGAATATGTTCTTTTACTGCAATTGCTTTCTGACGAGCGATATAAACTGGCACCTCATCTATAGAAAGTGCTTCTGGAAACTTTTCATCGGTTGACTTAACAATTATTTCAAATGACATTTCAGCCCATTCCAGAAGAAGTTTCCTTCTTGGTGATTGTGATGCAAGTATAAAATCTTTCATATAGGAAAATGTCTAAAATATTATTGGTAGAATCTGAAAAACACCATCGAAAGTATTCCGCTAAACATGATTATTTTAATAATGATACTTAAGTGATGATAATCCGATGCCGTATTAGCAGAAAATAATTTTTTAAAGACATAGATCAGTGGAGCCACAATTAATATAAGGCAATAAAGTATACTTAACCACCACCCTAATTGAATTACATACAATTGAAGTATTACAAGGGTTGTGATCAATACAATTAACCAAACAGATATGAACACCTTACTTGCATTTACTCCCCAAATGATAGGCATCGTTCTTCCTCCATATTTCCGATCCCCTTCCATATCCTCGAGGTCTTTCACCACTTCACGAATTAAGGATATGATAAATGCGAAACCTGCATATAAAACCGACATTCTAAAGAATCGTACATTTTGATTAGATGTATAATTTGAATTAGGGAAATTGGTCAAAGGGTATTTAGAAAAATATAGAATCCCAATAACCCATGCAGTCATTAAAGAAATAAGCACATTCCCAATTAACAATTGTTTTTTTAAAGAAGTACTATAAATCCAGAGAAAAATCACACTGCACATATTTGCCAGAATCAAGTGCCAATATTCAGAAAAATGTAAAGCAAATATGGTACAATAAATACCTATTAAACTTAAACACATATGCCAAAAAATGACCCATCTTCTGCTGATCAAAGAATTTACAACCACTTTATCAGGTTTATTAATCTGATCAATATCTAAATCAAAGTAATCATTTATAATATATCCAGCTGCGGCTATGAGTACAGAGGCAATCACTAATAAATAAAAAGATTCGTTTGACTGTAATTGGTTGCTAAATACCCTTTCATAAATACAATACTCAAATAAGACTTGTGTAAGTGCAATAAACACGAGGTTGGGCCATCGTATTAAACGTAAAAACGCAGTAATTAATTTCAAAAAATAAATTTCAATAGTTATTAAATCAACTTATTGAGCCTTTAATCCTGTTTCAATATCCCAGTTACCCCTCAACTTCATCACTTTCTCAATTACCTCTCTCACACATCCTTCACCACCTTTATAAATAGAAACATAGTCAACTGAATTCTTAATATCAATCGCCGCATCAGAAGGGCAAGTCTTCATTCCAACCATTTGCATAATCGAAAGATCTGGAATATCATCACCCATGAAAAGCACTGCTGATGAAGGCACCTGATTATCTATGAGCCACTGATTCAATATTGCGGCTTTATCAGAAACCTGCATCCATACTTCTGTAATTCCCAATTTCAGCAAACGTTCTTTAACTTCCGGACTATTACCTCCTGATATCACTAGAACATGGTAACCTTTTTTTACAGCTAACTGTAAAGCATACCCATCTTTGATATTCATTTTCCTAGCCATTACTCCATTTGGAAGCACTAACAGACTCCCATCAGTGAGTACTCCATCCATATCGAATACAAAACAAGAAATTGAGTTAAACTGTTTTAATATATTCATAATGAGTTATGAAATTAAGACAAGTAAAGGAGGTTTAGCCGAAAACAGCTGCTGTTATTTCTGATTATCTCGCCATTCATATACCCAGGCACTTTGAATCATTTCTAGATGCCCTTCTGTACTTTGTTCTTTTGTGCCTTCAAATCTTGGGATTTCTAGTATCCATTCCAGAAGATCCGTAAACCTGATTCGATAAATCTTAGATTCTGTAAAATCATCTCCGAATCTTTCATACAGTTTCATGGCAATATCTTCATGATCATTCCAGTAGATGGGTGGTTCAAAATGGCTCATATTATTATTAATTCAATAAATTAAATGAAATTACTCTCCTAAAAATTGAGATTGATCGGGTATTGTGATTTTAATATCACCACTACCTTTTTCCAATACACACTGGCAACCTAAGCGGGAATTGATTTTTGGATTAACGGCACGATCTATGAAATCTTCTTCTCTATCAGTCAATTCTTGAATATGATCTGAACCGCTTTCTACATACAAATGACAAGTACTACAAGCACAGACTGCACCACAATTGTGGTGTAATTCAATACCATTATCAAGGCATACTTCCAGTAAACTATCCCCTTCGTTAACAGCATTCAATGTAATTGGCAAAAGACCCTTTTGCTCAAACTCAATTGTAATATTATACATGACAACCTAATTTGCTGCAAAAGTATCGGTTCAATTGTTTACAACCACTTCGAAATGCGAAATTTCTTGTAACAATTCATAATTGATAGAGCAGTCTTACCAACCTTACTATATTTGCTGTTCCTATGAAGATGAAATTATCACAGCGGCTAGCAATAACCTATTATAAAACTAAAATCCATACAATTGGGCTTGTCTCGCCCAAAAAAGCTGCCGAAATTGCCTATGAACTTTTCTGTACGCCAAGGAAACCAAGAAGAAAACTAAAAGAACCACCACTTTTTCATAAAGCTGAGAGACTTAATCTATTAGTTAATGATATCAAACTGACTGGTTTTCGATTTAGGCCCTCCAATCCAAATGGTAAAAAAATTCTAATCCTTCATGGTTTCAGCAGCTATAGCTATAAATTCGAAAAATATGTTAGTCTCTTTAAAAAGCAGGGATTTGAAGTGGTTGCTTTTGATGCCCCCGCACATGGATTAAGTGAAGGGAAGCTCATAAATGCGTTAATATATAAAGAAGCCATTTTAAAGATTGAGGCTCATTTCGGTGCATTTTATGGTTATATGGGGCATTCTTTAGGTGGATTAGCTGGTTCATTAGCATTTAAAGAATTGGCTAATCAATCTCAACGACGCTTAGTATTGATAGCTCCAGCCATCAGAACAGAGAGCGCAATCCAACATTTCTATAAACTTCTTGCAGTTGATCAGAAATTGAAAAGTGCTTTTGAACAGTTAATCAGGGATATAACCCATGAAACTATCGAACATATTTCTGTTACACATGCTATTACACAGATCATATCCCCCATTTTATGGGTGCATGATAAAGATGATAGAATTTGTCTTTTTGAGGATGTTATTCCTATCATAAATGAAAAACCGTCCAATATTCAGTTTGTAATTACAGAGGGATTGGGGCATAGCAGGATCTATAAAGAACTATCTATCAGTAATACAATTGATTTATTTTTCAGAGATGGTTTAAATTGATATTTTTTGCAATTTCAAGGTTTGAACTAATATTGCATCCAATCTAGTAAAACTCCGGGGGAGTCTTCGCAAGGAGTTTTTGGGAAAAAATATATCGCAAAAAAATCATCAAAGTGCCGTCCATGGCGGTTTTGAGTAATATGGCAAAAAATCTACTGATCGTTGAGTCACCTGCAAAAGCTAAAACAATCGAAAAGATCTTAGGATCTGATTTTGAAGTAAAGAGCTGTTTTGGCCATATTCGTGACCTGGAAAAAGACGATATGGGGATCGATGTTAACAATCATTATTTACCCAGATATAAGGTACCAGACGACAAGGAGAAAGTTGTAAAAGAACTCCGTCAATTAGCAAAAAAATCTACTGAAGTATGGCTTGCCTCCGATGAGGACCGTGAAGGAGAAAGTATCAGTTGGCATTTAGCAGAAGTTCTCGGCCTAGATCCAAAAACTACAAAGAGGATCGTTTTTCACGAAATTACAGCACCAGCAATAAAAAAAGCAGTAGCTAATCCAAGGCTTATTAACATGAACTTGGTAAATGCGCAACAAGCAAGACGTGTTTTGGATAGATTGGTAGGATTTGAACTCAGTCCAGTTTTATGGCGTAAAATTGGGATGCAAAGGAGTTTAAGTGCTGGAAGAGTTCAAAGTGTGGCTGTAAGATTGGTAGTTGAAAGAGAAAGAGAAATCAATCAATTTGTTTCAGAAAGCAGTTATAAAATTGAAGCAGAGTTTTCAGCTCTTGACATTAATGGTAAAAAAGTAAGCTTCAAAGCAGAGGGTCCTACAAAATTTTCCAAAGAAGAAGCTGCCAGAAAATTCTTAGAAAGCTGTAAAAATGCTGGTTATACAGTTACAGATATTCAGGTAAAACCTACCAAAAGAACCCCGGCAGCGCCTTTTACCACTTCTACATTACAACAGGAGGCCTCTCGTAAAATGGGCTATAGTGTGAGTAAAACCATGCTGTTAGCTCAGAAACTATATGAAAGTGGTAAAATCACTTACATGCGTACAGATAGTATCAATTTAAGTGATACCGCATTGGCAGATATTCAAAACGAGATCACCAATGCTTTTGGAAAGAACTATCACCAACCAAGGAAGTTCAAAAACAAAAACGATTCGGCACAAGAGGCACACGAAGCGATTCGCCCTACTTACATGAACAATCATACAATTGCAGATGATGAAACAAGAAGGCTTTATGAACTGATCTGGAAAAGAACCATTGCAAGCCAGATGTCTGATGCAGCTTTTGAGAAAACAACTGCAAGTATTGAAATCAGTACAAACAAAGAACATCTTCAGGCCAATGGAGAAGTGATGAAATTCGACGGTTTTTTAAAGGTCTATCTTGAAGGAAAAGACGAGGACGAAGAAGAAGATACAGAAGGAATGCTACCACAACTAGCCATCAAGCAATCCTTAGATTTAAAACAATTAAGTGCTAGTGAAAAATTTTCGCGTGCTTCTGCAAGATATACTGAAGCATCCCTTGTAAAAAAACTGGAAGAACTTGGCATTGGCCGACCTTCAACCTACGCTCCTACTATCACCACGATCATGAAGCGTAACTATGTTGAAAAGAGAGATAAGGATGCTGTAAAAAGACAGAGCACAGTATATATTCTAACGCCATCGAACGAAATAGAGAAACAAATTCTTTCTGAGAATACTGGGGCTGAAAAATCTAAATTATTTCCTACAGATTTGGGGATGGTGGTAACTGATTTTCTGAAGCAACATTTTACCAAAGTGATGGATTTTGGTTTTACTGCAAAAATAGAACAGGAGTTTGATGAGATAGCAGAGGGTAAAATTTTATGGAGCAATATGATTGACGGGTTTTACAAACCTTTTCATTCAACTATTGAACATACACTTGAAACAGCAGAAAGGGCTAAAGGAGAAAGAGAATTAGGCATCGATGAGGCAACCGGCAAAAAAGTTATCGCCCGAATGGGAAGATATGGCCCGATGGTGCAAATTGGTGACAGTAGTAATGAGGAGGAAAAACCAAGATTTGCCAAATTAAAACAATCCCAAAGTATTGAAACAATTTCCATGGAAGAAGCCATGCAATTGTTTGATCTTCCTAGAACTATTGGAGAATTTGAAGGACAGGAATTGATGGTGAATATTGGAAGATTTGGTCCATATATTAAATTAGGAGAACAATTTATTTCCATTCCAAAGGGCGAAGATCTTCACACCATGGATCTGGAAAGAGCCATTCTGTTAATTAATGAGAAACAATTGGCCGACGCACCAATTGGATTTTATGAAGAACTGCCAGTTACAAAGGGTAAAGGCAGATTTGGACCTTTTATTAAATGGAACGACCTATATATCAATATTCCCAGGGCCTATAATTTTGACAATCTAAGTCAGTCAGACATCAATGAACTAATCGAAAAGAAAATTGATAAGGAGGCTAATCGATTTATTAGACAATGGCCAACAGAAAAAATCTCTATAGAAAATGGCAGATGGGGTGCATTTATCCGTTACCAGAAAAAAATGCTGAAGCTTAGCAAAAAAGCGGATGGCACAAAATTCACACCAGAAGAACTTGCAACTGTTGAATTAGAAGAGATCAAAAAAATGATTGAGGCACAAGTACCAGGCGCATTTACAAAAAAAGTAAAAGCCCCTGCTAAAAAATCATCAGGCACTCCGAAAAAAGCACCCGTAAAAAAAGCAGTTAAAAAAGCTATTAAAAAGAAGTAATTTAAGCCCTGCCCATAGATCGCAAAAAACGAACATGCGCCACTACAGCTCTTCTCATGGTTGGGTATTCAATATATTTTAATTGATACTCTGCACAAACTTTACGCACAATATTGCTTATAGCAGGATAATGCACGTGAGACACTTTTGGAAATAGATGATGTTCTATCTGGAAATTCAACCCTCCTACTAACCAACTCACTAATTTATTTCTTGTAGCAAAATTGGCAGTTGTTTTAATTTGATGTGCGGCAAATTCATCAGGTAATTTATGAGATTCGATATCAGCAATAGGAAAGGCTGTTTGTTCAACCGTATGAGCTAACTGGAAAACAATACTTAATACGAATCCGGCAACAATACTCATCACACAAAACCCAATCAACCATGCTAACCATCCCACTGCATAGATTGGAATAACAATAAAGAAAGCTGCATGATAAATTTTAACCCCCCAAAATTCAAAATGATCTCCAATTGTCATAGTCTTTAAGGGTACATTCCCGATTTTTCTAGAAAAGTATTTCTTATAATCTGTGAAGAAGATCCAGAATAGGTACAGTAACATATATAAGAACCAGAAATAGTATTGTTGAAATTTGTGCATTTTGAGGCGTTTTTGAGTTGGTGCCATACGCATCAAAATCCCGATTTCAATATCATCATCCACCCCATCGATATTTGTGAAACTATGATGAATCATATTATGTTTCATATTCCACATAAAATGATTGGCTCCCAGCATACTAATAGAAGATGCCGCAATTCTATTGACCCATTTATTTGTACTAAAACTACCATGGCTCCCATCATGCATCACATTGAAACCAATGGCTGCAACCAGACCACCTAAAATGATACTTTCAAAAACGCCCAGATACCAAACTGGTGTCCATACCAATAATTGAATGTATAAAGCTATAAAAGCAATCACCATCATAATGGCTTTTGTAAAAAGCTTAGGTGTTCCGGTTGAATCTATCCCTCTTTCATCGAAATAGGCCTGAACCCTTTTTTTCAATTCTGAATGAAGTGATTGGGGTACCACAGGAAACTTAGGTATGGCAAAATCTGACATAATGGGCAAGTTAAAATAATCAACAAAACTAAACTATCTATTTTGATAGGCATGTTAAAATTAGAGATCCTTATCTAAAGATGGAACCGAACGTTGCAAACTATGAATTATTATGTTCTGTTTAGGCAACATTTCCACAGCTATAGGATAACTAATTTGCTATTATTCAGTTAAAATATATTTAGTTTGGTATAGATTAATTACAGATAATGGTTTAAATCTATTGCTGTCATTTTCAAAATGATCCATATGCAGACTACGAAAGAGATTACCGCATTATTTACATTGATCGATGATCCTGATGAGGAGGTCTATTATACAGTTTCGGAAAAAATAGTTGCATATGGGAAGGCTATCATCCCTAATCTGGAACATCTTTGGGAAACAACTCTCAATGATGCCTTACAGGAAAGAATAGAGATGATCATTCATAGACTACATTATTGTGATCTCACTAATGATTTGATTGATTGGAGAGATAGTGCTTATAATGATCTTTTATTAGGTGCATTATTGATAGCTAAATTTCAATACCCCGATCTTCAAAGCAGTCCTGTACTTCAGGATATCGAAAAACTAAGGAGAAATGTCTGGTTAGAACTGAATAATTTCCTAACTCCCCTGGAGCAGGCCAATGTTTTATCCAGTATCCTTTATAAATATTTCCATTTAAAAGGAGTTGAAATTAACCATGAGTGCCCAGAAGACTTCTGTATTCATAAAGTACTTTCTTCAAAAAAGGGCAATGCTATTACAAATGGTATTATTTATCAGGTAATGTGCGAACAGTTGGATATCAATGCAAGGGTGATCAATATTCCCAAGCAATGCATCATTGCATTTTTCCAATCCGATTATGATCCGGCCTCACAAATCGGGAATCCCCAGGAATTCATCCAGTTTTATATTGATAGTACAACTGGTCAGGCATTTTCGCACAAAGACATTGAAACTTATTTTACCAAAATAGGGCAAGAACCAAAAGCTTCTTTTTTCAAACCCTTATCTCATAAACAGATTATACAATTATTAATCAGAGAAACTTCAAAATGTTTTGGCAACGCGTTAAACGAATATAAAAGAGCAGAATTATTGGCTTTGTCTGCTTTGTTGGATTAATTTAATAAACCGAGTTTAAACGTTTTTAGAAACCGATGAGCGAATTACATTTTACTTATTACGAAAGCCCTATTGGTCTTCTAAAGATTGGCGGAACAGAACAATATATTGGTGAGCTTAGTTTTGTAGATGAGTCTGATCAAATGGAGCATGGAGAACCTGGCATTACAGAAGTAATGCATCAATGTACAGAAGAATTAATTGAATATTTTCATGGTACAAGAAAAAATTTCACCATCCCAGTTCATCAGGAAGGAACTGATTTTCAGAAAAGGGTTTGGAATCTATTATTAGGTATCCCCTACGGCAAAACCATTAGCTACATGGATCTTGCAAAAAAAATGGGAGACCCAAAGGTGATCAGAGCTGCTGCAAGCACCAATGGAAAAAATAAAATTGCCATTATTGTTCCCTGCCATAGGGTGATTGGTAGTGATCGGTCGCTCACGGGTTATTCTGGAGGTATGTGGCGAAAAAAATGGCTTTTACAACAAGAATTTAAAGTGGCTCATGGAGTACAAACCCTATTTTAGTGGTTTTTCTTCTAACGATCTGTGTAGCATCTAAACATAACATTTTCTTAAAACTGCAGGCTTTTTAACTGCATATCAGTAGCTTTTCGCAAATTTGTAGGGAATGAATCCTTAATGATGAAGCGACTATCGATTGTTTTTGCCTTTCTAATTTTTTCCTTTTCCCAAGTTAAAACCTTTGCTCAGGATATTCCGAAAGGTTGGCATTTATTAGACCCGATTGAGGATCATTTTTACGGAATCAGCTTAAATAAAGCATATCAATTTTTAAAAGAACACAATAGGCAATCCTCTCAGGTTATTGTTGCAGTATTAGATTCTGGCGTGGATACAACGCATGATGACCTGAAAGATATTCTTTGGAAGAACCCAAGAGAAATACCAGGGAATGGTATTGACGATGATGGGAACGGCTATATTGATGATGTCTATGGATGGAATTTTTTAGGAGGTAAAGATGGTCGGAATCTCAAGAAATGTTCTGATGAACGTTCCAGAATTTATCACCGCTACAAAGCAGATTTTCTGAATAAGACCGTTGATACTACCACTCTTAGTTTTGATGAAAAATCGCATTACAGTATTTGGAAAAAAGCAGCATCAGAATTAAACTTTAGTTCAGAAGAGCAAACAGAATTAATGTATGTGGATATAACCGCTAAGGCCATTAAAAAGCATGATAAAATATTAAGGAAAGAATTAGAACAAGAAGAATATACCGTTGAAACCCTGGAGAAATTTGAGCCCAATTCAAAAATTGGCAGGGAGGCGAAACTTGGCTATCTCACTTGTATGAAGATATTAGGGATTGAACCGGAAGAAACCAATATCAGTACTATTGAACAGTTAGATGAATATATTGAAGGAAAAAAAACAGCGTTTGAATCCAAGGAACAGGCTCCCATTGATTTTCGGGCGCAAATCGTAAAAGACAATTATGCTGATTTTTCAGATAACCATTATGGAAACAATGACGTGATGGGTCCAAATGCCATGCATGGCACCCATGTAACCGGAATAATTGCAGCTAAAAGAAATAATGGAATAGGTATGGATGGGGTGGCCGACAATGTAAAAGTAATGATGGTGAGGGTTGTACCAGATGGAGATGAATATGATAAAGATGTGGCACTTGGAATTAGATATGCGGTGGATAATGGTGCAAAAGTGATTAATATGAGTTTTGGCAAATCTTTTTCTCCTGATAAACCTTGGGTAGATAGCGCCATCCGATATGCTGCATCCAAAGATGTATTGATTCTTCATGCAGCAGGAAATGATGGAGCTGATAATGATATCAAGGATAATTTTCCAAGTCCACTTTCTGTAAAATTTAAATTAGCGGCTGACAATTTTCTAACTATTGGAGCAAGTAGTGATCCGAAAATTTCAAAAAGCATGGCTGCAGATTTTAGTAATTACGGAAAAGGAACAGTTGACCTTTTTGCACCAGGAGTAAAAATCTATTCCACCCTACCTGGAAAATCAAAATATGGTAATTTACAGGGTACAAGCATGTCTACTCCTATCGTAACCGGACTTGCAGCCCTGTTACGCTCCTATTATCCGGAATTGACGGCAGTGCAATTAAAAAAAATATTAGAATCCTCAGTGTTGATACCTGATACAACTATTGCCAATTTAAAACCTGGTCCAGAATCTTCCCCTGTTGCATTTTCAACCTTAAGTAAAACAGGCGGAATTGTGAATGCTTATTATGCAGTATCAGCAGCTGATTTAATTAAACCGCTCACTCCCAAAGATGCAGGAAAACAAAACACAAAAACAGCTAAAATTAAAAAATAATGTCTCGACCCTTAGATAATGAATATGGTAGTTTTTATAAAGGATATGCCGATGCGGCAACAGGTGACTCTCTAGCAGAGGTTCAACAAATACATCCCGGATTTATAAAGACGAGTATTGTAGAGATTCCAGGTGAAAAGTGCGATTACAGATATGCCCCAGATAAATGGACTATCAAAGAGTTGTTACAGCACATGATAGATACGGAAAGGGTATTTAGTTATCGGGCGTTAAGAATTTCAAGAAATGATTCAACCCCTCTTGCAGGATTTGATGAAAATTACTTTGCTGCAAACGCACCTGTGGAACATCGCAAATGGGAAGACCTTGTAAAAGAATTTTTATTGTTACGAGAAGCAACTGACCTGATGATCCAAAGTTTTCAGGAACATCAATTAAAGTATATTGGCAATGCGAGTAATACTAAAATTTCTTTGAAAGCACTATGCTTCATTATATATGGTCATAATTTGCACCATTTGAACATTCTCAAAGAAAGATATTTATAATAAAAAGCCCCGTTCTGAATGATCAGAACGGGGCTTTTTATATTAAGTATGATTACTTAGTACCAAAAATATGGATTGCTAATTGAACGTCATTAGAAACCATTCCAATACCATAATTCACTCCCAATAAAGTTCTGTCGATACTTAAAAAAGCTTGAGCAAAGAATCCCTTCTCGTCTGCGCTGCGGATATTAGCAACAAATTTTACCGGAACTGAAGCTCCTTTAATATTCAAAGTACCTGCAACATCTGCTGTTTGTGCAGAGGTATATTTTACTGAAGTAATTTCAAAACTCGCTTCTGCATATTTAGCAACATCAAAAAAGTCGGGGCTTTTTAAATGACCAGTCAAACGATCTCCACCACCTGCATCCGTAACTTTTACAGCAGCCAAATCAATCACAAATTTGCCACCGGTTAACTTACCAGCATCTACTGAAACTGAACCGCTTTTAATCGGGAAAATACCGGTATGGTAATCTCCTTTTTTAGAACCGATCCAATCAATTCTACTTTTTTCAGCATTAACTGAGTAATTAACGACGTCTTTTTTTGTATTAATAGTTACAAAAGAAGATAAACCCAAAATCAGGGCAAAACTTGTGATTGCTACAATTGCTTTTTTCATATAATTATTTTAATTAATAGATAGCAAAAATAAATAAATTAATGTTATAACAATGATAAATTATCTACAAATTTTATAGACTAGTTTCGCCTATCTTCGCAAAAATTTTTACTGTATGAACCTGCATGAGTATCAGTCGAAGGAATTGCTGAAAAAATACAATGTCCCAGTTCAAGAAGGGATAGCTGTAGATACCGTTATGGCCGCTGAAGAGGCCTATCGCCAAATCAAGACACAAACCAATAACAATTTTGCGGTGGTAAAAGCCCAAATTCATGCTGGTGGTCGAGGTAAAGGAAAAATCGTTGGCAGTGAGCAACGTGGAGTTGCTGTTGGCAAAAGTTTAGAAGACATCAGCAATATCGCAAAGAATATCCTGGGCGGTACTTTGGTTACAATCCAAACTGGTCCTGCAGGAAAAAAAGTCAATAAAATATTAATTGCACAAGACGTATACTATCCCGGCCCTAATGAAACAAAAGAATTCTATCTTTCGATTCTATTAGACCGTGCTAAAGGTCAAAATGTAATCATGTATAGCACTGAAGGTGGTATGGACATTGAAGAAGTGGCACATAATACCCCAGAAAAAATCCATAAAGAGTGGGTTTTCCCTGGCGGTGGTCTTCAAGGTTTTCAAGCTCGTAAAATAGCTTTCAACCTGGGACTTAGTGGAGAGGCTTTTAAAAATTGTGTGAAATTCGTAACTAATTTATATAATGCATATGTGGGTATTGATGCCAGTATGCTTGAAATCAATCCTTTATTCAAAACAAGTGATGAAAAAATCATTGCGGTGGATTGTAAATTAAATTTAGATGATAACGCATTAATGCGTCATGCAGATATCGCTGCCTTGAGAGATGTGACTGAAGAGGACCCTACAGAAGTAGAAGCTGGACAGTTTAACCTGAATTTTGTTAAACTCGACGGAAATGTGGGTTGTATGGTAAATGGTGCTGGTTTGGCTATGGCAACAATGGATATGATCAAATTAAGTGGTGGAGAACCCGCCAACTTTTTGGATGTAGGTGGTACTGCTAATGCTCAAACAGTTGAAGCCGGATTTAGAATCATCATGAAAGATCCAAATGTAAAAGCAATCCTGATTAATATTTTTGGAGGTATTGTACGTTGCGATCGTGTTGCCGCGGGAGTTATCGAAGCATTTAATAAATTGGGCAATATTGAAATTCCAATTATTGTTAGATTACAAGGAACCAACGCAGTAGAAGCAAAAAAATTGATAGATGAAAGCGGACTTAAAGTTCAATCAGCCATTCAATTGAGCGAAGCAGCAGAATTAGTGAAGAAAGCAGTAGCTTAAGCGAAATATAACAAATAAAGAAAAAGATCTCCGGATGGGGATCTTTTTTTATGCTATAAACCTGCATTGATTCATCCTCACACATAAATAAATTATAAATATTTATAATTTTTGATTATTATTATAGTGTCATCCCTCTCAAGAAATTGTTTGTTCTAACTTATTGGAACT
>CANBQT010000038.1 GCA_947371755.1 Chitinophagaceae bacterium
TCTGCCTCGGCTCCTTAGGTAATGACATGCTAACTTAAATTTAGAAATACAAATTTTTGAATTAGTTCAGCTTGCGCTTTTTATTTTCCCTGCATAGCAGTTATCATGCTGCCATAAACCTGATTTAATTTACTCAGGTTATTTGCAAGAGCTGCAATTTCTGCTTTCGCTTTGAGTGCATCATCTGCTGTACCTGTCATTGCAGCCGAAGCTTGAGACAGTTTACTATAGAACTGATTCAGGGCTTTCAGGTGATTATTACTTTCCTGTAACTCTAATTCGTAAATTGTATTTAAAGATGAAAGGTTCTTATTCAAACCTTGCATTTGTTCATGAAAACTCTTTGCAGATTCAGCAGCTCCGCTAAATCCAGATAAAGAATGACTAGCATGCGTGGTTGCATCTTTAAATGCACCAACTGCAATAGCAGCATCCTTAGCTTTTGATGAAAAATCAGAAGTTGATTTTACAACATCACCTATCTCACCAATATGTTCTACAGTTGTTCCCAATTTTTGAAAGCTATCACTCAACTTGCTCAAGTTAGCTGGAGTAATTTCTGCTTCTTGCAACATTTTGTCCAATTGCTTTAAGGCTGGATTACCTGTTTCAGCAGGAGCCGGAGCATAAGCAGGACCCATATCTGGAGGAGGCAAAATAGCATAAACTAAAAATATCAAAGCCTCGGTACTCAAACCGATTTTCAAGGCCCAGTCTGCCCATGATAAGTGCAAGATTTTAGCCATTGCACCAAAAATTACAACAGCAGCACCAACACATACAATTACGTTTACTGCTCGATTTACAGTTGGAGAAACACCTTGGGCCATAACGGTTATTTTTTATTATTAGTTAAAACGTTTTTAAATAAGCCGGTATAATGGATTATTATACCAATAAGTATTCGGTAAATTTTATACGAGAAATTATTTTTTTATCTTTGGAGCTAAGTCAATCACACAACGGAATCCAATATAAGATTTTGCAGTATCCTGATACTCAAAGTTTCTAGTACTTACCTGCAAGAAATATCCTACATCTTTCCAGCTACCTCCACGGGTCACTTTACGTTTCATTCTTGGAGGATCAGAATCTTTTGCATCAATACGAACATCCGGACTCATATCGCTCACAAAATTGTAGGCTCCTTCATAGAAATAAGAATTGGTCCACTCTGCAACGTTACCTGCCATATTATATAGGCCATAATCATTCGGCCAATATGCATCTGCACGTACTGTATAGAAACCACCATCTTCTGCGTAGTTACCGCGTCCTGGTTTGAAGTTTGCTAACAAACAACCTTTTTTATTTCTTAAGTAATAGTTACCCCAAGGATACATAGAGTTTGTACGAGCACCTCTTGCTGCATATTCCCACTCTGCTTCACTTGGTAATCTGAAATCACTTTCAACAGCTAGTTTTTTTCTTTCTAAAAAGCTATTTAAGTAATGTGAACGCCAATGACAGAATGCTACAGCCTGTTTCCAGGTTACTCCAACTACTGGATAGTTTCCAAAAGAAGGGTGAGAGAAATATCTTTTAGTCATTGGTTCGTTATAGGAATAAGAAAAGTCTCTCATCCAAACCAATGTATCAGGATAAACTGGTTGATCTTTTTTTATAATGAACTCTTTACGGGGATGGCCAGCATTTTCTCTTTTTGCTGCAGATTGTAAATCAAAATATTCTACTCTGTAAACTAATTTTTCAGGATCAATCTCTGCCTTACCATATAATCTGTTATCTGGGGCAAGATTTAGTTCATTCAACTTTTCGATGGTATTCTTATCGTATTTGATAGTAGCTACCTTCCTTGGATCTACCGCCATGGTATCATCATCCTTATTGATCCCTTGACCAAATAAGATCTTGAAAGCCAAGGAATCTCTTGTCCAAGAAACAAACTGACGATACTCATTATTAGTAATTTCAGTTGCATCCATCCAGAAACCAGGAATAGAAACCTGTCTGTTACGAGTGGTCATGTTATAACTGATATCCTCATCACTAGGTCCCATATGAAATGTTCCTGGTGGGATATAAACCATGTGCAGCGGTCTGTTCATGCTCTGTTTAGCAGCTGGAGCTAAACCATGTAACTGTCCATCATCAGGCATAGATGACTTTGAGTTTCCACCTTTTTTGAAAAAGCAGGAGCTCATGCTAAGAGAAAATGCCGCTAATAGTATTATAGTTAAGTACCCTTTCATTTGATCAGAATGATTTTTATGACAGTGACAAATATAAGTTTTTCATTGGCTCTAAACCTTGTTGGAGATTGTATTACCAATAAATTTAATCGTGTAGAATTCTACCTATGGGGTTACTTTTTTGTGCGAAAAAAAACATTTTCGGCATCAGATACCGTTGTCATTTAAAGCAAATTAGAACAAAATCTGTTACACATTTGCTAAAAAATCAACAATATTATAAAAAGGCCTCAAACAGGTAAAGTTCTTACAGATATAAAAAGCTACCGGGATAGCTGTTTCTCTATCTGCTAATAACGGGAAATTGCTCAAATTAGTTTCTCCTGACTGAATTATTTTATTAGGAAGGTATTTTTTCATCACCAAGGGGAGATTTTTTTCAAATTCCCTACCAGTAATGGCTATTTCCAACACTTCAAAACAGTATAATTGCAATAAAGAAGCCCATATTCCAAATGATCCCGGGTATTTTAAAGTACTCTCCCGCAAAGTATCACTCAGCTTTTTGGCTAATTTTTCCCATTCTCTCCTGTCAAAAACCTTTGACAGAAAGAGCAAATTTAATGCCATAATACCATTTCCGCTGGGAGTAGCCCCATCATAGACCTCTTTTTTCCTCAGGATTACATCTTTTTGCTGGTCATGAGTGAAGTAAAAAAATCCCGTTTCTGCATCAGAAAAATGATTACCCAACATTTCTGCTATAGACTGCGCCCTTAACAAATAACTTCCATCACCTGTAATTTCCTGTAAATGAATCAGCGCTTGGATAAGGTAGGCATAATCATCTAAAAAAGCAGGTTGTTTTGCAATCCCGTTTTTATAAGTGTGGAACCAACTCCCCTCCTCCCCGCGAAATCTTTGTTCTAAAAAAGCCATATGCCTCTTCGCAGTTTCTTTATAAGCTTCTATACCCAATGCAGCATATGCTTTTGAATAAGCGGTATTCATCAATGCATTCCAGCCTAATAAAATTTTATCATCTAAGGCTGGTCTTACTCTTTTTGCCCTTACATCAAATAAGATCTTTCTAGATCTTTCAAGTAGATGATTCAGCTCTTCCAGGTTTAATCCATGTTCGGCTGCAAAATCTGCCTGGCTTTCTCTTACCCATAAAATATTGGTATGCTCCCAATTTCCGCTTTCTTCAACTTGATAGTATTTACAAAATATTGTAGCGTCATCGTTCAGTAATGTTTTGATCTCGTTGAATGACCATGTATAGAATTTTCCCTCCACACCTTCACTATCAGCATCCAATGCACTATAACACCCACCCTCTTCACTAGTAAGTTCTCTTTCTATAAAAGCTATACAATTTTGAATGGTACTTGCATAGATAGGATATTGGGTAATTTGATATGCTTCTGCTATCACTGAAATCAACAAAGCATTATCATAAAGCATCTTTTCAAAGTGAGGAGCCTGCCATTCATTATCGGTACTATACCTGGAAAATCCTCCCCCCAAATGATCATGAATACCTCCAGCAATCATTTTATCAATACTCAATAAAGCCTGTTTTAGTGCAGCCTCATTTTTAGTAAAATGATATTGTCGCAATAAAAATTGTATGGAGAATGTTTGTGGAAATTTGGGGGCTTTCCCAAAACCACCCCATACCGGATCGCCTGACTGCAAAAGGTTCTGCGTTATTTGGTCTAGCTCTTCTTTTGTTACAGAACTTGTATGATTCTTATCGGATCCCATTCGAATGCCAAAAGAATTTGCGGATTGTAAATGTTCGGTAAGGTTCTCTGCTTGTGATAAGATTTCGTGTTTCTTTTCCTGATATGCTTTGTGTATCCCCTCTAAAATTTCTTTCCAACTGGCTCGATTATAGGCCCTTTCCGGAGGAAAATAAGTGCCCCCATAAAAAGGTTTCGTTTCCGGCGTTAAAAATACATTTAAAGGCCATCCACCAGAACCGGTAATGGATTGAACTGCATCCATATAAATATGATCAAGATCGGGCCGCTCCTCTCTATCAATTTTAATATTGATAAAATATTCATTCATCATGGCAGCAGTAGATTCATCCTCAAAACTTTCACGCTCCATGACATGACACCAATGGCAGGCTGCATAACCAATACTTACCAAAATAGGTTTGTCTTCATTCCTGGCTTTGGTTAGCGCCTCCTCTCCCCAGGGATACCAATCAACCGGATTATGTGCGTGCTGCAATAAATAGGGGCTGGTTTCGTAAACCAGGCGATTGGTATGTTTTGATTGCATTTGTAGAAATTATATGGTAAAATAGTCAAGTTAAAATAAAACCCCCTCCTTTTGAGGGAGAGGGTTTCAATTTTGTATGACCTATCATTATTTTTTGGGTGCCGGCGTGCTCAAGAAATGATCTAAAGCAGCACACATGCTTGGTCTTTGTGGTGACGGAACTTTGATCTCCAGATTCAATCCAGCCTCTTCCACAGCTTTCGAAGTATTGCTACCAAAAGCGCCAATCACTGTACCATTTTGTTTGAAATCTGGCATATTATCGAATAAGCTTTTCACCCCACTTGGTGTAAAGAAACAGATCACATCATAATCTGTTTTTTCAATCACAGGCCTGATATCATTACTGATACTGCGATACATAAACCCTAATTGAAACTCACATTTATTATTTTTCATCCAACCAACAATTTCATTATCCTGTTGATTTTCGCTGCAGACATAAAGGAATTTCTCATTCTCTTTATGTTTATTAATCACTTCAAACATGCTTTTATTGGTACCATCAGCACCATAAAACACTTTGCGTTTTCTGTATAAAATAAACTTTTGAAGATATAAGGCAACAGCTTCGGTGATGCAGAAATATTTTGTATCCTGACTAATACTAATCTTCATCTCTTCACAGGTACGGAAAAAATGATCAATTGCATTTCTGCTGGTAAAAATAACAGCAGTATAATATAGAATATCTATTTTCTGCTTACGGAATTCCCTCGCCGGAATACCCTCCAGCTTAATAAAAGGAAGAAATACTAACTCAACTTGGTGTTTGCGTTCTAAATCGAAATAAGGTGATTTATCACTTTCCGGTTTGGGCTGAGAGATTAGAATCTTCCTCGTTTTCTTTGAAGTTCCTGAATTTTTTAACCCGCTTTTTGCCATGCTTCTAGTCTAAAAAAATGGTTATGATTAAATACTTCCTGTTACAAAATTGACTAAAAGTTTATATATCAATACTAGGGGAAGTAGTTCAACGGCACAAAGGTACAAGAAAAAATGTAAGGCACTCACTTTCAAATTTGACCTAATCACTCCAAATGAAATCAAATACCGATATAAAAAAAGTACTAAAATGATACCTATAGAAATTGTTATAGCTATGTGTTTGATTGCCAAAGGAGAAAAAGTAATCAATAAAATAAACGGTATTAAAATAATTCCTAATACTTTATTTACCAGAAAAACAATAAAAGTATAGGAGCCAGTTGCCTCGGGCACATTAAAAACCCAGCCAGAAAAAGCTAGAAAAATATATTTCCCGAGGTACACGATAAATAAAATGCCTACTATATATAGTAACAATTGATAAAATGGAAGATCCACCCATTGTTTAAATTGTATCAACAGTGTGAGGTATAATCCCGCACTTGTTAAAAATAAAAAATTTAAAAAAACAGACGCGAGGTTGTTTTGTAAAAGCTGTTCTCTTGTTTGTTTTTGCCTGATGGAGGTTTGCATAAAGAGCAGGAATAAATTCTTAAAGTATTTCGGGAAGATCAACCGGATACTTGCCAATAATGCAACCAAGCCTGATAAAATATAGAATAACCATTCTTTTCCTGAGGGTAATCTTTCGGGTATTATTTCAAAAACAGGCTCTTTTTGAAATGGAAGCCATGCTGAACTGTAATATTTTTCATAAGTAATCGTATCTAACTTATTAGATGTGATTGGAACAGGTACTGCCAACCTGGCTATCGAGTCTTGCCTGATGCTATCCGTTTTTAAACTATCTTCTTTCAAGCTGATAGGAGTAATGGAAACTCTCGCTTGGGAATCTCGAATAATAGGTTTTGTAATGACTGTTTGAAGCGATTCCTGCAATCGCGTGTTCTTCTCTGGAATGGGACCAGTCTGACTGACAGTATCAGATTGCCCAAAAGCAATTCCGATCATGAACACGGAAACCAGTAAAAGAAGAATTTGCTTCAAGAAGAAATTATTTGGGCAAAAATATTGAACTGAAAGCATTAATCACGATAGTTAACAATTTAAATATTCCCATTCCATGTAAGCAAAGAAGAACCATTTACTTTTGCAGCTATGGCAGGTATTTACATTCATATTCCCTTTTGCAAAAAAGCCTGTCACTATTGTAATTTTCATTTTTCAACTACCCACCATCAGATAGAGCCTATGTTGGCTGCTATTGCAAAAGAAGCTGAATTACAAAAGAGCTATTTATCCGAAAGCATTGAGACGTTATATTTCGGGGGCGGAACACCGTCCTTATTGTCCATTGATCAACTGCAAAAATTAATGGGGGTGATTACATCAACTTATCAGATCCATCCTTCTGCAGAGATCACGCTTGAAACCAATCCAGACGATTTTGAAGAAACAAAACTGGATGCCTGGAAAAAAATCGGCATCAATCGACTAAGTATTGGCATACAATCATTTTTCGAAGCCGATCTCAAATGGATGAACAGGGCTCATAATGCAGCGCAAGCAGACAATTGTATCAGAATGGCAAAAGCAGCAGGTTTTGATAATATTACTATCGACCTGATCTATGGTACACCTACTTTAACAGACGAATTATGGAAAGAAAATGTAGACAAAGCGCTCGCTCTTGGCATTGACCATCTTTCATGTTATGCATTAACTGTGGAGGCGAAAACAGGTCTCGACATCATGATCCAGCAAAAAAAAATAGAACCAGTTGATCCTGATAAACAAGCCAGGCATTTTAGTTTATTGATGCAATGGCTTGCAGATGCAGGATTTGATCATTATGAAATATCAAATTTTTCAAAACCTGGCAAAAAAAGTAAACACAATAGTAATTATTGGAATGGTATAGACTATTTAGGACTTGGCCCTTCCGCTCATTCCTTTAATGGAAAATCGCGTCAATGGAATGTGGCAAACAATGCCCTGTATATTCAAAGTCTTGCAAAAGATCAAGTGCCTTTTGAATTGGAACTGCTTACGAATATGGAGCGCCTTAATGAATATATTATGACCAGCTTACGCACCATGGAAGGTCTTTCACTAGATCTAATAAAAAGAAAATGGAGTGAAAAAGAATTGGAACAAATTTTGGAGTTGGCTCAAAAGCATATCTCACAAGGATGGATGCTGTACCAAGATGAAAAATTAATACTTACTACTGCAGGCAAATTATTGGCAGATGGTATTGCTTCAGACCTCTTCTTTGTTTAAAATAAATATCCTTCAATTTTTTTAAACCCTTCTGCTGCGGGTAATTGTTCCCACAAAATCTGATAAATTGTTTGAGCTATAGGGATTTCTGCCTGAATCTTTTCATTGGTCTTAATGATACACTTACTCGCATTATATCCCTCAGCAACCATACTCAATTCAAGTTGTGCAGCTTTCACAGAATACCCTTTACCAATCATATTGCCAAATGTTCTGTTTCTACTGTATAAAGAATAACAAGTAACCAATAAATCTCCCAGATATACTGACGCACTATAATTGATTTCGGAATTTTCTTTATTATTTGCAGGAAGTAAACACTTTAAGAACGTGGTCATTTCATTGGCACTATTGGCAATATAAACACTTAGAAAATTATCTCCATAGTCCAAGCCATGTGCAATACCAGCTCCTAAGGCATAAATATTTTTTAATACTGCTGCATACTGTACCCCCATCACATCATGATTTACAATGGTATTCAAATATTCAGTTTGAAAATACCGTGCAATGGAATAAGCACTTGACTCATCTATACCAGAAAAAGTAAGATAGGATAATTTCTCTGCAGCAACTTCTTCGGCATGACAAGGACCTAATATGGAAAAATATTTATCAAGTGGCACATGGAACTCCTTTGATAAATAATCGTTCAAAAGTTCATTAGAATCTGGTAGGATTCCTTTTATAGCAGATACGATTTGCTTACCATTGAAAGCATCTTTTGACAAAGATGATAAAGCTGCTAAAACATAGGCTGAAGGAACAGCTATTACTAATATATCTGATTTTCCAACTACTTCAGAGATATTATTGCTTAGAAATAATTGTGCAGGATCGAAATAGGCAACACTCAAATAATGTGGATTGTGTTTTCTTTTCTTCATCAATTCGAGGGTATCAGCATTTCTGATCCACCAATGAATAGAATTACCATTATCAGTTAAAATTTTCGCCAATGCTGTGGCCCAACTTCCACTTCCTATGATACCGATCCGCATGACTGATTTTTTAATTCGCTGCAAAGATACGAAAGACTATTCTTAAAACACAAACGACCCCTAATTGGGGTCGCTGTTTATTTATCATTCAAAAAAACTAGTCTTTCTTCTTATCGTCGTATAATTTATCTTTTGCAACCACCATTACTTTAGCGCCATCTTTTAAAGTTTTACTTACAATGGTATACGGACCAGTAATAACTTCATCTCCTTCTTTCAATCCTGAAAGAATCTCAATATTATTCAAGTCTTGCACTGCAGTTCTTACTTTAATCTTTTTTACAGTATTGTCTTTTTGCAACACGAAAACAACTTCATCAATATCGTCATTTGCAGTTACAGATTTTGCTGTGTTATCGTCTTGTTTCTTTTCATCTTTTTTATCATCGCCAACTTTATTTTCACCATTCTTATCACGAGTAGTTACAGCATTCAATGCAACTGACAATACGTTCTCTTTTGTTTTTGTTTGAATGTCTGCACTTGCACTCATTCCCGGGCGGAAAGGAAAGCTCTTTCTAGGTGTAATTAAGTCCTCATAAGATGAAGGCAATAAACGGATATGAACTTTATAGTTTGTTACATCTGTAGAAGTTGTAGTTAAAGAAGTTCCAGTATTAGGATTGGCAATCTTATAAACTACTCCTTTGAATTTTCTATTAGTATACGCATCTACTTCAACAATGGCAGTATCACCGATTTTTACTTTTGGAATGTCGTTTTCGCCAACATCCACACGAACTTCAATACTTCTCATATCTGAAATACGCATCATTTCAGTACCTACGTTAAAACTGTTACCAGCAACACGCTCTCCCTTTTTCACACTCATTAAACTAATTAACCCATCCATAGGTGCAGTAATTACTGTTCTGGACATGTCCTTATCAGCTTTACTTAATTGTGCCTGCGCTCCCTGAATATTTGCTTCTCCGCTTTTCAATCCCTCTTTTGCTGCATTATAAGATGCAAGTGCAGAAAGATATGTTTGCTGAGATTGTTCAAATTCAGAACGTGAGATTACTTTATCGTCCACTAATTTTTTCTGACGATCATACACCGTTTTTGCATTATCCAGAACAGCTTTCAATCCCACTAAATTGGCATTTGAATTTGATAATTGTGCTTTTGCTTGATTTACTCCAGCTGCTACCTGATCACGTTGAGTAGAATAAATATCAGCGTAAATACGTGCCAATACTTGTCCTTTTTTAACAGTATCACCTTCATTCACATAAAGTTCAGTGATCTCACCACTAATATCCGGACTTACTTTAACTTCTACCTCAGGGTATACTTTACCACTGGCATTTACAGTCTCGATGATTGTACGCTTGATAGCTTTTTCAGTAGTAACTTTCGTACCTTCTTCTTTACCAATAACGCCGCCCTTTTTGAGGCCGATCAAAACCCCAATAACAACAACTAATGCTACGATAATCCAAATCAATTTCTTACTCATATAAAACAGTGTTTCTTGTGTGTTTAATTTGATGGTTGCTTTTATAATCTAATTCCCTGGCCTTTAAAGAACTCCAGAACTTTTAGTTTAAATACATATTCATAGTGGTTACTCAATTCCTGAATCTTTGCAGTAAATACATTGTTTCTGGTTGTAATCAGATCCAGGGTACCTAATAAACCAACATCATAACGTTTCTGCGCATATTCCAAAGCTTTTTCTGATACAACAACAGTTTTTTTGGAAGAATTATATTTTTGAAGCGCAGAAAATGCTTCTTGATAAGCAATAAAGACATTTGATTTTAATGTTTGCTTTTCCTGATCATCTTGAAGTTGTGTTTGACGTACATTTATTTTAGAACGCTCCCATTGGGTTCTAGCCTGGTGAGCATTGAATAAAGGGATGTTTAAATTCAATCCTATTGCCTGACCAAAATATCTGTTTAGCTGATTGCCAAAACTTACTTTATCAATACCAATGATTGAATTCTGATAGGCATATACAGGATATTTATTCGCATTATCTAAAGCATATGCTGAGGTAGGCCCCAAAATAGTTTGACTTCTATAGTCAAACACATTATTTGCGAATCTGGTGTTTAAAGAGCCAGAAGCAGTTAAGGTTGGATACATAGCACCTCTTGCTGCACTTACTAATTTCTGTGAAGACTCTAGTCTTAATGCAGTTACTTTCTGTTGTGGTTGATTAAGAACTGCCAGCTCATAAACTCCTTGAGGTTGAAGATCCAGAATATTTTCTACTGGAATGCTTTCAACAGCAGGATAAACAATATCGAACTTTGATGCAAAATCAAAATTCATAAAAGCTTTCAAATTAATAATACCCTGCTCAACAGAGGCAAGTGCCTGAATGTAAGTGGCACTATCTCTTTCTACCTGTGCTTCTAATTGAATGGCATTTAATTCAGGCTGACTACCTGCATTAACAAATTTTCTTGTAATTACTAATTGATCCTGAGATTGCTTTAATTGAACAGCACTCACATTTGCTTGCTCGCGGCGTAACATCACTTGTAAAAATGCATTCGCTACAGATAAAGAAAGATCATTCTTAGTTCTTTCAATATTCATTTCATCTGCCTTAGCAGACAGCAAGTTTGCATCGATATTGTTTTTACGTGCAAACCAGTTGAATATGGTGTAGTTAGTCTGAAAACCCAAATTACCACCAGAAATGTCTACGTTTTCAAAAACATTGGTGGTTGGGTTGATGTTTAAACCATGCTGATAAGTTGTACCAATACTTGCATTAGCATTGGGGAGATGAGTCAATTTAGACTGATCTGCCAATAATTTAGACAAGCGTGCCTGTACATCTGCCTGCTTTACAGATATATTATTCTGTATTGCATAATCAACGCATTTTCTTAGATCCCACTTTTCCTGAGAGAAGGAATGAAGGGAAGCTGTTAAAGCTATTAAGGTCAAAAACTTCTTCATATAAAACAAAAATACACGAAAGAACTGCACGTCTAGAAAAATTAGACAGACGGAAAGGAATTAGACTAAAACAGCTAAAAAATCTTATGAAAGGTGTTCAATGGCCAAAAAAGCCTGATTAAGGTCTTCCATTATATATTCCACCGACTCTAAACCAAAGTAAAATCGAAGCATTCTGTGTTCAGGATTACTTCCATCAAATTCAGATGGTTTCATACCGGCACACTTAGGGATTACAAGCGATTCGTGGCCACCCCAGCTTACTGCCATCATTATATGTTTGAGGGAGTTGCAGAATTTTTCAATGGTAGCACATTCATTAGCCTTTATAATAATGGTCAATAATCCACAGGCGCCTTTCATTTGCTTTTTAGCCAAATCATATTGTGGAAATTCAGGATCGAGCGGAAAAATTACTTTTTCAATTCTTGGGTGTGCTTTCAAAAGAGGAATTAAGGCCTGTGTAGTTCGGTCAACCCTCTCCAACCTTGCTTCTAAAGTTCTCAGACCTCTAATCAATAGCCAGGCATTAAAAGGCTGGATACCAGACCCAATATTCATGTATTCGCTATTGAAAATTCGTTCGATCATTTTTTTCTCACCTGTTAGCACCCCAGCTACTGTATCACTATGCCCCCCAATATATTTTGTAGCTGATTGTAATACCAGATCAATCCCTAATTCTATCGGTTTTTGAAATAGGGGGGTACAATAACTATTATCACAGATCGTAATAATGCCATGTTTCTTGGCCAACTTTGCAACGGCTTCTAGGTCTTGTAATTTGTACGTCCAGCTATTGGGCGACTCCAAATAAATGACCGTAGTATTCGATTGAATGGCATTTTCGAAATTTTCAATAGCTGTTCCATCAATATATGAATGAGTAACCTGAAATCTTGGAAGGATTTCTTCGAACATTTTTTTAGCCCAGGTATAAGGATCCTTCACACTTAAAATGTGATCCCCGGATTTTACATTAGCTAAAACCGATGCAAAGATTGCAGCAGCACCGCTATTAAAAACCAGACAGTCTTCCGCACCATCTAAAGCTGCTAACTTTTTCCGAAGAATTTCAACGGTTGGATTCAAGCCTCTACTATACAACCATGTGCTATATTCATCTTCAAATGATTTTCTCAGATCATCAACTGTTTTAAATGCAAAGTTGCTAGTCTGAATAATTGGCGGAGCAATGGCTCTAAAATAATCTTCTCTTGATTCCGCTAATTCATTGATGATATAAGACAGTTCCATTATAATTCTTCTTTAGGTAATTCTATGTTTTTTGAGAATAGGCGGCTGATAAAATAGATGGCCATAAATACTGCTAAAACAGATATGCCAATCAATGCAATACTCGGGGTTTGGATACTGATACTAATGCCTACAAATGTATAAGCCCCCATGAATATCAATGGCAAAACAGGATACAACTTCATCTTGTAAATACCTGTGCCATCTAAATGTTTTGTTCTTTTCCTTAGTACAAAAATGGTTGCACTGGATGCCACCATTCCAAAGCAATCTAAGAAGATGGTGAAATTTAAGATCTTATCGAATGTTTGAGCAAAGAATAAGATCACTACACACATGCTAGCAAAAATGGTTAATGAAAATACCAGAACATCATTTTTGGCAGATTGCTTTCCAAAGATTTTAGGTAATGCACCTTCTGTACTCATGGCATACATTACCCTTGGATTACTCATCAACAAAGCATTTACATACGCCAACACTCCAAAAAATAAAAAGAAGGAGAAAATATCAGCGCCTGTTTTTCCAAATACTTTATTCATTAATGAGTAAGCAATTTCACTCTCCCCTTTCATGTTTTCAAAACCAATAATATGGAAATAACTAAGATTTACTAACAGGTATAATCCAATAATAATAGCAATACCGATGAAGATTCCACGAGGGATATTTTTTGCTGGATTTGCAACTTCATTCCCAAAATTAATGGTCTGCTGATATCCTCCATAAGTAAATGAAACGGCAATCAAACTTAGACCCAGACTTTGTATCCAACTTATATGTGGCATAGGTTCAGCAACAACCGCTGCAACCTGTGATGTTACTTCATGAATTGGGAAAAATAGTGCTACGATAAGAACTACGATCATGCTGATTTTGATTAGCATCAAAAAATTTTGAGCCTTCGCACTCATTTTGAGTCCCATCAAATTAATGATATAAAAAATAAAGATGGCCACACAACTGATCAATGCTTTGTCAATATCGGTCCATTGGTATTGAGGAAATAATTTTGTGATATAGCCACTCCCAATTAATGCTACGCCACTTAAGCTCGCAGCATTACTGATTAAAATGATACAGTTAATAGCAAATGCTATACTAGGGTGATAAGCATAGGAGAAGATCTTATAATACCCTCCTGTAACTGGAAAGCGGCTTCCAATCTCCGCATAAGTTAATGCTCCGCAGAATGCAAAAAATCCCCCCAATAACCAGGCTGTAAAATAAACCGAAGGGTCGTTTGCGAATTTGGCACTGGTTGCCGCCGATCTGAAAATTCCCATACCAATTACCAGGCCAACAACAATCATGGTAAAGCTAAATAGATTCAATTTCTGTTTTCCCTGCATAATAATAACGTGAATGATAAATGTAGGAAACTTCCTACAAATCGAATAGCTTGAAATAATAAATAGCCGCTAGAACCATATATGTAGATTATTTAGTTCCTGTATATTTACTAAAACATTGCTTATGGAATTTCATCTCGACCAACTCCTAACAGTTAGTTTTACGTTGTTTGCCGTGATCGATATCGTAGGTTCTATCCCACTTTTAATTTCTTTAAAAGATAAAATGGGAGCCATCCGTTCTTTTCAGGCAACATTTGTTTCTGGAGGTTTGATGATCCTTTTTCTTTTTGCAGGAAGACCTTTTCTAAAAATTTTGGGACTGGATATCCGTTCATTTGCAGTAGGAGGATCGATTGTGATCTTTTTACTGGGTCTGGAAATGGTTCTTGGTCATGAAATATTCAAAGGTGATAAAGATGCCAAATCAAGCAGTGTTGTACCAATAGCTTTCCCCATCATCGCAGGTAGTGGAACCCTAACAACCATCATGTCTTTAAAAGCCAATTTTGATGAATCTTATATTTTAGCTGGCATCATCATCAATTTAATTGTTGTTTATATAGTGTTGAAGTCGCTAAAAATCATTGAACATGCACTTGGAGAGGCAGGCTTGCTCGCAGTAAGGAAGTTTTTCGGGGTAATTTTATTAGCAATAGCAGTGAAGATATTTAGTAGCAATATTGGAGCTTTTGGAAAATAACTATCCATGATTACAACCATTCATAAAATAAGACTGTGGCTCTTTAAGCATTTTGAGTTGTTTTGTTGGGCCGGAGCTTTGGTAGTTTTATTTTTCTTACCCGAAAATAAAACGGAAACATCGCTTTGTGTTTTTAGTGCTTTGGGGTTTGGCAAGTGTTTGGGTTGTGGTATTGGTCATGCGATGCACTATGCATTGAGAGCAGAATGGATGGATTCAATAAAACACCATCCTTTGGGAATTTTAGCAGTTGTAATATTATTAAACAGAATTCGACAATTAATCATACAAATCAAACAATCATGAATCAAAATGCTTTTAATTTAATTCCAGCTTTAGAAGGTGAAGAATTAATTTTCATACAAAGTCTTACCCGCGAATTACCAGCTGATAAAATGCAAAACTTTGTGGCAGTGTATAATGGTAAGAGAAGAAAGACAGATCAAGTGCTACTTGGTTGTATTCTAGGATTTTTTGGAGTTGCAGGAATTCAAAGATTCATGGTAGGCCAAAATGGTATGGGAATTCTTTATTTGTTTACTGCTGGCTTCTGCTTTATTGGAACCATTATAGATATCATCAACCATAAGCAACTTACTTTCGATTATAACCAGCAAATGGCAAGAGAGAGTATGGCGATGGTTTATGCTTTTAATTAAGATTAAAAATAAAAGATTAAAAAGTAAAAAGGTAGCAATATGCATTTCTCTTTTTACTTTTTAATCTTTACCTTTTTCTTATTCTTCTACTTTGTTCTTCAAACTCATCAACAAAGAATAAGCTCCTTTCACTACAAATTCTGATTGAGCGATTTTGTCTGCCTGAAGCAGTTCCGTAAATCCATTTTCAGTATTTCCAACTTGCACTTCCGTCATTTTAAACTGATTAGCATCTACTTTAATAAACGCATACTGTTTATTCTCAAAAAGAACAATGGCGTCTTCCGGTAATACAAAAGCTTTTGCATTTTTTATTGATATCTCGGCATTCATGTAAGTACCTGGAATCAGGTCGTGTTCATAATTCTCAAAATGACAATGTACATCTGTGTTTCGCTCTTCTGATATATCATGACCAATCAATAAAATTTCACAGGGATGCTTTTTATTAGGTTGATTATTCGTGTAAGCGGTCAATTTTTGTCCAACAAATAGTCTACTAATATCCTTTTCGTACACTTTTAAATTCAAATGAATATCAGATGGATTAATTAATTCAAAAAGCACTTCTGTAGGGGACACATACTTCCCGATATTCACATTAACTTTTGAAACGAATCCATCAATTGGAGAATAAAGATTAATGCTTCTGGAAATATTATTCACATTCAGTTTTGCAATATTAATTCCAACTAACTGAAGCTTTTCTTTTAATGCACTTATTAAAACCTGTTGCGATTTGAAATCAGACTCGGTTTGTTGCATCACTTTATCACTGCTTGCCTGAGTTTTATTCAATTCTTTTTGACGGTTGAATTCTAATTCCAGATAAACAATCTTTTCTTTCGCAGTTAAATAATCCTGTTGCAACTGAATATATTGCTCTCCTTCAATGAGTGCAATGGGGTCTCCTTTTTTAATATGCTGACCAGGTAAAAGATTAGTAGATTTTAAATAACCACCCATCGGCACACTAACAGAGATCATGTTTTGAGGAGGAACATCAATTTTTCCATTAACTTTTAAAATAGAAGAGATCTCTTTCTGTTCCAATTTGGATGTATTAATACCAGCATTTTTAATTTGCACTTCAGTAAGCTTCACAAGATTTATCATGGGAGCAACTGATAACTGCTCTTCCTTTTTCTTGCTTCCACAGGAAGTGAGCAATACCACGGAAATGATCAACAGAAGGGTCTTGTTCATACTATATTTTGAGTAACGCATGTTTATTGATTGATTAAGTAATGTAATTGGATGATAGATTCATTCAGACTTTTCACCGATTCTATATAATCGTTTTTAACAATAGTTGACTGATTAATTAATTGCACCCATTCTAGATAATTGATACCGCCATTTGCCAATTGCAGATTAGCTGTATTGGCAATAGTCTGCGCATTTTTTAGTGCTGTACTTTCGAAATATTGAACTGCATGTAAATACTTACGGTATTGCAATAATGCAGCATGATAATTCGATTGCATATTTTGCACCCCAATTGCATAATTGTTTTCTGCCACTTGTTTATTCAGCTTAGCACCAGCGATTTTTGATTTCTGTGCTTTGGCAAAAATGGGGATTCCAATTCCAACTTGTATGGCACTGAACCTGGTATCTGATCCATACAATTTATTATCTGCTCCCATCCCTTTAATACTGGAATTATTGTAACCAAGAGAAAACCCAGGCATCAATAAACTTTTCTCAACCTCAATTACGGCTTCTGCCAATTGTTGTTGATGTAATATCATTTTTAAACTAGGATGTTCTTTCAATAAACTTGTGTCGTTATAATTGATTGGGTCCATTTTATATTGTTGTTCCGATGGACTATATAAAGTAGTTGTATTGAGTAATAACTGAAACTGCAATTGCAAAACCGAGCGATCCTGTTCGAGTTGCTGAATCTGAATATTAATCTGCCCTAATTGAGATTCGGCACTTGATTTTTCTAACAAGTTGGTTTCGCCTTTTGCCAATCGTTGTTCAGCCTTTTTATAAAATGCCTGATACAAACTATCTGTATACAAGAGTAGTTTACGCTTTTGCTGCACATAAAGTATGGTATAATATAATAGCGCGAGATCTTTTTTCAACAAAGCTTGTTTTACAGCTACATTCATGACACTACTTTTCCATTCCTCCTGCAACAATTCTTTTTGTTTAGCATATACCGTAGGAAAAAGGAAAGATTGCGATATGCCAAACTTTGTATCAGTATAAATACTATTGATTTGTCCTACATCAGCTATCAGATTTGTTTGAGGCAGATTAGCAGAAGATCGAATCAATGCTTCCTGATAATTTGATTTTAGTACTTCATTTTTTACCTGAAGATTATGAAGGAGGGCAGTATCCATTGCCGCTTGCAAACTTATAGGTGTCTGTGCCTGTAAAGTTGAACCCATGCCCAATAGAAAGAATAGTATCACTACAACTGGAACTGGCTTTTTATGCTTTTTCTTTTTAGGAGAAGTTTTTTCAAATGTCATATATAATACCGGTAAGATGTAAAGTGTTAAAAATGTAGCAATTAAAAGTCCACCAATTACTACAGTTGCTAAAGGTCTTTGTACTTCTGCTCCAGCGCCATTGCTGATAGCCATGGGGAAGAATCCCAGAGAAGCCACAAAGGCTGTCATTAAAACGGGTCTTAACCTCACTTTTGTTCCCATTAATACAATCCTTCGTAGGTCTGTAATTCCCTCTTCTTTGAGTTGATTGAATTCTGCAATCAATACAATTCCATTTAATACTGCCACACCGAAAAGTGCAATAAATCCAACACCGGCACTAATACTGAATGGCATTCCCCTCAATGCCAGAAAGATGATTCCACCAATGGCAGAAAGAGGGATAGCAGAATAAATCAGTAAGCCTTGCTTCAACGAATTGAAGGCAAAATGTAAAAGAATAAGAATTAGTAATAATGAAACAGGTACCGCTATCATCAACCTACTTTTTGCAGCGTTCAGGTTTTCAAAGGCGCCGCCATAGGTTACATAATATCCTGTAGGGAATTTCATTTGTTTGGCAATCTTTTCCTGCAATTCTGTTACAATAGTTTGCACATCTCTGCCACGAACATTAAATCCAATGACGATTCTTCTTTTCGCGTCTTCTCTCTGTATTTGATTGGGTCCTTGTTTAATTTGCACATCTGCCAACTGACTCAAAGGAATTTGAGTTCCTTTAGGTGTTGGGATCAAAAGGTTTTGAATATCCTTCAGATCCTTTTTCTGTTCTCCACTAATTCTCACCACTACATCAAATCGTTTTTCACCCTCAAAAAGCATTCCTGTTGTTTGCCCAGCAAAAGATGTGTTCACAATTTTATTGATGTCTACAATGTTCAAACCATATTGAGCAATCGTATTACGGTTGTAATTAATGATGATTTGAGGCATCCCGGCCACTTGCTCCACATAAAGATTTTTAGCTCCTGGAACAGTGTTCACAATAGCCCCAAGTTTGTTTGCATAAAAAGCAAGGGTATCAAGGTCTTCCCCAAAGATCTTACAAACTACATCTTGTCTGGCACCAGTCATTAATTCATTGAAACGCATTTGAACTGGAAACTGAAAACCTGCTGTAACACCAGGCACAGCTTCTAATGCCTTACCCATTTTCTCACTCAATTCGTTGAAGGTCTTTGCAGAAGTCCATTCTTTTTTTGGTTTCAAAATCACCATCATGTCACTTGCATCCATGGGCATAGGATCAGTAGGCACTTCTCCACTTCCAATTTTTGTAACGATCTTTTCTACTTCAGGAAACTGCGACTTTAAGATATGTGCAGCCTTTTGAGTATTTACAATGGTTGTATTTAAACTACTACCGGTTAACACTCTTGTATCCACAGCAAAATCTCCTTCTTCTAAAGCAGGAATAAATTCTGCCCCAAGATTAGTAAGTAATACTACTGAGCATACAAATAATGAAAATACTGAGGCCAAGGCAATTTTTGGAAACTTGATAACGAAGTTCAATGTTCGTTGATATAGTCTCTCCACTTTCGACATCCAGATATCTGAGATATTCGGTTTGTGTTTGATTTTTTTACTCAGAAATAATGCGCTCATCATAGGTATGTAAGTGAGCGATAAAACAAATGCACCCAATAAAGCAAAAGCTACCGTTTGTGCCATGGGCTTGAACATTTTTCCTTCAATACCTTCTAGAGTAAAAATGGGGAGGTATACCACTAAAATAATTACCTGACCAAATACAGCACTATTCATCATTTTACTGGCCGACTGATTAACTTCCACATCCATTTCAGTTTGATTCAGCTTAATGGTATTGGCAAAGTGTTTACTATGGCCTAGCCGATGCATCACTGCTTCCACAATAATCACAGCTCCATCCACAATCAATCCAAAATCGAGTGCTCCTAAACTCATCAGGTTTCCACTTACGCCAAAGAGATTCATCATAATTACTGCGAATAACATTGCAAGAGGAATCACTGACGCTACTAGTAAACCTGCCCTGAAATTTCCCAGAAATAAAACCAATACAAATACTACAATGAGTGCCCCTTCCAGTAAATTTTGTTCTACTGTTCCAATGGCATTATTAACCATTTTTGTTCTATCAAGAAATGGCTCAATCACAATTCCATCAGGAAGTGTTTTTTGAATCTGAGCAATCCGATCTTTTACATTTTTGATTACATCACTACTATTGGCCCCTTTCAACATCATCACAACTGCTCCAGCAACTTCACCCTGATCATTATAACACATGGCACCGAAACGAGTAGCATTCCCGATTTTAATGGTTGCCACATCCCTTATGAATAAAGGGTTGCCACTATTAGAAGTTTTAATGGCGATATTATTGATGTCATCGATGCTACCCAATAATCCTTCTGTGCGGATATATAAAACCGTTGCACCTTTTTCGATATATGCACCACCCGTGTTCTGGTTATTTGATTCAAGTGCTTTAAAAACATCAGCGATGGTGATATTATAAGAGAGCAATTTATTCGGATCAACTTCAATGGAATATTGTTTTAGTTTACCTCCAAAACTGCTCACTTCTGCCACCCCTTTTACACCTAATAACTGACGCCGAACGATCCAATCCTGAATGGTTCTCAAATCAGTTTCGTTGTATTTATTTTCGTAGCCATCTTTAGGGCGAACCACATACTGGTAAATCTCACCCAATCCTGTACTAACCGGACCAAGCTCTGGCGTACCAATTCCCTGCGGGATAATGGCCTGAACTTTCTGTAATCTTTCTGCAACTTGTTGGCGTGCCCAATAAACATCTGTAGCATCATCAAAAACGATGGTAACTAAAGAAAGTCCGAAACGAGAGAAGCTTCGGATCTCTTTTAATCCGGATATATTATTATTCGCCTGTTCAATAGGGAAGGTAATGAGTCTTTCAATATCGGTAGCTCCAAATGAGGGAGCAATAGTGATAACCTGTACCTGATTATTGGTAATATCTGGAACGGCATCAATAGGTAATTTGGTAAATTGGTAGCTACCATAACCAATAAGGGTAATAATAAATAGCCCTACGATTAGTTTATTTTTGATAGCAAATCCAATTATAGCATTCAGCATAATGGTCTTGTTTAGATATAATAAATTAAAAGCTCTTGTGTGGAACAACAGCGATGCTCAATTGTTCTTAAACAACTGAATTCAAAAAACAATCAACAAGACTTGGGGGGCTGCCAGATACTGGCCAGATAAGAAGGAAGTAGGTCGTTTTGATCTATTACTACTTTTTTAACTGATACCAGCAAAACTGGAACAGAAAGTGAAAAGTTTTGATTGAATGGTACAAATTCACTGGCCAGTACAAACATAAAATCGCCAGAACTTTTAAAAGGCAATTGCATGTCTTTATTATAGTCTTTGTCTTTCGGACTTCCATGCATATAATGCATATCCAGAAACTTTAGAAAACTAATACTCTGATCAGCCTGACGGTGTTCTACAAAATGTTGAAAGATCATCGGCATCTTCAAAAGCTGATAGGCATCTGTTGTGGTAAACAGATATATGCTTAAGAATAATATGGCTATTGGTTTTTTCAGACTGCAAAGTTAGCCATCTTCTGATAATGATATAGAAATTTTAGTCAAAACAGTCCTAAAACGTAAATTACACAAGTTTTAAAATAACTTATGAAAAGAAGATATCAGGTACTGGGGGTTCTATCAATCCTATCAATGATTACTTTCCTGGATAGGATTGCACTTTCTTCAGCTAGCGGATCTATTATGTCGGATCTGCATTTGAGCACTGTTCAGTGGGGATGGATCCTGGGGGTATTTACTTTGGCATATGGACTCTTTGAAGTACCTACAGGATGGTTGGGGGATAAAATTGGAGGGAAGAAAGTATTGATCAGGGTGGTAATTTGGTGGTCGTTCTTTACTATTTTAACAGGATTTTCTACAGGATTCCTAATGCTTTTAATTGTGCGCACTCTATTCGGAATGGGCGAAGCTGGCGCATATCCAAATACATCAATTGTTTTGAGTAAATATTTTCCTGTTATTGAAAGAGGAAGGGCGCAGGCTATTATTTGGGGTGCTTCAAGAATTGGGGCAGCATTAACGCCATTTGTAGTATTGCCATTGCAACAACGTTATAGTTGGCATATTCCATTCTATATTTTAGGAGTTGCGGGATTTGTATGGGCAATATTTTGGTTTTACTGGCATAAAGAAGATCCCACAGAAGTTAAGCATATAGACGCTCAAGAACTTGATTTTATTTTAGCCAATCGGGATTTACCTGTAGTTCTTGAAAAAGATAAACAATCCTATTGGACGATCTTCAAATCAAGAAATATCTGGTATTTATTAGGAATGTATGTCTGCTATGCCATAGGAGCCTATTTTTTCCAAAGCTGGTTTCATACGTATTTAGAGAAGGGAAGAATGATTCCAAAGGAACAGTTGATCTGGGCATCTTCTATACCTTATTTGCTGGCAGGTTTAGGATGCCTGAGCGGTGGATGGTTAAGTGATAAAGCTGTTTTAAAATTTGGGAAGAAATGGGGCAGAAGAATGGTACCCATGATTGGACTATTCGTTTCAGGATTGTGTATGATTGGCGCTTCATTAGTTGCAGACAACACCATTGCCATCGTTGCACTGGGAATCGGAATGGCTTTTATGGATTTTACAGCGCCTGTAGCATGGGCTGTGGCCATGGATCTGGGGGGATTGAAAAGTGGTTCCGTTTCAGGTTCTATGAATGCAGCTGGTTTAACAGCAGCTTATTTTAGTACGGTTTTATTTGGATACTTAGCAAATGCTTATGGTTATTATTTACCTGTTTTATTAATAGGTATCATAGTGCTGTTCGGTGCATTTATTTGGTTGAAGATTGATGCTACTAAAACGCTAAAATAGGTTCTGTTGGATGCTACCTTAATTTGAAATCCATGTTTTCAATGATCGATTGGTCTTGATCATTTCTATTTCACTTGCATGTAATTCAAGAATCTGGGAAGTGGTGGAAACCACAATACCCGAATCAGTTACATAGATCAATTTCCCTTTCAAGATCTTTTGATTGTTGCCATCAAATACCCGAATAAAATGTTTGGCTTGCAACAATGAATGTACTGTTTTAAAAAACTGTATGGTTGAAGTCCATTTCATAAAATATGTTTGATGGTGAGGAAACTGAAACGATTTAAATCGATTGTAGATTAAAAATATTCCTCCCCTCAGGAGATGCATAATTGATTCCTATTCTGCAAAAACAAGTCCTATGATTTATTATTTATTAGTAAAACGCCTGCTCAGAATGTTTGCATTTTTGCTTATAAAATCTTAAATTGTTATGTAAGTATGGGTTTTATGCAAAAAGAATATATCTAATAAGTAAAAATTGCCAAAATAACTTCAATGGAAAGCCTGCAATTACAACACCTCTTTTTTCAGCAGATCAAAGGAAAAATCCAGGCAAACAAATCCTTTGTTGATGAAATTGCCGACCTGCTTGAAATAAGTAACGATAGTGCCTATAGAAGAATCAGAGGTGAAAAACAGATCTCATTTGAAGAGATCAAAAAATTAGCTTCTCACTATAAAATTTCCCTGGATCAGCTTTTACACCTACAAACGGATTCTTTTATTTTTACAGGTCGAATTACAAATAATACCGATTACAAGCATGAAGAATGGCAGAAGTCAGTGCTTGCTCATTTGCAAACAATCGACAAATTCAAGCCCAATAATCATTATTACTATTTGGCTAAAGAAATTCCATTTCTCTATTATTATATGTTACCAGAGATTGCGGCGTTTAAAGCTTTTTTCTTTCTTAAATCAATCCTTTTTTACGACGACTGGAAAAATGCCAAGTTTTCTGTGAAAGATGATTATAGCCAATATCATGAATTATGGAGAAACATCAGTAATACTTATGCCTCCATTCCCGCAACAGAAATTTGGAGTATCGATAATATCACAAGTACCATTCAACAGATAGAATACTACAAATTAACAGGTTCTCTAAAATCTAAGGAGGATGCTTTTAGTCTCTTAGATAAATTAGAAGAATTAATCAATCATATCGAAAAGCAAGCAGAGGCTGGCGTTAAACTCCAATACAAACAAGAGCCGAAACCCGGATTAGCACCTTTTAAAATGTATGTGAATGAATTAACGATGGGCGATAATATGCAGTTGATCCAATTAGGAGACAATCTGGTAACTTATATAAATCATAGCGTGCTTAATTTTATTTACACGCAGGATGAATCGTTCAATAACTATACCAAAAAGACTTTTGATATTATTACTCAAAAATCAATTTTAGTGAGTGGGGGAAATGAACGTGAAAGATTACTTTTCTTTAATCGACTTCGTGAAAAAATACAAAACGCAAAGCTTCGAATAAACTAAAATATTCAGGTATTATTATTTTAGGCGTGATACCGGTCTGGTTAAACAAGTAGGACCGCCTCCACCCTTTACACTGATATCATTTCCTTTATACTCTATCACTTTACAACCTGCTGCAATCAATCCTGCTTTTGTTTTTGGATTTCCTTCTACCATCAAACAGGTTCTTGGAGCTAAGGCCAGCACATTGCAACCCATGCTTTCAAATTCTTCATCTGGAACTTCTACTAATTGATAGCCTCTAGCTAATAAAAGGTTTCTGAATACAATGGGGATCAACGGAGAATATACCACAGCAAGATTTGTGTCAACCGGACTTAATACCGACATTAAATGAAATACATCTGAAGGTCCTTTATAGTGAGGAAGAGATACTGTAATTACTTCTACTCCCAAAGGATTTAATAAAGCAGTGAGTTGTTTAATTCCTTCTTCATTTGTTCTATAGGTATGACCTACTGCTAAAGTGTGTTCATCTAACCAAGCTACGTCACCACCTTCTAAAGTTCCAGGAGCTACAATCTCACCGAGAATGGCAATCCCATTTGCTTCGAACGCTGCTTTTTCTGCTGCAGGTTCATGGATTCTACCAGCCTTTCCCATATTACAAATGATCATTCCTTTATCGGTTGCAATGGCCGCATCTCTGCAATAAATGGAATCCATATTCACCGTACTGTTTTGAGGAAGGTATAAAAGTTCTGCACCATTATCTTGTAGGATCTTTTCGAAAGAAGCGTATTCGTTTAAAGAGTTCGCAATGTCTGGCTTACCCAAATAATTCAGATCCTTCCAATGAGCCTCAATATGTTCATCACTAATAAAAGCTGCTGAAGCCTGTTTAATAAAAAGAGATTTGATCTTTCCTATTTCTGAATGTGCACTTATTGACATATTAATAATTTGTAATGAATTTTTTATACAATTTAATCGCTTGTTATTTTCTATCCCTTAACCAGATGATCCAAACATAAAATGGAATACCAGCCATTAAAAGTAAGAATCCCCAATAAACTATTTCTTGTCCTGATCCAATAATAATCCATAAGCAAAACAAGAAGGCGAATGAAGATAATAAGATCGCTGATACCCATCCGCTTTTTGATGCTATTTTATTTCCGAAACGAATAATGATATAAGATGCCGTTGAAAATAGATAGGGAATTAAAATGGTAAGCGTAGAGAGTAAAATTAAAATTTTAAATTGTTCTGCGAGGCCTTTGGTATAGTTCATGCTCATTAATACAGAGACTAACACACTCGAAATTACTATACCTATTACAGGAACACCATTTCCGTTTTGTTTAGCAAAAATGGGAGGAAATAATTTATCCTTTGCTATGGCAAAAGGAATTTGCCCCTGTATCAGTATATACCCATTCAAACACCCAAAAGCAGCTATGGCGGCACCTGCACTTACGAGGTATCTTGCATTAACTCCCCACACTAATTCAGCTGCATCCGCAAAAGGTGTTACCGAATGCTGTAAACTTTGAGCAGAAATCATCCCCATGATACTGATACTACTGATGATATAGATGAAAGTGGTAATGATTGTTCCAAGCATAGTGGCACGTGAAATAGTTTTGTCTGGATTGTCTACACTACTTGAAGGAATGGTTGCACATTCGAGTCCAAGAAATGCAAAAAAAGTTAAAGTAGCTGTTGCTGAGATGGCAGAGAAAAAAGATCCCCCACTGGCATTGAAGGGAGTGAAGTTTTTGATTTTGAAAAAAAATAGACCTGCAATGGCAACAAGAATTAATGGGATCACTTTTAAAATGGTAGTTACCAATTGCAATTTCCCGGAAGCAAGAATCCCTTTTGTATTAATCCAGGTTAAAAACCAAATAGCAAACAGACCGGCAGCTACTGCAGCAACGGCACTATTGGCGAGAATAGGAAAAAAAGTACTTAAAGCGCTAACTAAAGAAACAGCGATTGCGGCATTCGTGCACCATAATGAAATCCAATATCCCCAGGCAACCAAAAAACCTGCAAAATCGCCGAGCCCTTTTTGAGAATAAGCATATGGTCCGCCATCGACTGAAGGCAATAACTTACTTAAATTAGAAAATATTTTGGCAAGCAATAGAGCTCCAATTGCAGATATCACCCAACCGATTAAACTTATGGCGCCATAATTGGCCAAAGTTGACGGCATCAAAAAAACACCTGCACCAATCATATTACCAACCACAAGGGAGGTGCTCGTCCATATACCTAATTTTTTGGGTGTCTTTTGCATAAGTAGTCTCAAATATATTTGTATTTAAGATTACTTAATAGTTTATCCTCAGGAATAAGAATGGATGATTATTCTGTCCTTGAAATCCGGAGATGCACTACAAGCTTCTGATTTAAAATTCCCATAGCGATATAAAGTAAGGGTGAGATCAAAAACTCTTGCATACTTGCTGCGATTTGTTTAATGGAAGTGCCCACCATTCCGAAAATCCAATCATACATACCTATTGAAGTGATGGTAGTTAATAAACTGATATGTATCACATGCCAGAGAACTTTCATCCAATCACTTTCTTGTTTACCTAAATGATAAGTGCCTATCAGGTATACCAAAAAGGTGGTCGTAAATTTAATCACGTGTCTACACTTTCTGGGAATTAAAATGGACTCTGCTCTATCAGCAAATAATAAATAGAAAGAGCAATAGATCAGTATCATCAACATCAATCCTACCAAATACTGCTTCTTTCCATCTTTATGAAGTTGATTCATATCATGCAGACGTTTTAGTGAATTGAACCCATAAAATGACAATCACGGTATAAACTATCGCCTTAAAAATAAAATGATGCGAAATATTAAAATAAGGATGGTAGTACTCCTTTATAAAACCCAGTAATGAGCATCGTAAAATATTCAAGCAATCAATCAGCAGAAGTCCCATTAAAATATAACCAACTTTTCTGGCAGTAGAAGCAGGAAAAGAAAAAATAAACCCTACATATAACACCATTAGTTCTAAACCATTGCATCCATCTGCAATGTGTAATACTTTATGACCTTGATGAATGATTTTACTCACTTGTGTCATTTGCATTTGGCCTTCTATAATATTGGTATCTAAACGATTGATGGCATTAAAACCATGCAAGCCACTAAAATGATTTAATGCATAGGCAGTTGAAGAACCTACGTGTTCGGTTAGAGGCCTGTCCAGCACCCTTGGATTGATTAGAAAGCATAGGTAGGCTAATTTCCAGGCAAGTGCAAATACCAATGCCGTAGTTAAAAAACTTCTAACTGACCTTGGTATGATGTGATAAAAGCCGACTATTTTCCCTTTTAATCCATCCATAAAATGCTATGGCATTTGTTACTGCGTCTAACAAAAATGATAAAAGAGAAGAAAAAATATGCCTATTTAAATTATAAAGTTTTTTGTAAAATATTTTAAGACTTTATGTGACTACTTAATATCCAATTTTTGATGAAGGGATTTATATTAGCTTCATTTCATCTGGATTCCAGAGAATAGGTTTTTGAATTTGCGCACTGATATTGCAAGCGATACTAGGCGCAGCCGCTCTTAATCCAAAAGAAGCATCTTCATGTATCTTGCTACCAGTTCTAACAGCATTGAAAAATACAATCATATGGTCTAATCGATCATCATAACCTTCGGGGGTATTGAAGACTTGTTCTTTGTTCAGATCATATCCGCCATCGGTATCGCTGCCATATTCTGATTGATACCATTTTTTATATTCTTCTTTTTGCTTTTGGGAAAAGCTGTCGAAAGAATCATATCCACCATACCCGGGTGCGGCTCTTCTCTTCAATGTTCTGAGTTTATAACCATTACCACCACCTTCAATCACGCCTTCGGTACCAATAAGTTTTAAACCAAATGATCCCTTACCCTCTCCGTCTGTTAAATTGATTCTGGTAGTTACATGAAATGCATTGTGTTTATCCGATTGCTGATAGTCCATGATGGCGTTGATGATATCAAAAGCATCCCTTCCATCTTTCCATAATTTTAAATTAGCGAAACTGGAGATTTTACTTGGACCAGTTGAACCAGTAATGGTATGAATGCCCGTTAACAAATGAACGATCAGATCACCTGCAGCACCAGTGCCGTAAGCGCCATAATTACGCCATCTGAAAAAACGTTTTGCATCAAATGGAACTTTAGGTGCATATCCTAAAAAGGTATCGAAATCAATCGTTTCAGGTGAGGCATCGGTTGGAATAGAATATTGCCAGGCACCCTTGGCTTCTGTACGATCGCAATAAGATTCTACCATGGTAAGTTCCCCGATAGTTCCGGCAGCAAGTACTTTCTTAGCCTCTAATATTCCGGCAGCACTTGCCATTTGACTTCCAACCTGAAATACTTTACCCGTCTTTTTTTGGGTATTGATCACATCCCATCCCTGTTCAATTTTTTGCACCATGGGTTTCTCACAATACACATGTTTGCCAGCATTCATGGCATCGATGGATATTTTCTGATGCCAATGATCCGGAGTACAAATCAGTACGGCGTCGATTTCTTTTTTAGCTAATAGTTCTCGATAATCTCTGGTGGTAAAAATATGGTTCCCCCATTTTTCTTTTGCACGATCTAAGCGCCCGGTATATAGATCACAAACAGCCACTAATTCTACGCCAGGTACTTTCAAAGCAGTATCAGTATCATAATGCCCGATGATCCCTGAACCAATTAATCCGATTTTAATGGAATCATTGGAACTTACTTTAATGGATGATAATAGGGTTCGGGTATTTGAACTGGCTGCTACTGTATTTGACCCGATGGCTAATAGTGCCATAGATCCACCGATATTCCTAAGAAATTTCCTTCTATCGTTTTTCATATACAATCGTTTGATGGGTATATAAATATAAGGTATGTTAAACGTATAAGAAAGGAGATTCTACAGAATTTTTTTAATTCAATTGCAATCAGCTAAATGAATTCTATTTAATTTGACAAAGCAGTCCAAACTAATAAAGTATTGATAATTGCAAAGAAAAAGAACATAGCAAGATTTATAGCTGGTAATTTAGATGCCAAAATATAATTGGCTCAGGCAATAGTAAATAAAGCAGTTACAGTATATCTGCTAGGATCATTTGAAAATGGA
>CANBQT010000039.1 GCA_947371755.1 Chitinophagaceae bacterium
GGGATGGGTGTATCCAATGATGCACAACGCATTACTGGTGCATCTAATAATTCAAAACAATGTTCACTAATCCAGGCGCTGACTTCGGCACCAAATCCGCCTGTTAAATTATCTTCATGTAGCACTAAAACTTTGCCAGTTGCTTTTACTGCTTCTTTAATGGCATCATAATCTAATGGAACTAAACTACGCAGATCAATGATATGTAAATCAACTGATGGGTTTGCATTTTGATAGTCTAACGCCCAATGTACTGCTGCTCCATAGGTAATGATACTAATATCAGTTCCCTCTTTGATAGTTTTTGCCTTTCCAATTTCCACAGTATAATATTCTGATGGCACCGCACCAGTAATACTTCTATACAAAGCTTTGTGTTCAAAAAACATGACAGGATTAGGGTCGTTGATAGCAGCTATCAGCAAACCTTTTGCATCAGCAGGTGAGGAAGGATACAATACTTTTAATCCCGCAACGTGTGTAAACCATGCTTCATTGGTTTGCGAATGAAAAGGGCCGGCTCCTACTCCACCACCGGATGGCATTCGTATTACGGTATTCGCGTTTTGTCCCCAACGGTAATAGATCTTCGCTAAGTTATTTACGATTTGATTAAATCCTACCGTAACAAAATCGCCGAACTGCATTTCCATGACCGACTTATATCCTTCCAAACTTAATCCTAATGCAGCACCTACAATAGCACTTTCGCATAAAGGTGTATTACGAACTCTGGCTTTGCCAAATTTTTCAACAAAACCTTCCGTAATTTTAAAAGCCCCTCCATATTCTGCAATGTCTTGTCCCATTAAAATCAGATGCTCTTCTTGCTGCATACTTTGCAATAAAGCTTCTTGAATAGCATCAACAAATCTCTTTTCAGGTGCTGATGAAGGATCAATCATGCTGATGTCCGGAATTGTACTAACAGGATTTGGTGCAAATACATCAGCCAGTTCTTCTGCTGTATCTACATGAAAATCACTTTCCTGAAATGCCTGATGCAAATCGGCTTCGATCATATCTTTAAATAAATGCCGCAACTCTGCCACTTTCATTTCAGTGATCACATTAGTTTCTATTAGCCATTGCTCATAATTTTTAATTGGATCTTTCTTACCCCATTCTTCCAATAATTCTTTGGGTACATATTTTATACCGCTCGCTTCTTCGTGGCCTCGCATTCGAAAGGTCATGCATTCAATAAAATAAGGCTTTTGGTTTTTGATGCAATACTCTCTTACTCCTCTAATTGTATCATATACAGCTAATACATCATTGCCATCAATGCGTACACCTTCCATCCCATAGCCTCTTGCTTTATCTACTAATTGCTCACAACGATATTGTTCATTTACAGGTGTACTTAAACCATATCCATTATTTTCGATGATAAAAATTACGGGCAAATTCCAAACCGCTGCTACATTTAATGCTTCATGAAAATCTCCTTCACTAGTGCCACCATCACCAGAAAATGCAACTGATACTTTTTGTTCTCTCCTTAATTGATAAGCTAGCGCAACTCCATCAGCAATGGCTAACTGCGGACCCAAATGCGAAATCATGCCACAGATATGATGCTCCCTATTCCCAAAATGAAAACTTCTTTCACGTCCCTTACTATAACCATCTTTATTTCCCTGCCATTGCTTGAATAATTTCGGGAGGGGCATATTGCGTGCAGTAAATACGCCAAGGTTTCTATGGAGTGGCATGATCCATTCATCGGGTTCCAATGCCATAGTTGCCCCAACAGAAATGGCTTCTTGTCCAATGCCGCTAAACCATTTGCTGATTTTTCCCTGACGCAATAACACCAACATTTTTTCCTCGATCATTCTGGGAAACAATAATTGTCGGTATAACTCTATGAGTGTATTATTAGAATAGTCTTTTCGATTGAATTGCATAGCAGGGATTTTGGAACAACTAAGTTAGGGTTTTGCAACAAGCCATTATGCACAAAAAAGCCCCATCAAAATTTGATGGGGCAGTATAAAAATATTTGAAAAGACTAGTTACGATTATTAGCCAATTTGCTCAATAATTTCAACATTTCGATATATAACCAAACGATTGTTACTAAAAGTCCAAATGCGCCGTACCATTCCATGAATTTTGGTGCACCTCTTTCTGCTCCTTGTTCAATCATATCAAAATCCATGATCAGGTTCAGAGCTGCAATGGCAACAACGAACAAACTAATGCCAATACTTAAGGGACTGCTATCGTGCATGAAACTTACATTCACACCAAACATATTGAGTACTAAAGTAATCAAGTAGAAAATTCCAATACCTAAAGTAGAAGCAAGAATTACTGATTTAAATTTCTCAGTAGCTCTGATAATTCTAAAATTATATAATAGAAACATTGCGATAGCTACACCAAATGTTAAGCCAACAGCTTGCATCACCAATCCTGGATAGTTTTTAGCAAACATGGCATTGAACACAGCAGAAATGCCCCCAATGAACAAGCCTTCTAATAATGCATACAATGGAGCTAAAAAGCCCGCCCAATTTGGTTTGAAAGTGATAGCGATGCCAGCGATCAATCCACCGAATAAACCTACCAACATGAATATTTGCATGCTGCCTGGACCCTTTTGATCAAATACCTGCCAGTTGTAGGCAGCTCCAGCAATGACCATGAACATCAAAAACCCAAATTTGTTAATCGTACCGCGAACGCTCATCACACCTTGATTAGCAGCTTCCATAGAAGCGGTTTTATCAAACATTTTCTCCGTTAAGGTTGGATTACCAGATTTAAAAATTGCCATATTGTTTAATTTTTTACAAGTACAAATATACTAAAACTTAAAGCTTTCCCTCTTTTTCATACCTGAATGAAAACTTAAAATTGATGATTGGTCAGTTATTTTTTTGCTCCAGGATAATGATCTACCGTTTCAAATACGTACTTCGGATTTTGTTTCATCAATTGAATAAATTTTACCAATGACGCACTATCCTCAGAGCGTTTAAACATTCTGTCGTGCGACAAGATCACCATGTTTTTAGTCATATACTCATGGTGCTTGGAGAAAGCACTATCTACCTGAGCCGCTAATTTTTCGGGCGTTTGAATGGGACGTGCATTCTTATGGTTAAAATTCCATTCAACATCCCAACCAATTACATTGTATCCGGCGCTATCCAAACGATGCGCTACGGCGCTCACTAAATGACTGGTCTTCATCTGATTTTGCAAAACCCATCCTCCATTTCCGGGAAGGCGAATGATTTTTTTAGGCACTTGCAAACTATCCTGAGCTCTCATAAAATTGTCGAACGCCATCTCCGGATGTTGATAGAAATACTGATAGTGTTCCATTGTATGGTCGAAACTATGATTGGCGAGTAAAAATTGCGGATAGCTGTTGCGAATCATTCCTACAATTTGTTTTCCATCACGCTTACGTTGTTGGTGCAGGGCCACCATAAAGAAGGTGGCTTTAATCCCTTCCCCTTTACAGATATTATAGCAATTAATTGTACCCGGCTGAGGGCCATCATCAAATGTGAGGTATATATAAAATTTAGTAGAATCAACAACAAAGGGTTGTTCAGGCGCTTTTGGCGCAGCACCAATTTTTTCTAAATAAGCTTTCTTGGCAGAATCAGCCATTGGATCTTTCTCTATGAAGGTATTTTCCTTAAGTGTGTTATTGCATGACATAAATCCAAAAAATCCTAAAAACACAATGACAATCAATCGAAATCCTCTCTGACGCAGATACATATATGTAAAAATTGTGCTGCTAAGATAGAGTAAGCAAATACTCATTTCTTCACAAAATTGTTAGCAAACCCATAAATGCAAGAGAAAATGCGAAAAATCAGGTTAAAAACATTGATTTGGACGTATCTTAGCATACTTTTTTACAAATCAGCAATCTTTGCTGTGCAAAAAGTCCTTAAATAATCATGTATTGCTAGCCAAAACAGCAGTTTAGAATTGTAACTAATGACCAGAAAAGAAGAAGTACTACAAGACGTAGTCATCAAGTTTGCCGGAGATAGCGGCGATGGAATGCAATTAACCGGACAACAATTTACCAACAACACTGCGATGCTAGGAATTGACCTAGCCACTTTCCCGGATTTCCCGGCAGAGATTCGTGCTCCGATAGGAACATTAGCAGGCGTGAGTGGATTTCAGTTGCACTTTTCTAGCGACAGAATTTACACGCCAGGTGATGATTGTGATGTATTAGTAGCTATGAATGCTGCGGCATTAAAAGCCAATTTAAAAAGCATCAAGAAAGGCGGAAAGATTATTGCTAATATTGATGGTTTTGATTCTAAAAACTTAAGACTAGCTAATTATCCAGATGCTGTAAATCCTTTGGAGGATGATAGTTTGGCAGGATATGATGTTACTAAAGTAGACGTAACCAAATTAACACGCGAGTCTTTGAAAGACTTTACAGAATTAGGTGTGAAAGAACGCGACCGTGCAAAGAATATGTTTGTATTGGGACTGATCTACTGGATGTACAATCGTAATTTGGATACTACTAAAGAATTCTTGAAAGAGAAATTTGGAAAGAAGCCAGTGATCTATGAAAGTAATATTAAAGTATTGCAGGCTGGATATAATTATGGTGACACCACTGAATCTTTTACTACTCGTTACAAAGTAGAAAAGTCTAAAATGGAACCAGGCTTGTATCGAAGTATTATGGGTAATCAGGCATTGAGTTATGGATTAATTGCAGCAAGCGAAAAAAGCGGGTTGCCATTATTCTTAGGTTCATACCCTATTACACCAGCAACAGATATTCTACACGAATTAGCAAAACATAAAAGCTTTGGCGTACGTACCTTCCAGGCAGAAGATGAGATTGCAGCTATTTCATCAGCCATTGGCGCAAGCTATGGTGGATCTTTAGCCATCACAACAACTTCTGGTCCTGGTATGGCATTAAAAGCTGAAGCAATGGGCTTGGCGATGATGTTAGAGATTCCTTTGGTAATCGTAAACATTCAACGAGGCGGACCATCTACAGGTTTACCAACCAAAACTGAGCAAAGTGATTTGATGCAGGCATATTATGGCAGAAATGGAGAGTGTCCTATGCCGATTATTGCCTCTTCAACTCCTAGTGATTGTTTCGACGTAGCAATAGAAGCATGCAGAATTGCGTTAGAGCATATGACACCAGTGGTTTTATTGAGTGATGGATATATCGCTAACGGTGCAGAACCTTGGAAATTCCCAAAATCGGCCGATTTAAAGCCGATTGTAGTAAAATTCAAGACGTCAATAGATGAGGGTGATGCGAAGTATATGCCTTACAAGAGGGATGAAAAATTGGTACGTCCTTGGGCAGTTCCAGGAACAGCAGGTTTAGAACACCGCATTGGTGGATTGGAAAAGCAGGATGTAACTGGTAACGTAAACTACGAACCAGAGAATCATCAGCACATGATCAAAGTTCGCCAGGCCAAAGTAGATAAGGTGGCTGATTATATTCCAGCTCAAACAATCGACAGTGGTGCAGAAAAAGGAAAGGTATTGGTACTAGGATGGGGATCAACTTATGGTGCGATCAAAAGTGCATGCCAGGAATTACATGCAGATGGTGTATCCGTAAGTCACGCACATATTCGTTATGTTCGTCCCTTCCCTAAGAACTTAGGAGAGATTATCAAAAACTTCGACAAAGTATTGATTCCAGAGATCAATAATGGTCAGTTAGTGAAGATCATCCGCGATCAATATAATGTTGATGCGATTCCTTTTAATAAAATGATGGGGATTCCAATTACCAAATCAGAAATTATCGACGAAGTCAATAAATTATTATAATTACCTCTTTATCACAGCCCCCGCTGAAACTGATAAGTTTTAACATGAAGCAATCCTGAGCAAGGGTTGCTTCTTTGTTTTGTGTATCTTGTATTCAAGAATTTTCTAAAAATAATTCAACTATGGAGAAAGTAATTATTGCAGAAAAATTAAACCTTTTTTCTGAATACTGGAGTCCGAAAATTGTAGGCGAACTCAATGGGCAACAAGTTAAATTAGTAAAATTTCAGGGGGAGTTTGTTTGGCATAAACATGACCATGAAGACGAAATGTTCCTAGTGATTGAAGGTGTTTTAAAAATGGAATTGAGAGACAAAACAATTGAGATTCATAAAAACGAGTTTCTCATTGTTCCAAAAGGAACGGAACATAGACCAGTTGCTGAGCAAGAAGTTTCTGTAATGCTATTTGAACCTGCCACAACTTTGAATACGGGTAATACAGAAAATGAATTAACGAAGCACAACTTAGAAACTATTTAAAATGTTAATGATAAAGAAATTAAACATCTGATGATTTTGTTTTGCTATTTAGATGACAAGTATCATATAACAAATTCCTATCACTACTTAACTTCATTTTTCTTTCAATTATAAACCTTCAACTTTAAATATTGCCATTTATGAAACGCCATGCTTTACCATTTTTGGTTTCTCTGATCCTATTTATTCCTACTTGTTTTGTGTCTGCACAGACAAGCAAGGATGAGGTATCTGCTCAAAAAATTGCCTCGGTAATTAAACAACTAACCCTCGAAGAGAAGATTGCATTGCTGCATGCGAATGGGATTTTTGGAACTTCTGGGGTGCCCCGTTTAAATATCCCTGGGTTGATGACGGATGATGGCCCTTTAGGAGTTCGTGAAGATGTTCTGGAAGGTTGGGGATCTGCTAATTTAAAAACCGATTCAGCTACCTTCTTCCCCAATGGATCTGCTATGGCAGCAACCTGGAACCCATCACTTTTATATCAATACGGCCATGATGTGGGCGAAGAAGCAAGAGCTAGAAAAAAATATATCATGCTGGCTCCTGCCTTTAATATTGCACGTACTCCATTAAACGGAAGAACTTATGAATACTTATCAGAAGATCCTTTCTTAAATGCAAGACTGGCTGTTCAATCAGTAAAGGGATTACAAAGTCAGAATATAGCAGCTTGTGTTAAACACTATGCCTTAAACAACCAGGAAATTGAACGCGATAGGGTGAGTGTTGAAATTGACGAACGCGCCATGCAGGAAATTTATCTCCCTGCATTTAAAGCCACCATCACAGAAGGTAATGCCTGGACCATCATGAGTGCCTATAATAAATTGAGAGGTGTATACTGCTCTGAAAATGAATACCTGCTTAAAACTATTTTGAAAGGTCAATGGGGTTTTAAAGGAATTGTAATCAGTGATTGGGGTGGAACCCATAGCACTGTTGCAGCTGCAAACAATGGTCTGGATCTGGAAATGGGTTCCAGACCTCCATATAACACCTATTATTTTGCAGACCCATTATTGAAAGCTGTGAAAGAAGGAAAAGTTAGTGTTGCAACCATCGATGAGAAAGTGGGACGAATTTTATGGGTGATGTATCATACCACATTAAGTGTGAACCCTCCAACCGGTAGTATCAATACCAAAGCACATAGTAAAACTGCTTATGATATCGCAGCAGAGTCTGTGGTTCTTTTAAAGAATGATAAACAAATGTTACCGCTAAATCCTGCGAAAATTAAGTCCATTGCAGTGATTGGTGATAATGCAATTCGTACGAATCACCTCGGTGGATTTGGTGCGGGTGTAAAAGCGAAATATGAAATAACCCCTTTAATGGGATTAGAAAATAAACTGGATAAAACTACTTCTATCAAATTTGCACAAGGATATCGTGCGATTGTAAAATCAAAAGAAAACGTAAATGCTATTGAAACTTCAAAGGCAGATCCTGCACTAATTGCAGAAGCAGCAACTTTGGCTAAATCTTCTGAGTTAACTATTTTATTTGTAGGCGGTAATCGTGATTATGAAAGTGAAAGCAGAGATCGACCAGATCTATCTCTTCCATTTGGCGAGCAACAATTAGTAGATGCTGTTTTAGCTGCCAATCCAAATACTATCATCGTTGTAATTGGGGGTGCTCCTTATGATATCAATAAGATCAAACAACAATGCCATACTATTATTTGGAGTTGGTATAATGGTTCTGAAAATGGCCATGCATTGGCTGATGTGTTAACCGGTAAAGTAAATCCATCTGGTAAATTGCCCTTTACTTTTCCTGCTGATCTAAAGCAATCTCCAGCTCATGCGTTAAATGCCTATCCTGGTGATGCTGTAGTTAATTATAAAGAAGGTATATTAGTTGGATATCGTTGGTTTGACACGAAAAAGATCACACCACTCTATCCATTTGGATACGGTTTGTCTTATACTTCCTATGTATACTCCAGTTTAAAAACAAATAAAGCTTCTTATACAGGGAACGAAACTATTACTGCTACTCTTCAAGTAGCAAATAGAGGTAATTTTACTGGCAAAGAAATTGTTCAATTATATGTGAGCAAACCCAGTTCAAAAATAGAACGTGCCGATAAAGAATTGAAAGCATTTACAAAGGTTTTGGTGAATAAAGGAGCAAGTACAGAAGTGAAATTGAGCATCCCAGTAAAAGACCTTGCTTATTACGATACTAAAACTTCAAAATGGATTGTAGAACCTGGGGTTTATAAAATATTGGTGGGAAGTTCATCAGCTCAGATCCATCAAACTGCTAGTATTACAATACAATAAACAATACCCGGTCGAACTAAATCGATCTTGTATTGTTTATTATATATGACCGATACTTTTTTATCAGCTCGTTGGGAAAATTTGATCATGGCTAACTATTCGGTTAATCCCGAAGTACTTTTGCCTTTTTTGCCCAATGGTGTTGAATTAGATACTTATAACAATAAAACCTACGTTAGCCTCGTAGGTTTTATGTTTAAAAAAACGAGCCTGTTTCATATCCCCATCCCATTTCTTGGAACTTTTGAAGAGATCAATCTCCGTTTTTATGTAAAAAGAATAGAAGGTGATACCATAAAACGAGGTGTCGTATTTATCAATGAAACGGTCCCTTATCAAATTGTAGCCTGGTTGGCCAACAAATTATATAAAGAACATTATACAGCTATCCCTACCAAAAATGTAATTGACAACTCCGGAAAAACAAAAAACATACAATATAGTTGGAAAAGCAATAAACAGTGGAGTCGTTTAACTGTTTCTGCTGCTAAAGAAAGTGAGCAAATGTTAACGGGAAGTTTAGAAGAATTTATTTTTGAACACTATTATGGTTACACAAAAATAAATAGTACCACTACCGAAGAATATAAAGTAAATCATCCCAGATGGCGTATTAACAAAATAATTGACTATTCAATTATTTGTGATTTTAAATCCATGTATGGAGAGGGTTTTTCATTTCTTAATCATCAGTCACCAGATTCTGTGATAGTAGCGGAAGGATCACCCGTAACTGTGAATTGGAAAAGAAATAAATTGAAAATATTAGATTGATGGAATTTTCTTTTGAAACAGATTATATAAAAATTCTTGAAAAAATAGATCTTATCAATCCGATAAAATATGCTCAAACTCGTAATTATATCGATGGTGCTGTAACATATTTGTCCCCATATATTTCAAGAGGTGTAATTAGCACACAACAGGTATTAAATAGTGTTTTACAAAAAGGGTATACTTTAAAAGAAATTGAATCATTTGTAAAGGAATTATGCTGGCGTGATTATTTTCAAAGAGTTGCACAAATAAAGAATGTAAGTAGCGATATTAAAAATCCTCAAAGTAACATTACCAATAACGGAATATCGTCAGATATTTTAAATGCATCAACAGGTATAGAAGGGATTGATACTGCCATACGACAACTATATCAAATAGGTTATATGCATAATCATTGCAGGATGTATACCGCATCACTGATTTGCAATGTTGCGCATTCACATTGGTTACATCCTGCTCAATGGATGTATTATCATTTGTTAGATGGAGATTGGGCAAGTAATGCATGCAGCTGGCAATGGGTTGCAGGAGCAAATAGTAATAAGAAATATTACGCCAACCAGGAAAATATCAATAAATATACTCACAGCAATCAGGTAAATACATTTCTAGATCTTCCATATGAAATGCTGGAGAAAAACAAATCCACAGATGCACTAAAAATAGTTGAAAATTTTCCGCTGACATGTAAGCTACCTGAACCAACCACTATTCAAATAAATTCTAATCAGCCTACATTTATTTATAACTATTATAACTTAGATCCGAATTGGCATCTTGGCGAATCAGGAAACAGAATATTATTACTTGAACCAGATTTCTTTGCCACATATCCAGTTAGTTCGCATTGCATAAATTTTACTCTGCAATTAGGTCAAATCATTTCTGGCATTCAGGTATATACTGGTTCTTTTGAATCCCTGATCAACACCTATCACTTAAAAAATATTTATTATAAGGAACATCCACTTAATTTGGGATATATCGGAAATCAAGAAGATAGGGATTGGATATGTAAAGAGGTTTCAGGATATTACCCATCCTTTTTTGCATATTGGAAAAAAATAGAAAAAAAAATACACCTTTAAAAATTGTATCGTGATCTTAAAAAGAGAAGATATCTCACAATTAGAACAACGCTATAGAACAGCTTTTGTAAATTCATTAGCGGGCTTCCGTCAGGCAGTGTTGGTGGGAACAAAATCGTCAGATGGCAAGTCAAACTTAGCCATCTTTAATTCGCTCATTCATCTTGGAGCAAACCCAGCTCTATTTGGATTAATGAGCAGACCAGATACGGTGCAGCGCGACACACTGCAAAATATTTTAGACACCAAAGAATATACCTTAAACTATATTCAAGCCTCTCTATACAAAAAAGCCCATCAAACTTCTGCCCGTTACGATAAAGGGGTTTCCGAATTTGAAAAAGTAGGATTCCAAGAAAAATATGAACCACTATGTTATGCCCCCTTTGTAGATGAAGCAATAGTAAAAATTGCTATGAAGTATGAACAAAGTATCCCAATTACTTTGAATGGTACAGTGCTGATTATTGGCAGCGTGATGCAGGTTGAAATAGATGCATCATTAGTTGGTCTAGACGGATATGTAGCTTTATCAGTTGCAGAAGTTCTAATCAGTCAGGGACTGGATGCATACTTTGTACCAAAGCCCATTGGTCGTTTACCTTATGCAAAACCTACAATCGAATAGTTCCTCACTCTAAAAGAATAGTATGAAAAATACTAAGAAAGAATTTTTACCTCAGAAGGTATGTGTGGTTTGCAACAGGCCATTTTCATGGCGCAAGAAATGGGAGAAAGTTTGGGATGATGTAAAATATTGTAGTGATAAATGCAAAATGCATAAATCAAAAAAAACGACACATTAATATTGTTCATACCAGCTGAATGTATCTTTTACAATTTGATTTTTCGACTTTTTAAGGTATTCCAAATAGGAAATAGAAACAGGAGAATGTTTTTTTCCTTTTAACCAGATTAAACTCCAGGTTGTTTTTATTGGCATCCCCCTTACATCTATAATCTGTAGTTCCTGATCATGCAATTCGTTTTTAATGCCAATCAAAGGCATTATTGAAAATCCCAATCCAGCTAATATAGCCTGCTTCACAGCTTCGTTTGAAGTAAGTTCCATTTTCTTAATTACTGTAAGATTACTTTTTTCAAAAAATACTTCCATAGCTTGTCTCGTGCCTGAACCCTTTTCCCGAAAAATCAATGGCAGATTTTGAAACAGGCCTTTTGTCGATATTCCTTTTTTGAATTTTGGCTTTTTATTTCCAACCAGAAATAACTTATTCTGTAAAAGATCAAGCTTTTCTATTTGAAGAGACTGAGGTAGAATTGAAACCAAAGCAAAATCTACTTCGTTGTTTTCTAAACTGTTGATCACTTTACTCTTATTAGTCACATCCATTAATAATTCAATGCCAGCATGTTCATTCATAAAATCTGTCAAAAAATAAGGCATCACATATTTCCCAGTTGATACTACAGCAATCTTTAAACGACCACTTAATTGACCTTTGTAGGCTTGCGTTTTGTAATTGATGGCATATACCTGATTTATAATATTTTCTGCTGCCGCTGCGATTTCTCTTCCAAAATCAGTTATAAAAATCTTTCTGCCAATTACTTCAGTTAAAGGAATATCAAACTGATCCTGAAAGTTTTTCAGTTGAATAGAAACCGCAGGCTGGGTTAAATGCAATTCTTCAGAAGCCTTAGTAACGCTTTCGGTTTGTACGATTTTTAAAAATATCTGCAACTGATTAAGCGTATAATTCATAAATTTTTATTATGGTTTACATTATAAAGATAAATGTTTATTTATATAATAAATGTTCAATTTTGAGTCATTAAAAAAATTATGACTATGACAAGGATTACTGTAGCAAAGGGCGATGGCATTGGCCCTGAAATTATGGATGCCACATTAAACATACTATTTGCAGCAGGCGCCCAAATTGAAATTGACGAAATTGAAGTAGGTGCAAAAGTATATCTATCGGGTAATAGTTCTGGTATTTCTCTAACCTCCTGGGAAACAATTAGAAAAAATAAAGTGTTTTTAAAAGCTCCAATTACTACCCCGCAGGGTGGCGGTTACAAAAGTTTAAACGTGAGTACCCGAAAATTCCTTGGACTTTACGCCAATGTTAGGCCTTGCAAAAGTCTTTACCCATTTGTAAGTACCAAGCATCCTGTTATGGATATGGTAATCGTTAGAGAAAATGAAGAAGACTTATATGCAGGCATTGAACACCAGCAAACAGATGAAGTGGTGCAATGTTTAAAACTAATAAGCCGACCGGGTTGCGAAAAAATAATTCGTTATGCATTTGAATATGCCAAAGATCAGAATCGAAAAAAAGTTTCCTGTTTTACAAAAGATAATATCATGAAACAGACAGACGGTTTGTTTCATCAGATTTTTGATGAAATAGCAAAAGAATACCCTGAAATTGAGAATGAACATTGGATAGTTGATATAGGTGCCGCAAAGATGGCAGACACACCTGAAGATTTTGATGTTATCGTAATGCCCAACTTATATGGAGATGTACTTAGCGATGTAGCAGCTCAAATTACAGGATCTGTTGGTTTAGCTGGTTCTGCTAACATTGGAGAAGAATGCTCGATGTTCGAAGCAATCCATGGTTCTGCGCCAACCATTTCTGGAAAAAATGTAGCAAACCCCTCTGGCTTAATTCAAGGGGCCATCTTAATGCTGAACCACATTGGCCAGATTAAAATTGCTGAAAAAGTGCAAAATGCCTGGCTAAAAACTATTGAAGAGGGGATTCATACCAATGATATTTTTAAAGAAGGAACAAGCAAACAAAAAGTTGGGACTAAAGAATTTGCACAAGCAGTAATCTCAAACTTAGGTAAAACACCTTCTTTGTTTAAACCTGTGATATATAAAAATCAAAGTCAATTAAAACTACCCAAATACGTTCGTAAGCCAGCTGCCAATAAAAAATTGGTGGGAGTAGATGTATTTGTTCATTGGAATGGATCTGATCCTAATGAATTGGCAGAAAAAGTGATGCTAGTAGAAAATAAAAATAATATAAAACTGAATATAATTACTAATAGAGGCATTAAGGTTTGGCCAGATGGATTTAAAGAAACCTTTTGCACCGACCACTGGAGATGCCGGTTTAAAAAATCAGATAGCACTGAAATAACTAAAGCAAATATCATAACACTTTTACAACAATGTATGATTGAAAATATAGATACAATTAAAACTGAAAATCTATACTCCTTTGATGGCAAAGCAGGGTATTCATTGGGACAGGGGCAATAAACTACATAAACCTTAAAATAGAATTAAATGAATAATGAAGAACAGGTAACACTCATTGTTGGTACTTTCTCTGAAATAGATGCCAAAGAGATTTTATTGAATATCATAAGCACCAAGATCCATTTTCATAGTATGAAAAATTTTAGCTCACAAGAGCGATTTGGAAAAGATGATGCACATTCTGTGAAAAGAATGGCCGATCTGAATCACGATTTTGAAAAGATGAAGGAAATAATTGACCAAGCGAAAGCAAACAATTTGAATCTGAATATTCATTCTACTATCCATATTTCCTTCTCAGAAAAACAAAAATGAAATATTAATGAATTTTAATCTACTCACTGAAAACCTGACCAATCCAGCTTTACTATTTTTTGTGTTGGGCATTATTGCAGTATATGTAAAAAGCGATCTGGAAATTCCTGCTAATTCTTCAAAATTCATTTCTCTGTATTTATTATTTGCAATTGGCTTCAAAGGGGGACAAGAATTATCCCACGAGTCTTTTACAACTGAGATCATACTTTCCATGTTTTTTGGCATTGGGATCTCCTTAGTTATTCCGGTGTACACTTTCTTTATATTGAGAAAGAAATTGAATGTCTTTGATGCAGGTGCCATTGCAGCTGCTTATGGTTCTGTAAGTGCTGTTACATTTGTTACTGCTGTTTCTTATCTAGAATCAAATCAAATAACAGTTCATGGCCAAATGGTTGCAATCATGGCTTTAATGGAATCCCCGGCTATTATTATGGGATTGGTTTTAATTTCATTTTTTAATAAACTAGACACACAGGGTATAAAAAAGAATGCTGCTATTCAGCATTCCTTAACTAATGGAAGTGTATTACTGATTCTTGGAAGTTTGGTGATCGGCTTTTTAGCAAGTGCTAAACAGGCAGAAGGTATTAAACCATTTACCAATGACATTTTTAAAGGGTTTCTTGCCATATTCCTTTTGGATATGGGTATTACAAGTGGCAAAAAACTAAAGGACTTTTTTTCGGCAGGTTGGTTTCCATTGCTCTTTGCTATAGCTATTCCACTTTTCAATGGTTCTGTATTTGCCCTCCTAAGTGGATTTATCACTCACGATATTTCTAATCGCTTTATGTTCGCTATTCTAGCAGCGAGTGCATCTTATATAGCAGTTCCTGCTGCCATGAAAATATCAGTTCCAAAAGCTAATCCAGGCCTCTACTTACCTATGGCACTGGCTGTTACATTTCCTGTCAATATCACTATTGGCATGCCAATCTATTTTATGATTGTTCAAAATAGCTGAGGAACCCATTTATAAAACTAAATTAAACGCCTTTTATATATTAGAAACTTCAGTATATTGTATTGTCCATTTTTTTTGACCTTCACAAATTTTATGACAAGATCAACTTTGTTAAAAATGTTATACAAACATGCATTTGAAATTGTGCAGTTTGCCGAATTTAAAAACAATACATTGATTGTATTTAATAAGGCAGAAATCACTGGAATGGCCTTCACTTACCATTCGGAGTTACATTCGTAGGAATTGCAACAGCATTGAGTATCTTAGCTTATAAATTGATCATCGATAGAAATAAATAATACAAATGAATTACATTGATAAATTAACTTACCCCATTTTATTGGGCTTATCACTTTTTACTTTTTCAAATTCCATTGCACAAAAGTCTATTTCAAAAAAAATAAATCAGGAATCTACAAAAACCTCAATTGTTTCTTACGAAAAATATATTGATGACAATAACGATAGGCATATAAAAGAGTTCTTAGAGTTGGTTTCAATCCCTAGTATCTCATCGATACCCACCAACAAACCAGATGTTGTAAAAACAGCCACATGGATTGTAAACAAATTAAATAGTATCGGGATTATTAATGCAAAACAATTAACAACTGATGGGAATCCAGTAGTGTATGCTAATTGGGACAAAGCACCTGGCAAACCAACTGTTTTAATTTATGGTCATTACGACGTGCAACCAGTCAATGAATCTGAATGGGATAATCCTCCCTTCTCACCAATTATTAAAGATGGCAAAATTTATGGTCGTGGGGCAAGTGATGATAAGAGTGGTGTGATCACAGCAATATGTGCCATTGAAGCCATATTAAAAACTGATGGGAAATTACCTGTGAATGTGAAATTTCTGTTTGAAGGTGAAGAAGAAATTGGTAGTCCGAATTTTAAAAAGTTTCTCGAAAATAATAAAGAACTTTTAAAAACTGATTTTGCCGTTACAGCTGATGATATTCAAGACAGCGAAACTGACCCAGCCATTACTTTGAGTCTGCGCGGAGCAGCACAATTAGAGTTTACTGTGAAAACCGCAAATAGTGATGCTCATTCGGGACAATTCGGAGGCAAAACTCCAAATTCTGTTTTGATCATGTCACAGATCATTAGTTCACTTTATGATAAAGTAGGCAATGTAGCTGTAGAGGGTTTTTATGATAAAGTATTACCTATCACAGCCGCTCAAAAAGAAATGATGAAAAGGATTCAATATGATCCAACCACCGATATGAAAATATTAGGAACTACAGCAGAAGTAGGTGATCCAGCTTTCACTCCTCAAGAAAGAATTTGGTATCGTCCAACGTTGGAAATTATTGGAATGCAAGGTGGCTATACTGCTGCCGAAGGTCATTCGAATATTATTCCTAGTCACGCTATGGCAAGAATCACCTGTCGTTTGGTCAATAATCAGAATGGACAAGAGATTGTTGATTTGATTGTAAAGCATATCAAAAAGCAATGTCCAGCAGGCGCATCTGTTTCGTTTAAATACAGACCAGGCTATGCAAGTCCAATGCAGTACCCAACCGATACTAAAGGTTACCAATATGTAGCTGATGCATTGACAGCTGTATACGGCAAACAACCTTTGCAAATGGCAACAGGTGGCAGCGGTGGTGCCATGCTTTCTTTCAAGGAAACCCTAGGAGTTTATGCATACTCCTTAGGATTTGAATTGCCTGATGAAAAATGGCATGCATCAAATGAATTTTTTCGGTTGTCGAGTTTCAGAAAAGGACAACAAGTATATTGTTATTTTCTACAACATTTAGCAGAGGAAGAAAGTAAATTGAAATAGAATTATTATTTAGAAATTTTGTGAAATATTTTATCCGCAACTTCTTCTAACTCACTCTGTGCAGTTCTATCCGATTCATTAGTTAATAAAACAATTGCAATATTCAAATCAGGATATAACACACAATAGCTAGAGAAACCAAAAGTTCCACCGCTTTGCCATATTTTTCTCTTCCTCTCTGTATTTAATTTCTCCTGCCAATTTAATCCAACAGCGTAGCCATTTATTTTACCTGTAGTGATCATGTGCGATAGGGCTACTACTTCATCCAATTCATTTAAATGAAATTTTAAATAGTAAAGCATATCTGTTATATTCGAATAGATGCCCCCTGCCGCATCAAGCATGGGTGGATTATAAGGCATTGGATTGCCTTTTTCGTCATACCCTTTCGCTAAAAGTCTAGTATTATTTTTTTCAAAAATCACATTGGTATTTCCCATTGCTAATGGTCTGCAAATATTCACCTCTAAAATTTTATCAAAAGGTTTATTGTATACTTTCTCTAAAATGTATTTCAATAATTGAGCTCCAGCATTACTATAATGAAATTGAAATCCCGGAACAGTATCCAATTTTACTTGGTGTAAGTCATTCATAAATTGTTGCTTAGAATAATTTTGCTGCATGCGTGTAATTACAAATGGCAAGCTATCATAGTTGGGATTTTTAAATAGATTGGGACTATCAGGCATAAAAAATGGGAGTCCCGAAATATGGCTCACTAATTGATATAAACGAATGGGGGATCCCTTAAATTCTAAATTCGGATAACTGCCTTCCAGATACAATCTTATATCATCATTCATTTTAAGCTTCTCATCTTTCACCGCTTTCGCTAACAAGGTTCCCATAAATGTTTTGGAAATAGAGCCAATTTCATAAAGCGTTCTATTGGTGGGCAATTCTTGTTTATCTATTTGAGTGCTCCCATAATTATAATTGGCAATTTCTCCTTTGTTATATATCCCAATAGAGATCCCAACCTTAGACTGCTGTTTAATAAAGGGCAGAACGGATTGATGTACAACAGTATCAATTCCATTTATTTGGTTATTATCTGTAGGAATAACTTTCTGAGATTGACCTTGAACAGAATATAGACACAAAAAAATAAGCATGCTGTATTTTGTCATTCCGTATAATATTTTAATTAATATTACATAAAATAAACAAGTATTAGACATGAAAAGAACCTTCATGCTAACATTTAGCTTTTTAATATGAAAGTATCAAGCCAGCCAAAAACTAAAGGACTAATCATTTTCAGTTCCATCATTTTGGCACTCATTGCCATATTGAGTATTATAAATTATTCCATCAATCAAACACTAAGCTGGTCGCTTTACCCAATTGGTGCCCTCTTAATGATCTGGGCAACTTTTTCACCTACAGATTTACCCAAATACAGGTTATTGGGTTCATTTATCGGATTTAGTTTTTCAATATTTCCCTTTTTGTATTTGATTGCAGTTTTAAGCGGTGATGGTAAATGGTTTTGGCCATTAGCAATTCCACTTTCTGTTAGCCTTATTGTAACACTAGGTGTTTTCCTATTCTTGTTTTTGCACCTAAAAAACAAATGGTATACAGGTGCTGCTGCCTTTTTTTTATTTGGAGTGGTGCTAAACTATACTGTTGGAGAAATCATTAAGCACTACTTACAAAATCAAAATATTCAAGGTGAAGTATACAACCGTGCAACAGCATATAGTTTCTTACTAGCTTCCTTATTATTTGCATTGATAGGTTTTCAAAAGAATAAAACGTAAAGAAATCTAACAAATAGCGAGCAATAAAAACCCCCTCCCGATATTCGAGAGGGGGTTAGTTTTTTTAATCAATAATTTATGACCATCGGTCCTAATCCTAAAGTCCTAATAAATCATACAATTCTTTGTCCATCTGAGGCAATACTTCACACTTGTTATCGAAGTGCATGGTGGCTGTTTTGCTTGCATCAAACTTGGGCCATGTTGGTAACCCTTTATGGTTTGGATTTCCGGATCGTGCAAAATTGATCCAGGCATCGCTCACTTTTTTTGATAATTCAAAAGCCTCTTTGGTGCCCCCGGTCATTTCTTCACAACGAGCCACATTATAAAATGCAAAAGGGATTTCACTACAGTGTATGGCTTTGTATTTTCCATTCATTACTGGCGACTGATAAGTAAACAAATACATGTAAACAGGTGCTGCATTTAATGCTGCTTTTTCTTTTGCCTGTACTACTGCACCTGGACGAAACATGATATCTACATCCATTAAATCTGAAGCCAATGTGTCATTTGGATAGGCCTTCTTCACAGCTGCCACATAAGCATCAGCTTTATCCCCTTGTTGTTTTTTGATATATGCCAATACCTGCTCTTTGGTAGCATGCGTCATATTAGTAAACAAGGAAGGCATAAATTCATTCTTCACAGTACCAATCATCAGCGGTATTTGATTGGATAATGCTAAGGCTTCTTTTGATCCAACTTGATATGGAAGATCTTCACCATCCACACTTGGACTCCAGCCCGCACTTACTTGTGCTAAAAGAGAGCCTCCTTGTTTATTTCGATCATTTACATTTTTCAATGCCTTTGCACCTGCATCACTTAAAACCTGGAAAGGAATCTTCTGCAAACTATCAACTTGAGAAGCATCAATATTCAAGACTTTCAACAATTCGGCTGCAACTTCTTGTGTGGCTTTTTTATTACGCATCACAGATTTAAATGCACCACTTTGATTAATTGCCTTATGAAATAATCCATGTGCTGCTGGCATGGCCATTAAGGTATTCACTTTTGCACCTCCCCCAGACTGACCCAATATGGTAACATTATCAGGATCTCCTCCAAAATTGGCAATATTATCTTTCACCCATTTTAAAGCAAACTGAAGATCTAAAATACTATTGTTCGCAGAGTGTTTGTATTTATCACCATATGCTGATAAATCTAAATAACCCAAGATATTTAATCTGTGATTGATAGAAACCACAACAACGTCACCACGTTTGGCTAAATTTTCTCCATCGTAAGAAGGTAATTCCTGAGATGAACCAGCCGTAAAACCTCCACCATGAATCCAAAATAAAACAGGCCTCTTTTTGCCATCATTTATGCCAGGAGTCCAAACATTAGCACGCATACAATCTTCGCTTGTATAGCCCCAACTATGATTAAAAACGAACTCACTTTCATCCTGTACTGAGGTAGTAGGTGTGGGCAGTGGGGCTACAGGTCCATAGGTCATGGAACTACGAATCCCTGACCAAGGTCTTGGCTGTTGTGGCGCTTCAAAACGTTTTGTTTCTGAATAAGGTATTCCCTTATAGGTAAACACACCATTGTGAATATAACCACGCACTTTACCACTATTGGTATTAGTAACCGCAACATTATCTCCTGTTTGAAGTTGTGCACTAACAAAATGTACTAAACCCAGAAAAGCCAGCAAGTAAATTGTTCGTTTTTTCATATTGTCTCATTTAAGAGACAATAATATATAATTTTATCTGGATTTGCAATAAATTGTTACTTTACCGGAATGATTAAAAAAATTGCCAAAAAGCAATGGGAGTCGTCCGACTTTGAAAAAGCTTTCCTACCTGGGTTAGCAATAGATTCCGTAATCTTTGGATTTCATGATAACAAAATGATGGTATTGCTTTTGCAATATAAAAACACTAATAGTTTTGCACTTCCCGGAGGTTTTATATTTAAAGAAGAAGATGTGAATGAAGCTGCCCAAAGAATCTTGCAAGATAGAACCAGCTTAGGAAATATTTATCTCGAACAATTTTACCTTTTCGGTGATGCCACTCGACAAGACGATTCTATGGAAGTAATCATGAAAGCCAGGGGTATGAAGATTACAAAGAACCATTTTCTTTTAAGAAGATTTGTATCCATTGGCTACTATGCGCTTGTAGATTATACCAAAGCTGTTCCTACCAAAGACGAGATGAGCGACGATTGCGGCTGGTATGATATTAATAAGATTCCTCCCATGATACAGGATCATAAAAAGATGATTCAAAAAGCTTTAGAAACTTTAAGAGAAAACTTTAGTAAAAAATTAATCGGGTTTAAACTCCTCGGCGAACGATTTACAATGGGAGAATTACAAAAACTCTATGAAACAATTTTGGGTGTGAAGTATCGTAGAACTAGTTTTCAAAGGATGATGCTGAATTTAAATATCCTGAAACAGGTAGACATAAAAAAAACTGGAGCTGCTCACAAGGCGCCTTATCTCTATACTTTTAAAAAAGAGAAATAATATGTGGTTTTTGCCTAATAGAAGAAATCAAATCATTGCTGTTCTTCAAGTAATTCTGACAGGTTTTTCATGCACAAATTCAGAGGCACAATCCTTAAATTATACTGTCTCATTCCCAACACCGAATACACATCAAATGCATATCGAATTGGATGCGTCTGGATGGAACTCAGATACTATTATGGCTACCATGCCAAAATGGACACCAGGTTATTATCAGATTTTAGACTATGGAAAATTTGTTACAAATTTTAAGGTCATAGAAAATGGGAAACAAAGGATCATCCACACTACACAAGGCAATCAATGGATCTTTACAATACAAAAAAATAAAGCTTTTCATTGCAGTTTCGATGTACTTACTGAAAAACAATTTGTGGCCAATAGCTATGTTGATTCCAATCGCGCTTATATTATTCCAGGTGCAGCTTTCCCCTTTATTAATGGCAAAATAAATATACCAATTAGTATTAAAATCAATGCCCCTAAGCAATGGAATCAAATTGCCACAGGTCTTTCAAATAAAATTGGAAAGAAAAATGAACTGACAGCTCCAAATTTCGATGACCTTTATGATAGTCCTATTTTAATCGGTGCTTTAGAATCATTACAACCATTTTTGATCAAGGGAATCGAGCACCGTTTTGTCGGATACAAATTGGGGGAATTTGATCATGCAGCTTTCAGGAAAAACCTAGAGAAAATGGTGAAGACTGCAAGTGATCTTATTGGTGAAATACCATATGAACACTATAGTTTTATTGGAATTGGACCGGGAAGAGGTGGCATTGAACACTTGAACAGTACCACCGTAAGTTTTGATGGAAAGGAATTAAATACTAAAAAAGGTGTAAATAGAATGATGAGCTTTTTAGCGCATGAATATTTTCATCATTATAATGTAAAACGCATACGACCTTTTGAGTTAGGCCCTTTCGATTATACCAAAGAAAACAGAACCAACTTATTATGGATCAGCGAAGGACTGAGTGTTTATTATGAATATCTTATCATAAAGCGGGCGGGCATCATAGACGAGTCTACACTTTATAATAACTTTGAAAGCAATATCAATACATTAGAAAATAATCCTGGTCGCTTATATCAATCTTTAGCCCAGGCCAGTTATGATACCTGGAGTGATGGTCCATTTGGAAAACAAGGAACAGATGCTAATAAATCGATTTCCTATTATGATAAAGGACCTGTTGTAGGGATTCTTTTTGATTTTGCCATACGTCATGCTACTGCTAATCAAAAATCACTCGATGATGTGATGCGGTATTTATACTGGCATTATTATAAAGAATTACATAGAGGTTTTACAGATGCCGAATTTCAGCAAGCTTGTGAAAATATTGCCGGTATCTCTTTAACAGATTTGTTTGAATATGTGTATACCACCAAAGAGTTAGATTATAAGCCCTATTTGAATTATGCTGGGTTGGAATTTACTTCTAAAGCAGATGAAAAAACAGGCAAGAAATCATATACTTTAAATCAGATTCAAAAACCTACAAAAGAGCAATCAGACATCTTGCAGAGTTGGTTGGGAAACAAATAAAATACCTTCCAGTCATCACTTTTAATCTTGCTCAGTACGCCCAACAGTTGTATATTGGTTTGTAAGGCTTATCCCAAAACAAATCAGTCAAAATGAAAGTATTCAAACCCATTGTATTATTGATCATAATACAGCATCTATCCACTGCATTTTATGCTCAGGATTCTATCAGCGCATATACCAAACACACTTACATGATTCCAATGCGTGATGGAATCAAACTATTTACGATGGTTTTAACACCGAATGCCGCACCAACTCCTAGTCCATTTTTAATACAAAGAACACCATATGGGGCAGACATCCCTCTGCCAAATGGAGATAGTATTATTCCAATTAAATTGATGGGCTCACTCAAAGCCATGGCCAAAGAGGGATATATCTTTGTCTTTCAAGACATAAGAGGAAAATTTAAAAGTCAGGGAACTTTTGAAATGACCCGCCCCTTATATCATTTATTAGATAAAACAAAAACAGACGAAAGTACTGATGCGTACGATGCCATTGATTGGCTATTAAATAACATTCCGAATAACAGTGGACAAGCAGGTATCAATGGAGTTTCATATCCTGGGTACCTGGCATTGGATGCTTCTGTAGATCCACATCCTGCACTTAAAGCCAGTTCGCCTCAAGCCTCTCCTGCTGATATGTTTCTGGGTGATGATTTTCATCATAATGGTGCATTCCGTTTAAGTTATGGATTTGAATATAGTTATCTGGTTGAAAATGATGCGACAACTAATAGCGATTTCCCTTTTCCAAAATATGATTTATACGACTGGTATTTACAATTAGGTTCATTGAAAAATGTGAATGAAAAATATTATCATAACCGTTTACCATCCTGGAATGATTTTACTAAACACCCCAATTATGATTGGTTCTGGCAAAAAGCTTCCACACTAAAATCAATACACAAAGCAGAGATCCCAATGATGCATGTAGGTGGTTACTTTGATCAGGAAGATCTGAATGGACCACAAGTGCAATATGCACATATGGAAGCTCAGGATAAAACCAATAAAAACTTTATTGTTTTAGGACCTTGGAACCATGGAGGTTGGGAAGGTCAGAGGGCTGATAGTTTAGGTAAAATAAGTTTTGGGAGCAAAACAGCAGAATGGTTTCATGCATATGAAAAGAAATGGTTTGATTATTGGCTAAAAGGGAAAGGAGATGGAAAGTTTGAAGAAGCAAATTGCTTTCAAACTGGCAGTAATATTTGGAAGTCTTATAGTACGTGGCCTCCAAAAGAAGCTAGTGTTCAAAAATTATATTGCCAGCCAAATTATAGTGCAAGCTTTACTAAGCCATCCACAACTGGAACTTCTGTACAATATACTAGTGATCCTGCTCATCCTGTACCTTATCGAGCGCTTCCAATCGAAGCTACATACGGCGAAGGAAGTAGATGGTATCCTTGGCAAACAGAAGATCAAAGGTTTGTGAGCACAAGACCTGATGTTCTAAGTTTTATGATGGATAGTCTTACCTCAGATCTCACCGTCACTGGAAAAATCACGGCACATCTTTTTGCAAGTAGCACTGGATCTGATGCTGATTTTATCGTGAAACTTATTGACGTGTACCCCAATTTCAATCAATCAGATTTATCAATGAGTGGATATCAATTACCAGTTACGATGGAAGTACTACGTGGCCGATTCAGAAAAAGTTTTGAAACGCCTTCCCCGTTAATTCCGGGAAAGGCCGAGGAGTTTGTGATTGATCTTCACACTATCAATCACAGTTTCTTAAAAGGGCACAAAATTATGATTCAAATCCAAAGTACCTGGTTCCCATTGATCGATAGAAATCCTCAAAAATTTATTCCTAATATTTTCGAAGCAAATGAAAAAGATTTTATAAAAGCCACAGAAACTATTCACTGCAACAACACTCTTGCGAGTTATATAGAATTACCAATCGTTAAATACTAAAAATGAATTGGAAATTAATCAGACTGAGTTTGTTTTGCGGATTGCTTTTTTTTGTAATTCAGGTTTTCTCACAACAAAAACCTTTACGCATAGGTATCGTAGGGCTTACTCATACTCATGTTCATGGTATTTTAGGCAGGCCAATTGATGGTATGATTGAGATAGTTGGCATTGTAGAACCAGATAAGGAACTGGCAAAGCGTTATGCAACGCAGTATGGGTTTCCAATGGAGCATGTTTACAATACCATGTCAGAAATGTTTAATGCTACAAAGCCAGAAGCAGTTTGTGCATTTGGATCAATCTTTGAACACTTAGGAGTAGTAGAATTTTTTGCTCCTAAAGGCATTCATGTGATGGTCGAAAAACCTTTAGCCGTGAATCTTGAACACGCTAAAAAAATGGAAGCCCTTGCAAAAAAATACCAAGTTCAATTACTCACTAATTATGAAACAACCTGGTATCCAAGCAACCAAAAAACAAATGAACTTTTAAAGAAAGGCTTGATAGGTGATATGAAAAAGTTAGTGGTCCACGATGGTCATCGTGGTCCAAAAAGAATTGCGATTAGTTCCGAATTCTTTAATTGGTTAACAGATCCTATACAAAACGGAGGTGGCGCTATCACCGACTTTGGATGTTATGGTACTAACTTAAGTACTTGGCTAAATGAGGGCAAAAAACCAAATTCTGTTACTGCCATTACACAACAATTACAAGCAGAGAATAATCCTAAAGTTGATGATGAATCAGTTATCATTTTAAAATACGATCATTCGAATAGTATCATACAGGGATCCTGGGATTGGCCCATTGGCAGAAAAGATCTGGAAGTATATGGACTAACAGGTGCAATTTTCGCCGATAATAAATACCAGCTTCGCACTCGCATGGCAGAAGGCTATGATGGTTTCAAAGAAGAAATCAACACATTAAAAGACCTTGAATCGCCAAGAAATGACCCCTTTTCTTTTTTAGCTGCTGTAATAAACAAACAAATATCCCCCCAACCATTTGATCTTTCTTCTCTGGAAAATAATATGATAGTAATGGAAATACTCGATGCTGCTATTCGAAGTGCAAAAACTGGAAAAACAATATATTTAAACAAATAAATTTAAATCATGGCAAGAACAAGTACTTATTTGAACTTTCCTAACTATACAGAGGAAGCGTTTAAATTTTATCAATCAATTTTCGGAGGAGAATTCATTGGGGGTATCAACCGCTTCTCACAAATCCCGACCATGGAATTACAGGATGTTTTTTGGGGTTCTTATTATGGATCTTTGACAGACAAATTTGGAATCAACTGGATGGTAAATACAAACGCAAAATAATGTCATATCCCATTTTCGAAGACCAGGTTTTTGAGAAACTAGATTTCTCATCAAAAGCCTTTCCTACTGCAGAATATGAAGGATGCGAATTTAAAAATTGCAACTTAACTGGTGCAGATCTTTCGAATTGCCAGTTCACCGATTGCAGTTTTTCTAGTTGTAATATTAGTAATGCAAAACTCGTAAACACTGCTTTTAGAGAAGTACAATTTAATGACTGTAAATTATTAGGATTACGATTTGATGATTGCAATGATTTTTTATTCGCTGCAAAATTCACAAACTGCAATTTGCATTTGTCTAGTTTCTATCAACGCAAAATGCGTCAGGCTAAATTTAGTTACTGCGATCTTCAGGAAACCGACTTTTCGATGGCTGAATTAATACAAGCTACTTTTGATAATTGCAATTTAGCAGGAGCAGTTTTTGATGCCACCAATTTAGAGAAAGCAGATTTAAGAACATCCTTTCAATTCACGATCAATCCAACAACCAATAAAATAAAAAAAGCTCGCTTTAGTAAAGATAGTTTGGAAGGGCTTTTGAGTCATTTGGATATTATCATAGAATAATGTTTGTATATGGACCTTGAACAATTAAGGGAATACACATTGAGTAAACCTGATACAGAAGAAACACAACCTTTTGGACCAGACACTTTGGTCTATAAGATCAATAGGAAAATATTTTTGCTTACAAGCTTCGATAGTTTTCCTCTTCAGTTTAATGTAAAATGCAATCCTGATCTTGCTTTAGAATTAAGGGAACAATATGCGGCTGTAATTCCTGGTTATCATATGAATAAGAAACATTGGAATACTGTGATCATTGATGGTTCTATTTCAAATAAGGAACTTCAGAAAATGATTGATCATTCTTATGATTTGGTTCTTGGGAAGAAGAAAAAATAATCTGATCGTAATCAACCACCCCAGCTGAATGCCGAGTCCGGCATCAGCATCCCCTCCATCGCCTGCGATGGAGGGGAAACCATTTCATCTACCTACAACTTTTCACTTTTTACTTTTTACTTTTTACTTTTTACTTTTTACTTTTAAAAAATTTACACATCGAACTAAGTCCACACTCCTCACATTTTGGGGATCGTGCTAAACAAGTGTATCTACCATGAAGTATCAACCAATGATGTGCGCGATGCACGAGTTCTTCCGGAATATATTTAATGAGTTGTTTCTCTGCTTCTAAAACTGTTTTGGCGTTAGTAGTTAAACCCAATCTTGCAGAAACCCGAAATACATGCGTATCAACCGCCATATTGGGCTGTTTATCAATCACACTGGTTATAACATTCGCTGTTTTTCTACCCACGCCTGGTAGCTTTATTAATTCTGCAACAGTCATGGGCACCTCACCACTAAAATCGTTCATGAGCATAATTGCCATTCCGATTAAGTGCTTGGTTTTATTATTAGGATATGAAATGCTTTTGATGATAGGAAATAGATCTTCAAAACTGGCTTTCGACATTAAATCAGCTGTGGGATACTTTCGAAATATATTCGGCGTAGTCAAGTTCACTCTTTTATCGGTGCATTGTGCAGATAAAATAACTGCTACCAATAATTGAAAGGGATTATCGTATACCAATTCCGTTTCTGCAATAGGTATTTGCTCTTCAAAATAGTCTATCGCCTGCTGGTATCTTTCTTTCTTTGTCATTAAGGGCCTCTAAAGATAGCAAACCAATTATTCGGGCTTCTTATGCAATGCTGCATATTTTAAGATTGCCAAAACAGATTCTGCACTTGGCGATTCTAATTTCAATCTTTCCAAATGCTTCATACTAAACTGTAACAATTCAAGTTGTTCTTTGATCGATGGATCTTCCACCATCGCTTTTTCTATTGCAGCAACCACTGCGGGTGAAGCTTCATTATAAAGATAACTCATCAAATCCTCCTCTTTGATTTTTTTCATAATATGACATTGTTCTAAGAGGATACGGTTCTTTTAAAACGGCGATAGTTCTTGAATATTGCCAACAAAACCGATTTCCCTTAGGAAATATTAAAAAAAATGACCGAACGTAAAAGGGGTATTATTATTTTGTTATTGCAGTAGAATCTTCTATTGCGAAGATATCTTCTCCGTCTTTCTTCATCAAGTAACGCTCTCTTGCGAACTTTTCAAGTGCAGCTGGGTTTGTCTGTAAGTCTGTTAATGTCTTACGCGCTTTATCAATTTCAGTCTGATAATAACGCTTCTTCATTTCTAATTTTTCTAGCTCTGCTTTCCTTTCTTGCTGTTGAAAAAAATCGCGTTGATCTACAAATAACATCCATACCAAAAAAAATGCGCCAGCTATCGCGTATTTACTTGTTAGTATTTTAGTTATTTTCTGCATCATATAAAAAGGTTGACAACCTGGTTTTAAAATTAATACAATCTCAAACTAACCAGGTTGTCAACTTATAAACAACTGTTTATTTAGTACCAAATTTGATCTTTCCCTTTGGATAGATCCCTGTGTTACCTAATGCTTCTTCAATACGGATCAACTGATTATATTTTGCGATCCTGTCTGTACGAGATGCGGAACCAGTTTTAATCTGACCACAATTCAATGCTACAGCTAAGTCTGCGATAGTAGTATCTTCAGTTTCACCACTTCTATGACTCATAATAGTGTTGTATCCATTATTTTGTGCCAAAGAAACTGCATTGATGGTTTCTGTGATAGAACCAATCTGGTTAACTTTTACAAGAAGACCATTGGCAATTTTCTTATCGATACCCTGTTGTAAACGTAAAACGTTAGTAACAAACAAATCGTCACCTACTAATTGACACTTACTTCCAACAGCATCAGTTAATGCTTTCCAACCATTCCAATCGTCTTCTGCCATACCATCTTCAATTGAAGCGATAGGATATTTCTTCACCCAGCTTTCCCAGAATTTAACTAACTGGTCGCTGCTCATTTCTTTACCATTGCTCTTGTGGAATACGTATTTTTTCTTTTTACCATCCCACAGTTCACTATTTGCAGCATCCATTGCAATTACAATTTGAGAACCAGTTTTGTAACCAGCTTGTGTGATGGATTCTAAAACAGTTTCAATAGCTTCTTCATTGCTTTGAATGTTTGGAGCAAATCCACCTTCATCACCAACATTTGTGCTGTAACCTTTTTT
>CANBQT010000040.1 GCA_947371755.1 Chitinophagaceae bacterium
GCATTAAATAAATAAGCCTTTCCATTATCGTCTTTAAAAATGGTCATATCTCTGGAATCTTCTCCATTGGGTTTAAAACTATTTACTAATCTAAAAGGTCCTTCTGGTTTATCACTAACTGCTACACCAACATGTGCATAGGAGTAATCATTTTTGTCAAGATGAACCCACATTACAAATTGTTTTGTAACATCATTAAAAATAACTTTTGGTCTTTCAATTACTTTGGAAGTATCTATATCACTTGTTGCATTTCCTAATGATGGACTAAGTACAACCCCAAGATTTGTCCAATGGATCAAATCAGTCGATTTATAACAAGAAATACCCCCTGCAGGAACTCTAAAGCATTCCCATTGTTGATTAGGCACCAACCAGGTATTTCCATTTTTTATTTCTCCATATAAATAATAAAATTTATCATAGTATAAGATTCCAGCACCATGTGCATTTAACTTATGACTATTATTATCAATCGTTGGTTGAATTATTTCATTATTTAAAAGTTTATCAGTTTCAATTTTTCCCCTCTGTAAAGAGGTCCAGGTATTTAATTCGAATTTGTCTTTTTCATTTAATTGATTAAATACAATGACAGAATCTTTGCCTAAAAATTTATTGCCGACGAAACTGAATGCCTCATGATTGCTAAGTATGTCAAATTTTATGACAATATTATTTCTATTGATGATCGTATTATTTTTAAATAGCAATTTCTTGAATTGCTTTTGATCCTGAGCACTATTCCAGATATAAACGGCAGCTTTACCTCCTGATTTTAAACCATCATTGTAACTGCTGCAATTAATAATTTTATTATTCTCCCAATTAGAAGCCCCTGCATATTGATAAATACCATATCCCGCACCCTCATTTTCATAGGATGTACAATTTCGAATAATTGCATTAGTAACTCCCCCATCCAGATCAAACCCACCACCATCAGAACCGCCTTTGGATGTTTTATTATGATGAGACCTGCAATGCTGGATAATAACACTGTCAGACTCATACGTCCATATACCCACAGGACCATTTCCTACTCTTGGCATATCCCATCCGTTATCATACGCTTCACAATGATCAATGATTACTTTAGTACATAAGCCAACTAATATGCCATTACCACTATGATTTGTGAAATTGGTTGGATCACCAGGGTTATTGTAGGCCTTTGAACGACGTATGCTGATATTAGTAGAAGATTTTTTATCTGTACCGTCAACCATGATTCCTACAGCACCATTACTTTCTGCAACACAAGAATCTATTTGAATAAAATGAGAGGAGAAAATGTACAGCCCCGATTTTTGAAAGCCTTTAATGCTAATATTTTTTAAGCTTATATTTTTTGAAATTACTACAGAACAGCCGTTGCTTGTATTCCCGTCCTTCCTTCCATTACCAATCAAATTTAAATTTTGAATTTTTATATTAGAACAACTTGTAAAAACAATTGCCTGGCTATTCCCTCCATTGATTGTTGCCTTTCCCTTTCCATAAGAAGTTACTAACAATTTTGATTTTATGTGTTCAAATACAAAACTGCCTACAAATACCTCATTAGATTTAAATAAAACACTATCCCCATCCTTAAATTGTAATTCTTGTAATTTATTGCCAGTCTTAAAAGGTGAAATGAAAGTGCCATCATTGAAATCATTCCCATGTATAGAAAAATAATACGCTCTTGGTCTGATATTATTTTGACCTTGTACAAGTAGGCTAAAAGAGGGTAATACAAAAAAGAGTAAAAATTTAATTTTAAAAGTCAACATAAATTGTATTTGATTAATATATCAATACAATTTATCAATTTATTTTTATTACGCAGCCTGACAAATGTATTTATGACCAAATTTCAGGACTAAAAAACCTTGAAATATTACTTATTTTATTATCTAACTTTAAAGACTTGTTGACTGATTGATAGCAAATCTAAGTCTTCTGAAAAAAGTTCCTTATATGAAATATCTTAAAATTTCGAGAATGACAATTCCTACCAAACCGATATTTTTTGTTTTATTAATTAGTTTTTCTGTTATAAAGAATTACGCCCAAACTATTAGCTTAAAGGATGCTTATAAAAATAGTTTTATGATTGGCACAGCATTGAATGCTTCTCAGATCGAAGAAAGGGATTCTAATGCAGCAAAAATCATTACTCATGAATTCAATGCCATTACCCCTGAGAACTCCATGAAATGTGAAGTGATACATCCCTCCTGGAATACCTATCATTTCGAACAGGCAGATAAATTGATTGCATATGGTAATAAAAATAAAATCCCAATCATGGGCCATACACTTGTATGGCATAGTCAACTTTCTGGATTTGTAAAAAATATACAAAGTGCTGATAGTCTTAGTTTATTCCTTGATCAACACATCAGTACTATTGCAGCAAGATATGATGGAAAAATATTTTCCTGGGATGTGGTAAATGAGGCTCTGAATGAGGATGGCAGCATGCGCAATTCGATCTTTCTACAAAAACTAGGACCCAATTATGTGGTGGATGCTTTTAGAATAGCGCAAAAAGCTGCACCTAAAACGGAACTTTATTATAATGACTATAATATTGAACAGCCACAGAAAAGAGCAGGTGCGATAAACTTGATCAAAAAAATTCAGGCAGCAGGTGTAAGAATTGACGGCGTAGGCATTCAAGGGCATTGGCAGCTGGGGCATGTTCCATTTAAAGACATTGAAGAGAGTATTGAAGCATTCTCTAAACTTGGAATTAAAGTGATGTTCACAGAATTAGACCTGACCGTATTGCCCAATCCCTGGGATGTAACTACTGCTGATGTAAATATGAAAGCAGAAAACAATGCTTATTTCAATCCTTACCCAACTGGTTTGCCTGATTCTGTTGAGCAAATGTTTACGAAAGATTATGTGCAACTATTCGCCCTTTTCCAAAAGCACAAAAAAGATGTTTTCCGGGTTACATTCTGGGGCGTGCATGATAAACAATCATGGCTTAATAATTGGCCCATATTTGGCAGAACCAATTACCCCTTATTATTCGACCGGAACTACCAACCCAAAGAAGCCTATTACAAACTGATATCAATAACTAAATAAATACAATACATCAAAGCAGAACTTTATGAAACACTATTTACTCGTAATAATAGGATTAGTTCTATTAAACCATTCAGTGCATTCTCAGGAAATAAAACCCGCTGCATTAGGATTTGATGTGGTACATGATAGTATAAGTCATGGTAGCATTGATACGATCACTTATACTTCAAAAACAGTTGGCACAGCCCGTAAAGCCATCATCTATACTCCTCCTGGATTTTCTAAAAAGAAAAAATATCCAGTGTTATATTTATTACATGGCATTGGAGGAGATGAGAAAGAATGGCTGAATGGAGGTAGTCCACAAGTAATTTTAGACAATCTTAATGCCGCAGGTAAAATCGAACCTATGATTGTGGTAATGCCTAATGGACGCGCGATGAAAGATGATCGAGCAATAGGGAATATTTTTGCTGCAGATAAAGTGCAGGCATTCGCTGATTTCGAAAGAGACCTTTTGGTTGACTTAATCCCCTTCATCGAAAAATCATATCCTGTTTTAAAAGACAGAGAACATCGCGCCATTGCGGGTTTATCGATGGGTGGCGGACAGTCATTAAACTTCGGTTTGGGAAACTTAGATCAGTTCGCATGGATTGGAGGATTTTCATCTGCTCCCAATACAAAAGCCCCAGAACTATTAGTACCCAACCCTGCTGTAGCAAAAGAAAAAATTAAGCTCTTGTATCTTTCTTGTGGCGCAAGCGATGGATTAATCGGGTTCAGTTACAGACTTCATGATTATCTAAAAAAGTCAAATGTGCCTCATATCTATTTCATTGAACCAGGTGTACACGACTTTAAAGTGTGGAAGAATGGTTTGTTCATGTTTTCACAATTATTGTTCAAACCTGTGGATACATCTTCTTTCTCAAAATATCCTGTAGTGGGCGCTCCAGCCCAAACAAATATTCGCGGCAGTAATTATCCTCAAATCCTTGCAAACCAAACTGTGATCTTCAAAACAAAGGCACCTGAAGCAAAAAAAGTTCAGGTTGATCTGGGCCGTAAATATGACATGGTAAAGGATTCCTCTGGTTTGTGGACAGTTACCACAGATTCAATCAGTGAAGGGTTTCATTATTATTCACTGATCATCGATGGTGTTGCTTTGGCAGACCCTGCCAGTCAGACTTTCTATGGTATGGGCAGAATGGCAAGTGGCATTGAGATTCCATTTTCCGGGGGTGGCTATTATAGTGTGAGAGATGTACCACACGGTGATATCAGGATCAAACGATATTTTTCAAAGGTCACTAATTCATGGAGACAAATGAATATTTATACTCCTCCTGGTTATGATTCTAACAGTGATGTGAAATATCCAGTATTGTATATTCTTCACGGAGGTGGCGAAGATGAAACAGGTTGGGGAACACAGGGTAAAACAGATCTGATCATCGATAATTTAATTGCATCAAAAAAAGCAGAACCGATGATAGTGGTCATGCCTGATGCTAATATGAGTAAAGCAGCTTTCGAGGAATCTGGTCTTAAACTCTTCGAATCAGAACTCAATAGCGCCATCATTCCATTCGTTGAAAATAATTTTCGTATCAAAGCTGATGCAAATCATCGGGCATTAGCAGGGTTATCCATGGGTGGCATTCATACCTTGTATACTGGCATACAGCACACTGATCAGTTCTCTTATTTAGGAGTATTTAGTTCAGGTTGGATCACACCCATGCAAAACGAATTGGCACAAAAACAATACGACTTTATGAAAGATAATGCCAATGCCATCAATAGTAATTTAAAACAATTCTGGATTGCAATGGGAAGCAAAGAAGACATCGCCTATAAAAATTGTCAGCTCATGATTACAAAGTTTGATGAGATGAAAATAAAATATACCTATAGTGAATATCCCGGGGGGCATACCTGGCCTGTCTGGAGAAACAACTTGTACAATTTTGCGCAACTACTTTTTAAATAGTTGGATTAGGTTAATTATTCTAATAAAATAAAATAATTTACTCTAATTCTGCTATTATTTTTTGGAAACTATCTGCTTTGGGGATAAAGAGAAATATTTACCAGCTTAACAATTATATACTCATTCAAAAAAACAAGAAATATCTGACTGCAATGTTTCGGCAATTCGAAATAAAGACAATATAGTAGTATTAATTTCTCCTCTTTCGATTCTACCAATTTGTCGGAAATCAATTCCAGAATCAAAAGCTAGAGATTCCATGGTAATTGATTTTTCTAATCTTATTCTACGAACATTTAATCCAACCTCTTTTAAAAACAAATCTTGCTCTGGAGACCTCATCAAACGAAATTGGTCATCATTAGTAGTTCTAACAAGGCAATAGATGTCCTATTTAGTTTATTTTTTTTGAATTTTTTTTTCAATTAATTTAATACCTAATTAAATGCAAAAATTAAAAAGCAATTTAATATCTATGTGAAGAACTTCTGATATGCGCAATAGTGATACAATGGTGGTATTTACTTCTCCTCTTTCAATTCTCCCTATTTGCCTATAATCTATATCAGATTCAAAGGCTAGATTTTCCATTGAGATGTGGTGTGCCTTCCTGATCCGACGAAGGTTTAATCCAAAATCAATTAAGTACAAATTATGTTCCCTGCTTCTCATTTCATTTTCCGCTAGTTGCAAAGCTTCTTTTATTTTGATATAACTCTTTACTTATTTGCTAATAATGGGAAGAATATAACAAAAGGTCATATATACCCTAAATGGAATGAAATACAACCTCTACTTTTAGAGGCATATTGCATTTATAAACTATTTCATTGCATTTCTTTATTACTTCTTGATATTTTCCTAATCCCTACATTCTTAAAATAGATTTATGACAGATTTTTTGAGAGATAAGAAGTATACATCTTCTGAGCTTAAAGGATTTCTAAAAGCTTATAAGAATGCAACTGATGCATATACTATTTGTTCTATAACAGATATAAATGGGTATATTCTCTATGCAAATTCACGTTTCTGTGAAATATGTAAATGGACTGAAAAAGAGTTGATTGGCAATAAACACGTCATCATGAATTCGAATTTTCATTCGAAAGATTTTTTTAAAAATATGTGGAATTGCATATCTGCAGGTAAAGAATGGAGGGGCGATTTTAAAAATAAAGCAAAAGACGGAACAGAATTCTGGCTCGACACACTAATAACTCCAATTATTGATTCAAAAGGCGTTATTCAACAATATTTCTCTATTAGTACACATATATCGGATAGAAAAAATAGTACAGTAAAAAAAACAAAAAATCTAAAAGACCTGCAAGAATTATTGAGTATGCTGTCTCATGAAGTGAGAAAACCAATCACTAATTTATTGGGCATTTCAAATGTTTACACAAAAATCCCACCTGACTCCCAAGAGCTTAAAATATTAATGAATTATATACAACAAAACTCTTTAGAACTGGATGATTTTACAAAGAAATTTACAGCACTCTTATATGAAATGAGTTTGGATAAAGAAGAGAAGATGGATATAAACTAAATTTTATTGGCAAGTATATCCCCCATCCACAGCAAAAAGACTTCCAGTGGTGAACGAGCTATCATCAGATAATAAAAATTTGACCGTTTTAGCGATTTCCTCAGGTTTACCTACCCTTCCGATTGGCTGGATAGTATTTAAAGATGCATATACTTCCTCCTTATTTTGAGAAGTTTTTTTAACAAACTGTTCAACTGCTTTATCTAATAAGGGTGTTTGAATGGTACCCGGACAAATACAGTTTACACGGATATTAAAGGGTGCGTAGTCAATCGCCGTACTTTTAGTTAATTGCCCTATTGCACCTTTAGTCATTCCATAAACTGCACTGCTCCCTTTTCCTACAAAAGATTGATCAGAACCCATCAATACTATACTTCCTTTGTTTTGCAGTTTCATTTTTGGGATAATTTCCTTCAATAAATAAAATGTGCCTAAAATATTGATAGAAACGATTGATTCTAATTGTTCGTAACTGGTTTCTTCTAATGTGGCAAAAAGGTGTACACCTGCATTAGCAAAAAGAAAGTCTATCCGGTTTTCTTTTAAGAATATCTTTTGAATAGCACTACTTACTTCCATTCTATTACTTATATCGCAGCAAATAAAATGTAAATCTTCTTCTTGGGGGCGTGTACAGTCTAAATTGTAAACTATGCTTCCTTCAGATTGTAAAAGTTGTCTTGTTGCTTTTCCAATTCCTGAGCTTGCACCCGATATAATTGTAACAGTGTTTTTCCAATTCATAACCTGATATTTTATCTAAAATAAGTATAATTTAGGGGCATTGAGAATATGAAAAAAATAATCATTAGAAATTTTGAACCAAATGATGCTGCATCTGCTGCTGAAATTATCCGGAATAATCTGCTCACTATCAATGCTAGAAAATACCCAGAACAGATCATACAAAATTTAATTAAGATATATTCTGCAGATGATTTAATCCGGCAATCTTCCAATAAAACTATGATTGTAGCTATTATGAATGATAAAGTAATAGGAATTGGCAGCCTCTTGAATGATTTTATAAGTACCGTTTTTGTGAACATACATCATCATGGAACAGGAATCGGAAGAAAAATCATGAATACTTTGGAATTAATTGCAAAAGAAAATAATATTAAAACAATTAGTTTACATGCAAGTATCAATGCCATCAATTTTTATGAGATGCAAGGATATCAGGTAGTTTCAAACGTGGAATCAGAAGATTTCGGGAAGAGCATCTTAATGAAGAAGGATTTATTGTAGTATTCAATTCGGTTGCATTGAATCGTTCTTTGTTCTTTACTAAAACATACTCGGATTTTAAAAATCGACTCTTTTAATTAATCAATCAAGAACTAAATGCAATCACACCCAATAAATTTGAGTTGTTAACTTTAAAATTTACATAATCGATACTTTTATTTTCTATTTCTATTCCGGGTATATAGGTTTGGTCTGAGAAAGAATCAAGTTTAAATACTTTAAGACCCAAATTCGTTCCAAGTGAAACCCAATTTTCACTAAGGTCATATTTTTCGTAACGACCATCTTCCGGAATAGCTAAGGCATCAAATAATTCATTCGAGAAAAAAGACTTCAATCCTTTTTTCTCTTTTGTCAAAAGAGGCAAAGTGTTTATAAAACTGAACAAAGACCCAAAATGTTCAAAAGCATTGACCATTCTTTGTTCAAAATTTGTATTAAAGAAATCAGTATTGGGCTCTATCAGCGTAAAAAGATCAGGTTTTAATAAGCTGACTAATTTGAATAAACGAAGCCGATCGTTTTTTGATTGAATATGGTGCAAGGTTAATGATGCATTCACAAATAAAAAATCATTTGATAGCGGTATGAGACTTTGAATTCTTAAATCTTCAATATCTTCAACAGTTTTGTTGAATAGATGAATCTCCATTTTAAAATGTAATTTATTCTGAATTTCTTCTAACACCTTACCCGAGAAAGCAATGGAATCAGCTGAGATATCAACTCCAATTAGGGTTACTGATTGGATATTTGGAACATTATTAATGAGGTGCAATAGTCTTTCAACTTGTATACATCTTCCAATACCTAAGTCTAATATGGTAATATTTTTTTTCTCTTTTATGCTTTCAATGAGCGCCCTTCCAATAATATTTTGAGCCTCAATAACCAAAGGAAATCTATTTGCCAAAATATCAAATAACTGTATTTGAGGAATTTCTAAATTTTTTAAATAGGTATTTTCATACACTTCTTTAGTTAGGTTTTCATATCTGCCTGTTAGCGACTTTCTAAATTCTTCAATTAAATCACCATCTGTTAATGAATCAAACTTATTTATACAGATCTGCATCAAATCATGAACATCATTTTCTATATTTCTATGTTCCATATTAGAATAATTTTAAAAGTAGTTTTGAGGGTTTTAGATGGATTTTATAATAACTAATTTTAGAATAGCTCCTCAAAAGACCTCGGTTTTTTAGGTGGATACATAAAATCACCCGGGAATCTTACTATATACCTCATTAAAATATGACGCAGAGCACTGTATTCCTTTAATTGAATTTCCCTTGAACGCACTCCCACATAAAACGCAAGACTAAAACTCACTAAGAAATTGAGAAACCCAATTATGGAAAGTCCTAATAAGATTGTACAAATGTATGATATAGAAATACTTCCCTTAAGCGTAAAAAAACCGATGGCAGTATTTCCAGCACCTATCGTAATATGGCGCACATCAAGCGGTAAGCTTAACAGTTTTCCAATCGGTGCAGTCATTCCAAGCATGACACCCAAAGAAATGCTACCTGCAAATGCCCCCCCTTTCCGCTTAAGTAAAGAAGCAAAACTGTTTAATTTTTTCTTTGAGAAGATTGCCCTTAACCTGGGATGTTGGCAAATCCGATCAGGCAGGCGAGCATATTGGATATAATTTTCTACATAGCCCACCACCAATCCGCTCAAAAACAAATAAAGCCCGGCAATAGCTGCATACCAAAAACTAAGTGTTTGCCAGGGATGATTGGAAGCAATTAAATGCATGGCTTCTTCAGGGCTTGCAAGAAAATTTCCTGTAATGGTATGGTATAGATAAGCAATAAAATAAGCAAGGGGAAAAACAATCAGAAGATTACCTATAAAAGAAATGATCATTGATCTCGAAATAGTAGCAATAACGATAGAAAGATTGTGCAAGTTTGGCTTTCCTTTTACTGCTTTTTTATCTAAGGATTTAGCTACCGTTGAAGCCGTATAAGAAGGCTGCTTGGTTGCCAGGGTTGAACCTGTTTGATCAATCATCATAAATCCAAGCCCGTAATTAAAGCTATACAATACCCCCTGCAAAATTGGTTTCGCAGTATATTGAATGATCAAACATTTAACCATCGACATAAATGACACAACAAAGCCACCTTGCAAAGACTTTACAAATAATTTTCTGTAGGCATTTCTCGCAAAAGCAATATAGTTATTACCTTTTCTGCCTTTGTGTTCTGCTATCTGATAAGCGAGCAATGAGATACTTTGAGAATAGAAGTGTGTAATACTATTCTTATTATTCTGATTTCGGACTACAATTGTAAAATAATTTAAAAAATCGGCAGTCCTATAGCGATGCCCATGAAGCAGAATGTCTACTATCAATAACATTCTGTCTGTAACTTGCATCATTTTCAAAAAAATGAATGTTTGCCCAAGACTTGTGCCTCTTTCATTTCTTGAATTTTGCAACTCCTTTATTTTTTCTTTACAGGTTCTTAATTCACTTAAAAACTGAAGTAACCTTTTTTGAACTACCCTTTTATTAAAATCTTGTTCTATCAGTAATTCAATTTGTAGCAATTTTTTATTTTGTTCAACAAAATAATTTTTAGATTGAAAGTCGGTGTGTAATGAAATTTCTTTATTCAATGAAGCATTGGCTAGTTGATATGAAAGCCTTTGTAAAGCTTTCCAGAAATGTGCCGTAAAATTCAGGTCAACAAAGCCAACGTCAATTTGTAACAAATCAAACAACTCTGACCAATACTTTCGATCTATTCCCTCCACCCAAACATAATCGCTTCTTTTATTAAAAATTTGTTCGATTAAATACAAAAAATCATCTTTTGGTAAAGCTTCAGGTAAAATAGTATAAGAAATGCAACTCAGTAATTCCTGAATAAATCCTCTGGAACGAATAATACCACTTTCAGATAAAGAAGTTGCAATTTGTACAGATTCAAATTTTTTAATCAGTGTATCGCGAAAATGTAATCGTAAATCTTTATCTTCTGATAAAACATGAATTAAATCCCTTAATTTTTTTTCAGCCTGTAATATGTCTTTGGATTTAACTGGACGAATCAAGGCTACAATCTCAATTAGAAATTCTAATGAACCGGATTTCAGTATTAATTGGCTGCGATTTTGTTTTCCAATTTTCATAAAATGTATTATTAACACATTAGGGAAACACTAATGATCAATTTAGTAATTTTCAAATATCAAAAATCATTAACGACTAATTGGAGCAGGAACAAGATTATGAATTGGCTTAATGCTTTTTAAATAGTAAAAAATTGCTTTAACATCCGCATCTGTCATAACTGTATAATTCCGCCAAGGCATAGGAGGCAATAGTTTTCTACCATTTTTTAAGCCTTTCGCATCCCCATTCCTCAGCGCATTTGAGAACTGCAGTTCTGTCCAGGAGCCAATACCAGTTGAATCTGGTGTAATATTGGCTGCAAAAGAAATACCCCATGGTCCTTTAGCCAGAGAACCACTAAAATCAAACAATAACCATTTTTTTGCTGTCAGACTATCATATCCATTCATGGGTAAACCTGAAGGGTATCCAGACAATAAAAGATTCGAATCGATCACAGGACCATTTACAGTAAATATCTTAGGAGAATGACAATCATTACATCCTAAAACTGTTACTAGGTATTTCCCTTTTTTAATGATTGCTGAGTCGTTGGCAATTTCTGAACCAGAATGATTAACCCCAGCAGAATATTTACAAGAAAATAATAGCGCGATCAGAATAATACAAATGACGTTTTTCAAAATTTATTTTTTTGGTTTTAAATATATATCAGTTTATAAACTTTATTTAGGATTTCATAATCTTAATCCCCTGTAGCAAGGAGGTTCGTTACAAATTGTTTTGCATTTCATGGTAAATGAATAATTGCGAAACCAATAAGATACAATCATACATATTCTTTATTTTATGTTTTTTTCCACTCTGGTATAAAATTCAATGACACGAGTTGAATCAACTTCAGAAGGTAAAATTTGATAAAATGAATCATTACCATTAAAGTCTACTTTTAATAAAATCTGTTTATCAATAATTGAGGGATAATTAGAAAAAAGGTTGGTCTCAACTACTTTATCTTTTTGATAATCAAAATGACCAAACCCAAATCCACTTCTGAGTTTTGAACTGTCAATATGATTCTTCATATCCTGAACAAACATGAAATAACCTTTATGAAATATTTTATACTGTACCCTTTTTTCATCAATGGTATCATTATTAATCACTTTACAATAACGATTCAGTTTCCAAATCCCATCTAACGGCGATTTTCCAACTGTAGGTATATTTACATATTGCTCCACAAGCTTGGTTGGCATTCCATTAATCTTCATTTGATCAATTGTTTGCTTATATCCTTGACTACCTTTTTCTATTCTAAGATTAAAAACAAAGGGAGAGTCTAATGCAGAAGTTGAGTAGATATTATGCTCTTTTACAAGATTGCCATCAGCCTCATAGTATCCAATTCCAAATGAAGCAGTTGAATCATCCTGCAAATTGGTATAGGCATAAAAATCGTCGGTATATATTTTAACTTGATTTTGATCCGCATAAAATGTATCAACTTTTGGATTTTTAATGCTCTTGCTCTCAATTCTGAAAATACCAGAGATCCCAGCATCATTTTTTTGCGAATTGCAAGAATAAATGGCAATAGCTATACTAAATAATAAAATAACCTTTTTCATATTATTTTGAAATAATTGGAATTGTAATATTAATCATCACATAAAACAACAATGTTATAATAAATGTAATCCATTGGGTATAAATCGACAACTGCTTATTATCTTTTGTGTAATACCTCAATATAGTTTGATCACACATAATGATGAAAATTGTAATCAAACTTATAATATCTACAAACTCTGCCACAGAAATAGAAGAAGTCTCAGGTATGTTTCTCGTTAAAACATAATTGTTAGCGGCAGTTGTAAAGAGGGCACCGACAGTAATTCTTAGCTTATCTGTTTTTTCTGCATAAAAAGATAAAAAAGCAATCATTACAGAAACTAATAATACAGTGAATAGTTTTAAATAATATCCATACCCTTCACGCTCAATATTCATTCCAAATCGGTATTGATTAAAAGTTTTTGTAGCATTCATTTTTTCTACAGGATTTCCATAGGCAGACTGATAGGAATGTAAACTTGAGGAAGCCATTCGCTCTCCTTTCACATAACCATTTATTTTAACGCGACTACTGATTTTAGAAGAAATTAAATCGGGAATAAATTTCAACTTAGTTGCATCTAAATCAACATGTTCAATTGGAATATAAAGAAAATGCTTGTCCATCGGGAAGGCATTGGGGCTAAAAAACTGAGTACTACTTGCCCTTACAAAATATAATACATAAGCCAATTTTTTGTCGGCTGATAAATTAAATTCTACAATTTCCGATTCCTGTATATGTCCATTGATAATCTTAAATGGAAGATTAACTGGAAGAACTGATCTTCTTTGTAAAGAATCAAGATTCGTAAAGTTGATCTGTGAGGGGTCCCATTTGAACCATTGGTAAAATTCGTAATCCCATTTTGATTTTGCCAATTCAAAGGAAGTAACTCTTTCAATGTAAGAGCCCGCTACCACTACTTTAGCATTTGCATAAGCATTATTCGATGAAGGTTTAATAGGATCAGAGGATTCAATGAGATCAGGATAAATTCCAGATATTAAAGTATTTTCCCGTTGCTTTATGATTTTATCAACTGTTGTAATACAGAGAAAAAACAAGTACACATAGATACTAGTTAGTAATAGACCCCAAATAGTAGCTTTAAACTTATTCTTATCCATAACTCACAAATAACTATAATTATATGTTTCTAAAAACATATTAGTATTAAACTTTTGTTAGGCATCATGAAATTTGACTAATTCATGATACATGCCGACGCAATCGTTTTATGATTTTTATAAATATTAAGAAATAAATCTAAAATATTTTGCAAACAGGCTAACAGTTTTATTGATTTAATGCATAGAATTCCTTCCCATTTTCGAATGTAGTTTGCCCCCATTCATGACGGCGTGATAGGAAATGTAAGGCGTTTTTAACTTGATACTATTTAAAAATGAAGCTTTTACATAAATATTTTGGCTCGTCAACCCCTCCGCATCAACACTAAATTGCTTGCCATTATTCAAATGTATGATTGCCTTTTTAACTTGTGGTGCACCCATTACAAACTGATCCACCGCAGGATTCACCTGATAAAATCCTAAACTAGATAAAATATACCATGCACTCATTTGTCCGCAATCATCATTGCCAATCATTCCATCGGGTGTATTGTTATAAAAATCATTGATGATTTGATGAATATATTTTTGCCCTTTTTGAGGTGTTTCAGAATAAGCATATAAATAAGTAATATGATGACTTGGCTCATTACCATGAGCGTATTGTCCAATCATAGCTTCCTGTCCCAAATATTTATTGGGATTCGGTGTTTGTATGCTAAAAAAACTATCTAATTGGGCAGTAAATTTTTTCTTTCCTCCTAATAATTGCATCATCCCTTCCACATCATATTGTGCGGGTGTCCAAAAATATTGCCAGGCATTGGCTTCAGTATAATCTCCGGGATTATTCATTGGCGATGTTGCCACTAATGCATTGAAGGGGTTTCTCCAATTACCATGACTATCTTTTCCACGCATTTGGTTTGTAGCGGGATCAAAAATATTTCTATAATACAATGCTCTTTTAAAATAAGTATCAGCCAAGTCTAGACTGCCTGTTTTTTTTGCCATTATTGCTATGCAATAGTCATCAACACCATGCTCTAATGTTCTGGATACTGATTCATTGTCTAAGCTATCAAAAGGATAATAACCGTATTGATGCAATAATTTCCAATTACTGTTAAAGTGATTTTCTGTTGTTGTTTTGTTCATTTCTCTCAATGCCTCATTTACATCGAATCCCCTGAATCCTTTGTTATAGGCATCCACAATAACAGGGATGGCATGATTGCCGATCATACAATAATTATCCTTTCCCCATGCACTCCAGACCGGCAAGAACCCCGCGGCCTTTGAATGTGCCAATAATGTTCTAATAAATCCATTCACTTTTTCAGGAGCTATAATTGTATACAAGGGATGTGCCGCCCTGTAAGTGTCCCATAAAGACAGTGTAGAATAATACTCTTTGTTTTCTGCTATTCGTATTGTGTCATCTGCTCCTCTGTATTTACCATCAACATCAGCTATATTGGTTGGCTGAATAAATAAACGGTACATGCAGGTATAAAATATTTCTTTTTGTTTTTGAGGGGCTTCGATTTCTATTCGGCTCAGATAACTGTTCCAGATACTTTTTGCCATTTTAATTGTTGCATTAAAATTCCATTCTGGTAATTCTTTTTGTAAATTCATTTTAGCACCATTCACACTTACGGTTGATAAAGCGATTTTGGTTTGAAGGATTTTATTATTCAAATTAAAATTCAAAATATAGCGTGGGGCATTTTCTTTTGCTTGTTTAGGCAATTGTATAGATGAATCAAAAGCCTGGTTGAATGCTATTACAAAATAATATTTTCGATCCACCCAATTCTTCGTGTGGCAATATCCACTGATAGTATAATTATTCTCGATTTTTACTTCACTTTCCAATACCAAAGAATCTGTTAGAAAACGGAGTCCGTGTTGCAAATCAACCAATAAACTTGCCTTTTTATCCGGGTAAGTGTATTGATGAAATGCTACTCTTTCTGTACAACTTAATTCAACTTTAATATGATTACTTAATGTAACTGTATAATAACCAGGCGATGATTTTTCTGTTGATTTAAAATAAGTAATGCCAAAATTGTTCTTCTTATTTTCGGTAAAAGGCTGCAATAACACATCTCCAAATTCGCTGATACCCGTTCCATTGGCCCTTGTTTGCGAAAAACCGAGTATGATGGAATCTTTATATTGATAACCACTAGTATAATCCCAACCTATATTTCTATTATCTGGTCCAGGCTGTACCAAACCAAAGGGCAAACAGGGCCCTGGGAAAGTATGACCAGTGCCCTCGGTTCCGATGAATGTATTTACAAATTTTGTGTAATCAGTTTTTTGTGCCGAAACTGACATGTTTATTGAAAAAGCAAAAAATATAATTAAAGACCTTTTATCCATGCTGGATTTATTTTATCTTTTTTAAGATCATGGCACTTAATGCTGCCATTTTGAATTTATTTCCATCAATTAACTGCTTCGATAAAAGATCTTGGTATTTCCCTTTTAAAGGAAGTTCAAATTCTGAGATATGATCTTCCACATTAAAATAAATGAGTAATTCATTTTCGCCATTGTTTCGCTTATAAGCTAACTTTTTACCTTCTGTAATAAAGAAAGTACAATTCCCATTAGATAATACTGCATTTGATTTACGTATACTGATAAGTTTTTGATACCAGTTAAATTGATCAACATTAAAGGCAAGGGTATCAAACTTTTTTATTCCTTGTTGAAAATAGTTTCTCGTTTCAGGATCAAAGTGAAATTCTTTCCACATCAATGGCTTTCGATTGAATGGATCATCGGCTCCCCACATTCCCATTTCCTCTCCATTAAAAATTTGAGGAGCCCCGATACTTGTAAAGAGATGTACTAAATAAAGTTTCAACCGCTGATAAGTTTCTTGATCCGGCTTCCCTGTTTTATAATTTTTATTATCCGTAGGTGTAGACCCGTATTTATATTTATTTGGATTATAAAAATCAGTCAACAATCTTGGTGCATCATGTGAAGAAGAAACATTCATCATGGCAAAGAGATTTGCTTCCGGAACCCTAGCCCATTGTAATTCTACACTGTCTTTAAAAATTTTCGCATCAGTAGAAAAATCATTTTTTGCAAAAAAATATCGTGCAGGACGATATGTTTGATAATACATCACAGCATCAAACACATCTCCTTTGGTATAAGGTGCAGGATTCATCAGTTTATCTGGCCATTGTTCCCACCATATTTCACCAATCAGATAGGCACTTGGTTTTGTTAGTCGTACTTGCTGACGAAATTCCCTCCAAAAGCCCATTCCTATCTGATCGGCAACATCCAGTCTGTATCCGTCAATACCATTTTCGGGATCTCCACCTGGTGCTAACCATCTTTTGGTAACTGCAAAAATGTGGTCTTTGGCACCTTCATTGATATTGCCTTCATAAGGATGCCCTGTAACACGGGGAGAAGTAATATTTACTTTCTTCAATTCTGGTAAGCTGTTAATTCCCAGCCATCCATTATAAGCAAACTCGTTTTGTGGGGTAGATGGGTTATCGAATGCCTTAATATCGTACCAATCTTTATAAGCAGATTTTTCTTGATACTTGATCACGTCTTGCCATGCCCAAAAATTTGTACCCGTATGATTCCAGGAATAATCCATAATGATCTTCATCCCCCGACGATGTACTTCTTTCACCAATTTTAAAAAAAGTTGATCAGCTGAAGTCCATTTCCAGGTTTTTGGGTCTCCGGGATTTTCAGATGCCATGATCTTTTGATCACCTACTGGATCAGGTCCAAAGTTGATATCAATATGATGATAGTTTCTTGCATCATATTTATGCATAGATGGGGCATCATTAATAGGATTTAGGAAAATAGCTGTAATGCCTAATTCTTGCAGATAGGGCAATTTGTTAATCACACCTTGAATGTCGCCCCCATACTTTCTGTTTTGCAGATCATTACTAATATTCATTCCTGCTTTTTCAGCCCAACTATCTAGTTGATACCAATTGGAAGTCCATGGAGTGATACTCCAATCTTTGGGAACAAATTCTTTTAAAAAAGGACTATTAACCGTTTCTGGTGTGGGATCATTTTTAGTATCACCATTATAAAACCGCTCCACAAAGATTTGATACCAGATGGCTTTCTTCGCCCATAAAGGTGGTTCTGAAAATGAATTGTGATTAGTTTGTGCTGTGGCTACCAGTAATAATGAAAATGAAACAATGAGTAACTTAAATGTATGATTCATTATAAAAGTTAATTGGCATTTTTAAAAGTTGTTTGTCGTAATATGGTAGTTCCCATCGGAACTAATTCTAATTGCTGGGTTGTTCCAGTTTTACTATCCTTCATCTGTGTAATAAAGCGCAGGCTTTTTGATGCTGTTAATTTAGTTACAGGCATTCCGGAATAAAGGTAAATCGACTTGTTTAAAGGCCTGTAGGTCATTTCTTTCAGTCCTGCCACACTGTAGTTTTTTGTGACATGCTGTTTCCCATCAATAGCATGTGCCAATACAACCGGACCATACATAAAGTATTGTTCTCCTTGAATTGTTTGACGTTGCAGAACTTTCGGGTTCATTCGAAACTGAAGGATATCCCCATTTTTCCAAAGCCTACTGATGTGCAAATAGCCATCTTTATTTTCAAAAGGCATATTCAAAGTAAAATCTTCTACTCCTTCCGGCTTTTTGATGAACAGATCAATTCGGGTACTTTTTTTAATTTCTATTTTGAATGTTATATGATCGTCAAAAGGATAATTGGTCATTTCCTTGATAGTAATTGGCTCACTTTTAATAGAAGTATTTAACTCACTGGGGCCAAGCAACGTTGCATAAATACTATTCTCATGCTGCATCCACATATGTTCTACATAAGATGCAACAATTTTACCTGCATTAGGAACACAACAAACTGCGGCTTCTTTATGAACTGGAGAATATCGGTAACGTGTTTGGTTTTTATCTGATTGATCCCCATTTTTTCCACCTTCCAATACATAACTATTATCGGTCTTTAAATAACAGATGGCACTTTCTGTGGGATGCGATGCTCCTAATGCGGCATTGAAAAATAGCTTTTCAATTTTGTTGCCATAACCAGGATCGTTCGTTTTCATATATAAACTGATATAGGCATCCATTAATTCTAATAATGAACAGTATTCATATCCGGTATTTGTAGCATCTGCTTTTCTACCACCAATAAACTCATCTCCAATAGCTGCACCGGAAGGGGTTGTTGCATTGTCTATCTTTTTTAGAAACCCCTCAAGTGTTGATTTAAGCGAATTGTCGCCTGTGGCCTGATAGGCTGCAGCTACAGTTCTTAGATGTTCATAGGTATGAACGCTATGTCCCATTAACGGTATGGAAGCATTGATCAATTTAAATTGTTGCGCATCTTCATGTAAGTTCTGTGATGAAAATTCCTGGTATAAAAAAGGAATGTATTCCTGATACTTATGATCCTTTGTAATGGTATACAATTGTTCTAATACATCAGTAAATGCTAAGCCATGTGTTAATCCGCCAGCATTGGGATTCTTTGTAACAAAAGGATGGGAGGAATTGAGGGGATAATGCTGTATTACATTATCTGCACAAAGAATTACTGAGTTTAATACTTTAGGATCCTTGGTATAATTGTACCAGGAGAGTAATGCTCTACATATAGTTGTTTTAGACCAAAGCTCCCCGTTTTCATCGTTGAACTGAAAGCGTAATTCTTTATCATAAATTCCCAGATAACCATCAGGATCTTGTGTACTTAACAAATAATTTATTTTAGCCTGAATTCTTTTTAAGTGACTACTATCTTTTAATAATACTGCAGTTCTGATATATCCATCCAACCAATTGCTTTGCGTTTCACTGTTCCACCATAAAAACTGAGATTGAAATTCGCCTGCGTCAGACATGGCACCCACATTTTTATGTTGAATCCTTTTCGATAATCTGTCCTTCCCATAAATATCATCCTCCTGAAATAAAGTAGGTTCTAATTGATCTAAATGGCCTGTAAAGCCATTTAGGTTCTGTCTTAATTTTTCTTTTAACCAACCTTTGGGTGCAATTTCATTGATTGAAAACTTGTTTTGGATTGCAGCTATCGGTTTAGCCGATTGTGCACTTACATGAAAACAATTGAGCTCCATTAAAAAACCTATAGCATATAATATATATTTCCTCATTAGTCAAATAAATTGAGCTTGTTCTTTCATTTAATCATTCAAGTGGGTAAAGAAATTTGGGAGCCTTAACTATAAGTGTAAAGCAATGGATTAATGGGGGTTTGGATTTTTTCTCCAATTGTAGCACCCGGACACCAGGTATGCCAATCATTAACCTGATTATCATTCTCAGGTTCTTTTAGTTTCATATCCTGGTCCATATAAATCACAGTCATTACTTTTCGCATCTGGTCTGTGTTATTGGGGCCAGCTCTATGAAATACCCAACCTGAGTGAAAACTAATTTCTCCCAATTCAAATTCTTCTACTACATGTTCAAAATCTGTGACCCTTAATTTCTGATCAATAAATTTCTCACTTTCATCACTAATGGAGAGTTCTCTACCTTCCACTATGATTTGGCTACCGGCACTAAACTCAAGTGGCCCCATATTAAACCCTGTGGCTTGTAATGGCATCCAGGCAGTTACAGTCTTGTCAGTTTCTAAAGGCCAATAATACTGGTCAGCATGCCATGGAGTAAAACCTCCTCCAGACTCCTTAAATAATGCCTGATCGTGGTATAATCTTGCACCTTTTGTTTGCATCAAATCGCTTGCAATTTTTGCGAGTCTTTTACTAAATACCAGGGCTTTAATTCGTTCATCTTCTCTCCAAAGATTGAAGATTTGTAAGAATGCTTTACCATAGGTATTTCTATTATCCAAACTTGTGGTTTCCTGATTGAGTTCTGTTACCTTATGCGATATAATATCGGCATAAAATGAAACAACCTCCGGTGAGAGTACTTCTTTCAGTTTTATAAAACGGTATCGATCATAATGGTCGATCTGTTCCTGAGTTAAATGGTAGGGTTGCTCAAGAAATTTTAATACATCAGTGGGGATGTTTGGCATTTGAATCGTTTTTACAAAAATGCCATAAGATGCTGAAACCTTATAATCCTAATTTACCAAATACTAATACTATATTTCCAATACAATTAACTATTTGGGCAATATTTATATAAAATAGTATTATTTTAGACTTAAAAGTCCTTTTATTGAGAGCAAGATTAGAAAATATCAGTCCGAAAATGCAGGGGCGTTCAATTTTTGGTTTAAACATCAATCAATCAAGCTTCGACTCTCTGTGGCACTATCATCCAGAATACGAACTCACCTATATCATTAAAGGAAATGGCAGAAGGATGGTTGGTGATGATATGGAAAATTTCAGTGAAGGTGATCTGGTTTTATTAGGTCCCGATTTACCACATACCTGGATCAGTGAACGAAATACTAGTTCAGAAAATAGTCGTGCATTAGTGATCCAGTTTTCCGAAGCATTCATCAGTCCTTTTCTAAACCTTGTTGAAATGAAAACTGTGCATGAATTATTAATAAAATCGGGGAGTGGAATTCGATTTTTAAAATACCAACTCTCGGTCATAGAAAAAAAGATGTTGGAAATCATTGAAGAAACTGATATAAAAAGGGTTACGGGATTATTGGAACTCTTGAATGATTTGGCCAATAAAAAATATAAGATTCTAGCTTCTCATAAATTCAAAATAGTGAAAAGTGACAATACGGAAAGCAGATTAAACAAGGTATTAGTGTACATGCAAAAAAATTATAGAAGTTCCATAAAATTGCAAGAAGCATCGCAATTAATACATCTTTCAGATACAGCTTTTTGTAAGTTTTTCAAAAGAAGTATCGGCAAGACCTTTTCTGATTACCTGAATGATTTACGCATTTTGCATGCATGTACCCAATTAATCGAAAGCGATAAACCAATCAGTCAAATTGCTGCTGAGTCGGGCTTTGAAAATCTGGCTTACTTTAATAGGGTGTTCTTAAAAAAAAAGAAATTACAACCAACTGTATTTAGAAAAAGGTAACATACTTATTAACTTTTCAAAATGAATAGGTAGATTTTCAGCTTCCATAACCTGATTTTCCATGATTCTTTATAATATCTTTATTTAATAGAAATTACTTTTGACAAAATAAAGTCACTTGAAAATACTTGGTTTACATACCATCCCAAAAACAACACAATCAATCATTAGTGTTTTATCCATCTTATTAGTATCTCTTCTTTGTTTTTTCGCTGTAGACTATATTGGTTATCAGGTAATCGCATTGATCCTGTTACTTGCGGTGTCTATCTTAGCAATGTTGTTTGACATCATTCCGGTTTTAATAGCTGCATTTTTAAGTGCCATCATTTGGAATTTCTTTTTTATCCCCCCGATATTTACTTTCCATATTGCAAAGTCTGAAGATGCATTTCTTTTTTTAATGTATTTTGTTATTGCCCTTGTAAATGCTACACTAACTTATAAAATAAGAGAAACTGAAAAAAAAGTAAGAGATAAAGAAGAAAAAGAAAATACTATCAAGCTTTATAATACACTTTTAAATTCGTTATCACATGAATTAAAAACTCCTATAGCAACAATCATTGGTGCGGTTGATACTTTAAAGGAGAATACCACCATCAATGAGTCAAATAAAAATGAACTAATATCACAAATTGGCATAGCAGGACTAAGACTTAATAAAGAAGTTGAAAATTTGCTTAGCATAAGCAGATTAGAGTCTGGCGTATTAAAATTAAAATATGACTGGTGTGATTTGAATGATCTTGCCAGCATTGTCATTAACAAATTATATGATGATCTAAAAGGTCATTATATAGAGTTTGAAGAAAATGAAGATATGCCTCTTGTTAAGATCGACAGTTTATTAATACAACATGCTATTTTTAATCTAATTCATAACGCCATACAATACACTGCAACTGGAACAGTTATAAAAGTGAGTTTTTACATGGATCAGGATGAATGTATCATTTGTGTTAAAGACAATGGACAAGGCTTCCCCATGAATGAACAATCTAAAGTTTTTGATATGTTTTATAGACTGCCCATTAACAAAACAGGTGGTACTGGCTTAGGTTTGTCTATTGTAAAAGGATTTATTGAAGCTCATAATGGAACCATTAGTCTTATATCGGAAGAAGGAAAGGGTGCTGAATTTATTATGAAATTACCAGTAGAGGTTTCTTATTTAAATAGGATAAATAATGACTAAAGAAGAGATTTTAATCATTGATGACGAGCCCCAAATAAGAAAATTACTTGAGATTAATTTAGAAAGTAATGGCTATAAAGTTACACAGGCAAGCGATGCTTCTATGGGAATAAAATTAGCTGCAAGTCACCCCCCTGATTTGATTTTATTAGATATTGGATTGCCAGATATGAATGGGCTTGACGCATTAAAAGAATTAAGAACCTGGTATAATCATTCTATTATTATCCTATCAGTTATAGACAATGAAGAAAGCATTGTATTTGCACTAGACAATGGCGCCAGTGACTATGTTACTAAACCATTTAGAGTAAATGAATTACTGGCAAGAATAAGATCTTGTTTACACAGAAATAAATCCATTGAACACAATACCATTCTTATATTCGATAATATCCAGGTTGACTTAATTGCACGTGCCGTTAAAAATAATGATGAATTAATCAAACTAACAACTACCGAATACAAATTACTAGTTCTATTCGCACAAAATGAAGGCAGGGTATTAACACATCAATATATTTTAAAAGAAATCTGGGGAGTTGGCTATCAAAATGACACACAATATTTAAGAGTCTTTGTAGGAACATTAAGGAAGAAAATAGAACGTAATCCAAATAAGCCAAAACATATTATAACCGAGAGTGGAGTAGGCTATCGATTTAATTAGCCTCTTTATATTTTCTTTATACCATCATCCATTTATTTATAAAATACAGTTAGGTTTTCATACAATTTTGTTGTCATAATTAATATCTATGGACAATAAACATGTATCAAACAAAGTAACTGTAGCATCATTATTAGTAGCACTGGGAATTATTTACGGCGATATAGGAACTAGTCCATTGTATGTATTGAGTGCCATTGTTGGAGAAAGAAAAATAGATGAAGTTTTAGTGTATGGTGGTGTTTGTTTAATTTTCTGGACATTATTTTTTCAGACCACAGTTAAATATGTCTGGCTTACTTTAAGAGCTGACAACCACGGAGAAGGTGGGGTATTCTCTTTATTTGCACTTGTAAAAAGATATAGTAAAAGTTTAGTGATCATCACCATTTTAGGTGCTACTACCCTTTTAGCGGATGGCATTATTACGCCACCAATTTCCGTTTCCTCTGCGATTGAAGGATTAAATACTGTTAGTGGATTAGAACACATCATTGTTCCAGGTAATACACTAACAGTGGGAATAACCATTGCCATTATTTCCTCTCTATTCTTCTTTCAAAGATTTGGCACACACAATATTGGCAAGGCATTTGGGCCAATTATGGCCATCTGGTTTAGTATGATTTTTATTATAGGCGCATCGTATGTATTTAAAAACCCTGGGATTTTTAAAATCTTGAATCCATATTATGGTTATGAACTATTAGTAAAATATCCGAAGGGTTTCTGGCTATTAGGTGCTGTATTTTTGGCAACAACCGGTGCTGAAGCTTTATATAGCGATTTGGGCCATTGTGGTGTTAAAAACATACGGATCACCTGGGCCTTTGTTAAACTCAGTTTGATGTTTAACTATCTTGGTCAAGCTGCATGGATTATGGAATACAAAAGTGAAAACCTTGTAAGCAATGCCACTTTACACGGACTTAACCCCTTCTTTGAAATGGTGCCGCACTGGTTTTTATTACCCAGTATCATCATTGCAACAGCTGCCACTATCATCGCATCACAAGCGCTTATCAGTGGATCATTTACATTGGTTAGCGAAGCTTTGAACTTGAATTTCTGGCCAAGGGTAACAGTGCGTCAACCTTCTGATATCAAAGGTCAAATTTATATCCCTAGTGTAAATAGTATTTTATGGTTTGGTTGTATATTAATGATGTTATATTTCAAAACGTCTATTGCTATGCAAGCTGCATATGGGTTTTCCATCACCATTGCAATGATGATGACTACTATTTTATTGAACTATTATTTAAAGTTTCGGTTAAAATGGGACCAGATCTATGTGACACTCATTATTGGATTATTTGCTATTGTTGAAATATCCTTCTTTATTGCAAATGTTGCAAAGATCAAGGAAAGATGGATGTTCCTTTTCTTTGAACTATTCATCTTCTTAACAATGTATGTCTGGTATTATGCAAGAAAAATACAAAATAGATTTGTGAAATTTGTGGAGATTGGAAAGTATGTATCACAATTGATTGAATTAAGCAAGGATGATGAAATTCCTAAATTTTCCACCCATTTGATTTATTTAACGAAAGCCAATAGCAGGAATCAAATTGAAGAGAAAATCATCAATTCCATTTTTGCAAAAAAACCAAAAAGAGCAGATGTTTATTGGTTTGTACACATCAATAGAACTGAAGAGCCGTTTACTATGAATTACGATGTTTCAGAACTGGTGGATGATAAAGTAATTAAGATAAATATCAATTTAGGATTCAGAATCCAACCAAAAACTGAAATATATTTCAAGAAAATTGTCCAGGATCTAGTAGTAAACCGGGAACTTAACCTACATATCAGACCCGATGGAAGTACCAAATACAATGCAGCGCCTGATTTTAAATTCGTGGTGATTGAAAAATTTTTGTCGATCGAAAACGAATTTACTTTAAGAGATGGACTCCTATTACAAAGTTATTTTAAATTAAAACAATTGGGACAAAGTGATGCAAAAGCATTTGGTCTGGAGAAAAGCGATATTGTAATTGAAGAATTTCCGATGATCGTTTCTCCTTTCAGCAAATTAGATTTACAGAGAGTAAGTTAATGGCTCATAAGAATCCAAAAATACCTGCCCCCCGATATTTAAAATATTCAGGGGCCAGGTTAATATTATTTTATGATAGTCTGACCACCAGCAAGTATTTTATAAGTTTTGTTTTCAACCTTTACATATACATCCAAAGAACTAAAATTAGAGATCATTGATTTATCGACCGAAATTTTTAAATTTTTGAAAGCATTGATATAATCAACCAGGTCTATTTGAGTAGTATAATGTATATCGTTTCGCTTTGAAACCATTTTAAAGAAATCTTCCATTTTAGTCCACCTATCTCCCACCCCATCATTTTCCCAACTGTGCCCCCATACATCAAATAGTGCAACAGAATTGGATTTCAAAAAATCATCTGTAAGCTTAAAGAAAATGGCTAATTCATTTTTATCATTCAGAGAATCATTAGTAGTAAAATAAGCCTTACCAAATTGGTGAATACTGGGATCCCATCTTAAAAAATCTTCAGGAATTGTAAAATTATAAGAGTCCTTTACGGTTCTTGCATATTCAATACCAGTTCCTTTAATAGCATCCACTACCAGATCATTGTAGTTACCAAACGGATAGGCCATACCTCTTACCTGATTTCCGGTAAGGCGTTCAAGTTCTTTTCTGTCTTCTACCACTTCATAAATGATATCAATCTTAGTTAAAGCAGAAAGCGCAGGATGATTGGCACTATGCACAGAAACCTCATGGCCTTTAAATAAGTTTTTAACTTCCCCTTTAGTTAAATAGCCCTTTGTATCCAGTTTATTCGAATTCAAATGGAAAGTTCCCTTTAATCCATATTCATTCATTAACTTAACAAGCCTTCGGTCGGCAGTTGTACCATCATCAAAGCTCAAAATAAGCGCCTTAGATTTTCCTTCAGGAAAAAGCATTTCTATTCTAATACTGCTTGTAGCAAGCACACCCAATGTTTGCGCTGCCAGATTATTCAGTGACAGGGCAAAAACAATAAACAAAATAATATTTTTCATATACTAATTTTAGGTATCCAACCATTTCTTGAAATCCTGCACCCTTTCTCTACTCACTATTCTTTCGTCTCCTGTTAAATGCAGAGAAGTAATGATTAAGCGGCTATTAAAATAGGTGTCAACTTTTTCTATTGCGTTTATTTTTATGATTACTTTCCGGTTTATACGAAAGAATTCCTGAGGGGATAAAATAGTCTCTAAATGATCTAATGTATAATTCACAGGATATTTTACTCCTTTTGCATTTACCAGAAATGACAAACTTTCCTTTGTTTCAAAATAACAAATATCAGCCACTGGAATATAATCGATGGCTCTTCCTTTATTGACCAAAAATCGATTCTTGTATTGTTTGTTCACCTGTTGATAGGCAATTGAAATATCGGCAATCAGTTGTTTGTTTAATTTGTGTTGCATTTTATTAAACTTTTCCATGGCGATTTTTAAATCCTGCAATGAAATTGGCTTTAATAAGTAATCAACACTATTTTGCTTAAATGCCTGAATAGCATAATTATCAAAAGCTGTAGTAAAAATAATAGGAAGGTCAATTTCGATATGTGTGAATATTTCAAAGCTATTCCCATCGGCCAAATGAATATCTAAGAAAATCAAATCCGCTTCAAGCCCTTCTTGAAAAGAAACAACAGCTCCCTTCACCGTATCAATATATTTTACAACCTCAATATCCTGATCTATTTTATTCAACATAAGGGAAAGATGCTCTGCTGATAGTTTTTCATCTTCAATAATTACTACTTTCATAATCTTGAAATTAAGGGTAGTATAACTTTAAAAATATTATTGTCAGTCGTTATTATTACTTTATCATCCGTAAAAAAAGAATAACGAGATTGAATATTCGTTAATCCCATTTTAGTACTATCCACCTGATCAGTTCTTGGTTGAATTGGATTCTCAACTATGATATGATTTTGGTCTGTATAAATCGAAACTGTTAAGGGATTCAGCTGAGACGATTCATTATGCTGAATCGTATTTTCAACCAGCATTTGCAAACACATCGGTGGCAAATATTGATTTCTACTATTTTCATCAATATTTATTTTGAAAATTAAATTGTCATTAAACCTGATTTTCAACAGATAAAGGTAATGATCTAAAAATGCCAATTCATCTTCCAATAATCCTAATTCAACGTTTTTATTTTCGATACTATATCGATATACTTTTGATAGCTCATTAATAAATTCAACAGCTTTATCCTGACTTTTATAAACTAACGAGGTAAGTACGCTTAAATTATTGAATAAGAAATGAGGGTTTAACTGGTTCTTAAGATTGAGTAATTGTGCATTCGCATTTTCAGTTTTCATTTTCTCCAGCTCCACTATACTTTGTTTCCAGAACTTAAGAAATTGATGGCTAATATCTATTGTGATGATTAGGAACGCTATACTCAACCCGGGAATAAATAATGGATCAAAGGGACGATGTGGATCATCATTAACAGGATGACCTAATAAAAGGTGCGCAAAACTGAGGAGCAAAAATAGTGTTACAAGGGTAAAAAAAGGCGATAAAACTGATTGCATCAATAGCCTTTTCCTGGTGTCTTTGATCCATGAATATTTACCATTTAGCCAATGATCGATCCTCAAATTACCTTCCCACAAAATGATTGTCATGATGATACTGAGGATAAATTTTATTAAAT
>CANBQT010000041.1 GCA_947371755.1 Chitinophagaceae bacterium
AATACCCATTTTCCAAATTGATATATTCTGACTTAAGATCATAATGGTCTCTGATTGATTTCCAAAAATCTTCATCTCCCGCTAATTCATGAGCAGATCGATGTTCCATTGAGCTGATTAAAGACGAAAGTGTATCAGGTTTAAAGGAAGAACCTAAACCTACTAAGGCAAGGCCTTTTAAAAAACTTCTTTTGTCCATTTTATCGGTATAAACTGATTAATTAATGATAGATTCAATTTTGAATATCGGAAATTTACTACGAATTAAAGACTCTTTCTTTTATTATAAAACCGGCTTTATGCAAACTTGGATGATATATGCACTTTTATCTGCATTTTTTGCTGCACTTACTGCAATATTCGGAAAGCTAGGATTGAAGTCCATAGATTCAGATCTTGCAACTGCTATTAGAACATTCTTTGTTTTGATCATCACCTGGGGATTTGTTTTTTGTAGAAATAAAACCGAGGGGGTCTTCCAATTAAGCAAGCAAAATTGGCTAATGCTGATCCTATCTGCAATGGCAACAGGATTATCCTGGTTATTTTATTATCGAGCCATGCAAATAGGTAAGGTTTCGGAGGTTACTATCATTGATAAAACAAGTATCGTGATAACCCTGATTCTTGCATTTATTTTTTTGAGAGAACCTCTGACTCCTAAAATTTTAGTAAGTACTGGTTTGATATTTGCAGGAATGATGGTGATGGTTTGGAAATAAGTTTAAGTTTGTAGCATGCAAGTATTTAATACTAAAAGTAAGATCATCATTACCTGCCATAAATGGCTTTCTCCTGCATTAAGTAAAGAAGTATTGGATCTGGGTTTTGTGATAGATAGAACATTTCAAACCGGTGTTGAAATTACAGGTACAGTAGTTGATTGTATTAAATTGAATCTTAACCTGAGATGCGCTAGTCAGGTTATGTATTCCCTCAAAAGTTTCGTCTGTAATGATCCCAATGAATTATACAAAAATTTAGTGAACGTTGCATGGGAGGAGCTGATCGCAAAAGACGGTTATTTTTCAGTTACAAGTAATGTTTTCCATCCTACCATTCAAACGAATCTATTTGCCAATCTGCGAGTTAAAGATGCTATTGTAGATAGAATGCGAGATACAACAAATTCAAGACCAAGTTCAGGCTCAGAATTAACAGGAGCAGTGGTGTATCTGTTCTGGAAACATGAGGAAGCCGAGATTTTTTTAGATACTTCTGGCGAAACGCTTGCTAAACATGGCTATCGGAAGTTGCCGGGTAAAGCACCTATGTTGGAAGCACTTGCTGCAGCTACCATCCTCTCTACAAAATGGAACAAAACTGCTCCATTCGTGAATCCAATGTGTGGTTCTGGAACACTTGCTATCGAAGCAGCTCTAATTGCTACCAATCGTGTTCCGGGTTTATTAAGAACCAATTATGCTTTTATGCATATCAAAGGCTATTTAGAGGAATATTATTTAAATGTTCGTAATACACTAGCAGCTCAAATTCATCAACCTGAAGGTTTGAAAATAATTGCTTCCGATCTAAGTGATAAAGCTATTTCGATTGCGAAGATCAATGCTGCAGTAGCTGGGGTAGAAGACCTGATTGAATTTGAAGTAGGTGATTTTGCTGCTACAAGTATTCCGCAGGAGGAAGGCGCCATCATCATGTTTAATCCAGAATATGGTGAGAGATTAGGCGATGAGGTAGAATTGAATGCTACTTATGCAAGAATGGGAGATTTTCTTAAGAATCATTGTAAAGGTTATACCGGCTATATTTTTACAGGAAATCTTGACCTGGCAAAAAAAATACGACTAAAACCAAGTCGTAGAATAGAATTTTATAATGCCACGATTGATTGTCGTTTATTGGAATATGAATTATATGCCGGTACTCGAAGAATAGATAAAATTGAATCAACCAACCAATAGTCTATATATTGAAACAAATGGTTTACATCTATTTGGAAACCAATTATTTACTTTATATATTTTAAAAAAATAATTTGTAAATAGTGATTTTTTGTTGTAACTTTTATTAACAAAACTTTAAGTTATGCATCAATACCACATTGTTTCAAAAATCGCCATCTACTTACTTGCGGTGGTGATGATCGTTTTTGGTGTTTTTTACTTTATTAATCCTCGAGACCTGGTGGTTTTTATCCCATCTTATGTACCTGGGGGAATTGTTTTTGCCTATTTCGTTGGTTCAGCTTTTATTCTGGTTGGGATTTCATTTTTGACCAATCAAATGGTTAAGTTTTTTGGGTATGCGCTTGCCATTTTATTATTCCTCTTTGTTTTATTGATCCATTTGCCCAATTGGTTAAATGCAGGTGACAAAGAAATGAAAATGCTGGCTTTTATTAATCTTCTAAAAGACACGGCAATCGCAGCTTTTGCTTTACACATTGCAGCAGGGGCTCATCACCAACATCTGCATTTAGAAGAAAGCGATTAGAAATTTTAAAGGATTCAATATTTAGGGATGTTTCAAACATCCCTAAATATATTAATACCTAAAGTAAAAATGTTTAGGAAGAATCTGAACTTGAACTGATTTAGCACAGAGCATCTCGCCATCTACTTGAATAGGTAATTCTCTGGTGGTTTCAATTTTAAATGATTGGCCTTTTCTACCAATTGTAAATGGTAGTGCAGTATGTTTTCCTGATTTTAAAACAGGTAAATACCTGAGTCTCTGAAAAACGGATAATTTTTTGCATAAAAACAAATCTAATTTTCCGTCATTAATTTCAGCTTCGGGTGTAATCATAAACCCCCCACCAGCCCTGGAAGAATTATTAATGATGACGAGTAAAAATTGATCAATCCATTTTTCATCTCCAAGTGTTATTTCAAATACATTTTCTTTAAAGCTTAAGATCTTTAAAACAACCGCTAACATATATCCGATATGGCCTCCAAGAAATCGGATAGCATTCATTGATTTCAGAATATCCCCATCAAAACCAATCCCAAAGCTATTAATGAAAAGTGTGTCGTTACATTTTCCAACATCTATTGGTTGAGGCTCAGCATGTAAGACTTGTTCAAAAATTTCCTTATTAGATGCGTCACCATATAATTTCCAGGAAAAATCATTGCCTGTTCCGGTTTTAAATAATGCTAATGGTATTTTACAATCTGGAAATTGATTGATAAAATAATTAATACTTCCATCGCCTCCCATGATCCATATATCAGAAAAAGAAAGAAAGTCATTGGGCCAATGATTATGAAATACTTCAAAATGTATTTTTCTTTTTAAAAGTTCATTTTCAAGCCAGGTAACAAATTTCGAGGAATCTCCTTTTCCTGCAAGGGGATTTACTAAAATGGCTATTGAGGTAATCTTTTGTTTTGGAGCAAAATCAATCATTCATTTTATTTTGGAATTGTGAAGCTCATAGATGTGCCCTTATTCAGTTCACTTGAAACATGTAAGTTACCACCATTAATTTCTATGAATTCTTTCGTTAATAAAAGACCTAATCCAATTCCTTTTTCTCCAAGTGTACCAACAGAGCTCTTCATGGCAGTATTATTTAAAATATTATTTACCTGGTCATTTGAAAGTCCCATCCCTTCATCCATCACGTACACTTCAACAAAATCAATATTTGTGATAAGGTTAAATTGGATAGAAGAATTTTGTTTAGAAAATTTGATGGCATTACTGGTTAGATTACGAAGAATGATCTCGATATGGTTCTTGTCAATTTTTACCATTGTAGATCTAGAATTGTTAACAAGCCTGATATTTTTTTTAAGAGCTTGATCTTCAAAAAAATGAATCGTCTCTTCTATTGATTCGTTCACATCCAGTAATACTTTATTTACTTTTATTCCCCGTAATTGGGAGGCTGACCAATTCAGTAAGCTTTCTAATGTGTTTACTAAATTAGATGTGTTTCTGATGATATTGGGCAATTGATTTTCAAGAGCGCTGAAGGGTAGTTTATTATCACCAACTGCTTTGAAGATAAGTTGCAAATTTCTGGATGGGCCCCTTAGATCATGACTGATAATTGAAAATAACTTGTCTTTATCATTATTTATTTTTTCTAATTCCAGATTTTGTTGATGAATGATTTCATTTTTTTCAAGTAATACTTTGTTCACATATTTTAATCTGCGAAAAAATATGATATAAATAATCAGAACACCTGCAATTGCCATGAGAATTACCTGAAAATAAAAAGAGATGGTCTTTTTGTTTTCAATCTCTTCATGTAATTCATTAAACTCATTTGAAGTTTTATTTAACTCAATTCTTTCTACTATATTTTTTATTTGATTTTCTTTCTCATTTTTTTCAATCAAATTTTTTAGCTCAAATGCTTTGGCAAAAAAATGACTGGCATTTACAAAGTCTTTTTTTAAATAGTACTTATTTGCATAAGCAGAATTTATTTCGAAACTTTCTCTTAAATATAAATTTTCAAGTGAGGGATTGGGATCTAAAATTTGCCTTAATAAATTGTTAGCGCTATCTATATATAAATTAGCAATTTCGATTTTATTTTGTTTGGTATAAAGGTCTTTTAGTTCTGTATATGAATTGATGGCGCTTCCAAATTGATTATTTGCTATACTGATTCTGATATCTTCATTTAAAAAATGAATGGCTTTTTCGAAATTACCTTGTCTATAATAGACATCCCCAATATTTCCTTTCGTGATACCAAACCAAGCTTTATTTTTTTGGGATATACAACTGTCTAAAGTTGCATTGAGTTTTTTATAGGCAGATTCTAATTCGTTTTTGGCTACATCAATCAATGCCGAAATGGTCATGGCATTTAAATAGTGATCCGATTGATTATCACTGTCAAATGCATCCATACCATACTTAAGAAAAAGATTACAGTATTTGTCGGCATTGTAAAATTCTTTTAATCTGAAATATAAAAGTGTGTAATAGTAGTACAGTTGATTTTGAACGATAATATTATTATATCTGGGATTATTTTCAAGTTTAATAGCGAAAACTGCAAATTGAGTCTCTAATTTTATATTATTTGATATTGTTTCCGTTAAATAAAACAATTCATTAAATAGATGGTAAGCATATTTACTTTCGGATGCTGTTTGTAATAAGAGGTCTGCATTTGCTAAAAGAGATTCTTTACTACTATTGTTATAGAATCCTTTTATTTTTTCTATCAGAATATTAGATTCGGATATTGACTTACAGGAGGCAATTTTTTTTTGCCAGTAATAGACACTGTCGGTTTGACTAAATACCTGAAAATGTAGTAATAGGATTAAAAGTGTAATTAAAGTAGACTGAATAACCTTTCCTAAGCAAACAAATTTCATATCGCATCAATATTCTGATGTTAAATTAATTCATTTTGGCGAAAAAAAAGAGGCAATCCTTTCGGAATGCCTCTTGTGCCCAGAACAGGAATCGAACCTGCACTACCTTGCGATAACCAGATTTTGAGTCTAGCGCGTCTACCAATTCCGCCATCTGGGCTTTTCAGCTCCATGCATCATTGCAATTTGCTAAGACAAGGTATAGAGATTAGCCTCTGCTAATCAATCCGCTTTCGACGGGCTGCAATATTACGGCAACATTATAACTCAACCAAAATCCTGTCTAAATATTTTTTCTGATAATAATACTCTTTTACTTGCAACAACTCTTTTTCGGAAGAAATACCTTCCTGATAATTTGCAATAATTGTTTTAACAGGTTCATATATGGAGTTTTGTAAGGCTTCAATCTGTGTTTTAATTGTATTTTTGGATTCCCGATCTTCCGCATCCATTAATAATTCATTGATGTCCAATACTTCCATTAAAAAGTCCGGAGATAATTGATATTTTTCCTCTTCCTGCAATAAGCCCTTTTCCATTAAAATATATTTGATTAAGGCACTTTCATCATTGAATACTTGATAAGCTTTATTAACCTGAGCAGAAATAGCCAGATTTTGCTCTTTTTCCTGATTAGTTCCGTTTACAAAAAAGTCAGGATGATATTCCCTGCTCAATTGATAAAACCTTTTTTTTACCCATACAGTATCAGGCTTAAAGGAGATGGGTATTTGGAACAATTCAAAATGGTTCATATAATAATCCTGCTTATAATTAAGATCTAAGGCTATGAAATAATGTAACTTGCTATGCAAATCTAACACAATGCTGGTTATAGGACTTATTAGAGAAGGAAAAATTCCATCAGATAACCGAGTGGCATTAACACCGGCGCAATGTAAATTTCTGGTAACCTATTTTGAAGATATTCAGATCAAAGTGCAGCAATCTGAAAATAGATGCTTTTCCAATCGGGAGTATCTACAAGCTGGAATTGAGATAACGGAAGATCTATCGGATTGTAATCTCTTATTGGGTATTAAAGAAGTCCCTATCACGAAACTTATCCCAAACAAAAAATATCTATTCTTTTCTCATACCAAGAAAAAGCAATTGTACAATCAAAAATTGATGCATGCAATGATGGATCTGGGTATTACATTGATTGATTATGAATGCCTGGAACATAAAGATGGACAAAGAATTATTGGGTTTGGCTTTTTCGCGGGAATAGTTGGCGCACATAATGGTATCATGACTTATGGCATCCGTACTGGTGCATATAATATTGGGAGAGTAGGTGATGTTAAGGATTATAGAGAATTAATACATACCTATTTTGGTTTGAAATTACCCCCCGTTAAAATTGTTGTAACAGGGAGTGGGCGAGTGGCTCATGGAATTGTGGAGATTATGAACCTGATGGATGTGCAGGAAATAGAAAAAGATGAATACTTGTCAAGAGAATTTGACTATCCTGTCTATACACATTTAAAAGGAGCTGATCTTTATGAACATCAATTAAATGGCAACTATTCAAGAAATGATTTTCATGAGAATCCTCATATGTATCGTTCTTTGTTTAAACCATTTTTATCTCACACGGATATTTTAATGAATGGAATCTATTGGGAACCAAGAATTCCAGCATTTTTTAACATGTCTGATATGCATTCACCCAATTTTAGAATTCAAACTATTGCAGATATTACCGATGATAAAAATGGTAGTATACCTTGCAATTTAGGTGATGCTACTATTGAAGAGCCTGTGTATGGAGTAAATAAACTGACAGGAGAAAAAACTGCTCCTTATATAAATGGAAGTATTGACGTAATGGCTGTTGGAAACCTTCCGAATGAATTACCCAGAGACGCCAGTCGTTTTTTTGGTGAGCAATTGATCAAATATATTTTAAACGATATTAGAAATGGAGGATCTGCAATAATTGAAAGGGCTACCATTCTGAAAGATGGAAAATTAACGGATGAATTTGAATATCTAAGCGATTATGCAAATCATTAAAATGGAATAAAAAAAGCTGCAAAATTTGCAGCTTTTTTTATTCCATTTATTTTATAAGTACTGGTACCATTGTTTGTTAGGATCCCAACTTTCAAAAGCTTTCGCAACTGCTGTTAGGAATGAAGCGCCAATACTTCCGTCTACAATTCTATGATCATAGCTTAAAGAGAGATACATCATATGTCTTATTCCAATGGTATCACCAGTTGGGGATTCGATTACCATCGGTCTTTTTTTGATGGCTCCAACTGCTAGGATGGCTACCTGAGGTTGGGGTATGATAGGAGTTCCCATCAGACTTCCAAAGGTTCCAACATTGGTTAACGTAAATGTTCCACCCGTTGTATCTTCTGGTTTTAAGCGATTGTTTCTGGCAGCATCTGCTAATCCATTTACTGACTTGCTTAATCCTACAATATTTAATTGATCGGCCCCTTTGATAACAGGTACAATTAAATTGCCAGATGGTAAGGCTGTTGCCATACCAATATTGATATCTTTTTTGATAATGATATTATCTCCGTCAATAGAACAATTAACTAATGGGAAGTTTTTAATCACAGCAGCGATACACTCCACAAACATAGGTGTGAATGTAAGTTTGGTGCCTTCTCTTCTTTCAAAGTCAACTTTTACTTTCTCACGCCATTGAACCATATTGGTTACATCAGCTTCAGTAAAACTGGTTACATGCGGACTGGTATGCTTGCTGTCTACCATGTGTTTGGCAATCAGTTTACGCATTCTATCCATTTCAATAATTTCTGTGTTACCAGTAATTCTAACGGATGAAGGATCTGAAAACTTGCCTGTATTTGAAACTGTATGATAGGTCTCAGGTATTACTGGCATGGATGTATTTATCAGCACTTTTGGTTCAACAGGTGCATGTACTGGTTGTTGAATTGGAGTGTCTTGGATAATGGGATGATTTACTACTTCATCCGGGTAATTCACCTCAGGACTATATTCAGTTGGTTTAGGTGAACGAGCCAATTCCTCTGTATGTGGATGTGGATGAATAGTCTCCACTGGAGCAACTGGTGTAGATATTGGAGTGACTACTGGCGTTGTTACAGGAATAGGTTCTGCAACTGATACCGGTGGTACTGAAGGAATATTTGTTGCTTGAGGTGTTTGAGTATAAACAGGTTGAGTATAAACAGGTGGTGGTGAAGATTGAAAACTAGAAACTTTTCCAGCCTTTTTATCTTGTACATATTGCAAAACATCTCTTTTTGAAACCCTACCATCATTTCCCGTTCCTGGAATTCGTTCTAATTCGCTCAGGCTGATCCCCTCACTATTTGCAATATTTAAAACCAATGGAGAATAAAATCTATTGCCTATAGGTTTAGACATTTCTTGTGCAACAGGTGTTGGGATATAAGGAACTGGCGCTGGTATTGGTTCTGGTATTTCGATTTGTTGAATGGGCTCCGCTACAGGCTCAATGAAAACAGGAGTTGAAACTTCTATTGGCTTTTCATCGATTGCTGCAGGGGCAGTAACTGCTTCAATAGGATCTGTTGATTTGGCATCTGCATTTGTTTGAATACGGGCTATGACTGCACCAATAGGCACCACATCATTCACTTCGAATAATATCTCAGTGATAATCCCTTGTTCAGTAGAAGGTACTTCGCTATCCACTTTATCAGTAGCGATATCTAAAACTGTTTCATCAAACTTAACATAGTCGCCTACCTTTTTGTGCCATTTCAAAATGGTAGCTTCCATGATACTTTCGCCCAATTTGGGCATCACCAGTTCAGCAATTGCCATACTATCGTCCTGTTTTTAATGGGATAATATTGTATCCTTTATCCTGTCTATCTACTGAAATTGTACAAACAACCGTATATCTATTTTTAAATATATGATAATCAATCGATTATAACAATTTATTTTTTATAATAAATATATTTAACCCATTGATTTTCTTGTCACAACCTCTCTCTAACTAACAAATGTAGAAGTAACTACAGTAAACTTATTCAAGGGTTATCCACAATTAACATTCGTAAGAAATTTAGGGCATTCATGGCTGTTAAAGTAATGTTTCTTTCCCTGTCATACCTTAACTGTAAGCGTTGTGTTTTTACTTGTTTTTTATCTGCTACAGCTATCCAGACTGTACCAACAGGTTTATCTTCTGTGCCGCCGTCAGGCCCCATAATACCACTTACAGCGATACTATAATCTGTTTTCATGAGTTTTAAACATTGCTTCGCCATTTCAATCACAGTTGCTTCACTAACTGCCCCTTTTTGTGCTATTACCTCTGATGGAACTTGTAAGATTTCCTGTTTGATATCATTCGAATAACTCACAATACTTCCTGTATAAAAAACAGAAGAGCCTGGATATTTGGTCAGCAAATGTGCGATATACCCCCCCGTACAACTTTCGGCTGTAGAAACAGTGGCATTTTTGTCTATTAATAAATTTCCCACTATTTGTTCCATCGAAATATCTTTATCTGCAATCAAATAGGGACCTACTGCTTTTTTTAGTGCTTCAAATTGCGAAGAGATTTCAGTTTGTAATGCTTCTTTATTGAAACCTGAGGCTGTTAATCTCAACCTTACAAGTCCATAATTTGGCAAATAAGCAAGTTTTATGTGTGCAGGTAAAGCCTCTTCAGTGTTGGCAATTCGTTCAGCTAAAAATGATTCGCCTATTCCATAAGTTAAAAGTGTTCTGTGCTCAATATGTGTGGTTTGAAAATGATTTGCGATAAAGGGCAGAACCGCTTGTTTCATTAATCCCTTCATTTCGTGAGGAACACCGGGTAATGACACAAATATTTTTCCATCTTTTTCAAATAACATACCTGGTGCAGTGCCTTTCTCATTTTTCAATACCCTACAATTGTCTGGAACCTCGGCTTGTTTGCGATTCCTGTCAATCATAGGTCTTTTAAGGATTGTCTCGAATATATGCGTAACATGATCTAAAGTTGGCTGATGCATGATCATATTACCTCCAAAGTATTTACATAACAAAGGTTTGGTGATATCATCTGCTGTTGGACCAAGTCCACCAGTAATCAGAATGATCGATGCTTTTTTCGATTCTTCATCCAGTGTATTCCAAATATCTTCCCAACTGTCACCCACGGCTACCCGCCTGATAACTGGCACACCCATCTTGTTTAATTCCTGCGCCATCCACGCACTATTAGTGTCTATTACCTGGCCAATCAATAGCTCATCACCGATTGTGATGATTGTTGCAACAATTTTTTCCATGGATCATTTTTTAGTGCAAAAAACTAAAAATCCTTGCACATATTACATTACTATACATTGAAATTAATTCTTTTTGTGAAACTTGTTACTTTGAGAAAAATGAGTATGTTACAGGAACTTTTTTAAATAAAATATACAAATCATGAAAGAACAAAATTTTAAGAATCACGCAAGATTCGTTTATTTATACCATGTAGTTGGTTTATTATTATTATTAGCAACTTTAATTGGATCAATCATTAACCTGCTGCATAGTAGTCCTGAAAATTTATATTCTGCTTCTTTGATTTTGGCTTCGAATATTTTGATTGGAATTACACTTTATTTTGCAAGAGCTTTTGCATTGAAAGCCAATGACAGGGCCATTCGTGCGGAGGAAAACCTTCGACATTTTATTTTGAAAAACAGTGCATTGCCTACTGGTTTAAGTATTGGTCAAATTGTAGCACTTCGTTTTGCATCCGATGAGGAATTTCCAGAATTATGTATCAAAGCTAAAAATGAGCAATTAAGTGGTACAGCGATCAAAAAATTAATTCAACATTGGAAAGCTGATCACGAGCGTGTTTAATGATTAAAAAAGGGGGCTAGTTTCGACTTAAATTGAGCCGGCATAGGAATCCTTTTTTTTGTGTCAATATCTATAAAGAAAAGAACTACTCTCCCTACAGTGAGTAGTTTTTTTCTTTCATTATATACTTCATGATGAAATTCGATCTGATGTTTTTCAGGTAATTCCCTTAATTGGGTCTTAATAGTAATTAAATCATCATAATGTGCGGGCCTTAAAAATTGGGCGTGCATTTCTACAACAGGCATTTTTACACCCATTTCTTCCATGTTCTTATAAGTAAAGCCTAAACTTCGAATGCTTTCAGCCCTACCAACTTCAAAATATTGAGCATAATTGCCATAATAAACAATATCCATCTGGTCTGTTTCGGCGTACCTTACCCTTATTGTTGTAGTATGCTCATACATAGTTTTGCTAATTTGTTGACAAACTTACGCACTCTATCTGTTTTTCCACAAAACTTGGAACGATGTTTGTTCCCGTTTGCTGAATCATACCTTTAAACAGTTTTTGCTTTTTATTAAGAAAGAAACAGAAACCTTTGTTCGAATGTAGTTATCCGAAATATGAAATGAGCCATAAAGTATTTGTAAATTAATCTAACAGACTTTAGGTGAATTACAGGTAGTTGAAAACAATTATAGAGACATGAAACAACTTAAATTATTCATTCCGGTGTTATTATTACTGGTTGCATCGATCCAACTATTTGGACAATCTACAGCCATTTATAATGATCCAGATGCCGCTTTCAAAAATGCAAAGGATTGGTTTCAACAAGAAAAGTTTAGTCTTGCTTATCCAGTTTTCAAGCACTTGTATTCAAACACAACAGTAAATAGTAATTTTCCAGAACAACTTTATTCCGAATCGCGCTATTATTATATCGCATGTGGTCTTAAACTTCAGGATAGTACTGCCGAATCATTAGCTGAAAACTTTATTCAACTGGATACACACCGCCCATTAGTTCAAAGGATGAGCTTTATTTTAGGGGAATTTTATTTTCAAAGGAAAGACTATGTGAAAGCTCAAAATATTTACGAACAAACTAATATTGATAATCTTACAAATGCAGAAATCGCAGCATTCAAGTTTCATAGTGCTTATTCTTATTTTGTAATGAAGCAATTTGATAAAGCAAAGACTTTATTCAATGTAGTGCGACAATTAACTAAAGACCCCAATTATATTGAAGCTAATTATTATTATGGCTTCATATGTTTTTATGAAAAAAACTATAAAGAAGCCCTTACTTCTTTTAAAATAGCCGAGAAAAACCCTGATTATTCAATGGTTATCCCATTTTATTTATCTGAGATCTATTATTTTAATGGTCAAAGGGATCTTGCTTTGGAGATAGGAGAGAAAGCGCTTCAATCGGGGAAACAATTCTATGATTTGCAAATGCGACAATTAGTTGGTCATATTCTATTTGAGCAAAGAAACTTCGAGAGAGCCCAGCCATATTTAGAAAAATATGTTTCAGGTACAGATAAGGTTCGAAGGGAAGATCTATATGAATTGTCTTATTGTTACTACGAAGCGTCTAATTGGAAACCAGCAATTGAAGGTTTAAAGCAATTAGGCGGCAAGGAGGATTCACTTGCACAGAATAGTATGTATTTATTAGCAAATGCTTATCTCAAAATTAACGATAAGATTAATGCAAGAAATGCATTTCAGTTTTGTGCTTCTAACACCAGTAACGCTTTTCAAAAGGAAGTGGCGGGTTTTAATTATGCCAAGCTTTCTTACGATTTGAATTATTATGACATTGCTTCAAAAGGTCTTCAATCCTATATTGTAAACTATCCTAAATCAATATACATTCCTGAGGCAAAGGAAATATTGATCAATACTCTTGCCAATACCAGTGATTATGAAGAGGCTTTAAACCTGTTCAATAAATTATCAGTAAAGAGTGAAACTATACAGAAAATTTATCCATCCATTTTATATGGAAGATCAGTTGAATTGATCAATGACCAGGATTTTTCTTCAGCTGATTCATTGCTCTCTATTCTCATGTCTTCGCCCAATAATAACCAACAATTAGCATTGAGTAGTTTTTGGAGAGGTGAAATTGCCTATCGAAATAGTAAGTTGGACGACGCCATTGTTTATTTATCAAATTATTTAAAAACTCCTAAGAATAGTGGGCAAGCTACTATTGTCAATGCTCATTATAGTCTCGCTTATGCATATCTTAAAAAAGAAAATTATGCATTAGCTAAAGATCATTTTGATCAAGTGGTAAGTTTTATAAATAGCAATAGTTCATCATTAGAACAAGATGCATATTTGCGTTCTGCCGATTGTGATTTCATGAAAAAAGACTTTAAGCAGTCATTAAAAAAATACAATCAGGTAATTAATTTTCAACTTCCGGGTACTGATTATGCTTTATTTCAAAAAGCAATTATAGCAGGGGCTTTAAATAATCCAACCGAAAAAATTAATTTACTTCAAAATTTAATAGGAAAATATAGTAATTCAAATTTGGTAACCGAAGCACAATTAGAATTAGCAAATACTTATTTAGCAGATGAAAATTATAATGCGGCAATACCTCCTCTAGAAAAAATCATTGAACAAAAAAATACAGAATCCTTTTTACCAATGGTGTATTTGAAATTAGGAGTTGCTAATTTCAACATGGATAAGAATCAGGAATCTCTAAACTATTTTAAGAAATTAGTGAGTAATTTTCCTAATAGCCAGGAAAGTTCAGAAGCAATTGAATATATCAGAACATTGTTTGTGGCGCGTCAGCAATCAGGTGACTATGTTACATTTATGAAAGAAAATGGAATAGATGTTTCTGTTAATGAAGCTGATTCCTTAAGTTATAAATCCGCCACGCTAAGATTTGAAGCTAAAGATCTTGTATCAGCGCTTCGTGGATTTGTAGAGTATTTAAAAGATTTTCCAGATGGGAAATATGTTATTGAAGCAAATTATTATACTGCTGAAATCTTATACCAGAATAAAGAGAATATAAAATCATTAGAATTTTATATAGCGGTAGCGGAGAAATCTCCGAATAAATTTGCAGAAAGAAGTTGCTTGCAAACTGCAAGAATCTATTTTTTCGATCTAAAAGATTATGAAAAAGCAGCTATCTATTTCGAAAAATTAAAATCTATTGCATTACAGCAAGAAAATAGATTGGAATCGATGCGTGGGTTATTAAGGTGCCAATTTAAAACACAGCAATGGGTAGAAGCTGCTCCCAATGCAAAGGATTTATTGAAAGAAAAGGGTGTTGCTAATGATGATTTAATGATGGCTAATATGGTACTCGCAAAAAATAATCAATCAGCCAATAATTTGGATCAGGCTATTCTTAACTATAAGCAGGTGATTGCTGCTGGAAGATCTGAATATGCAGCTGAATCTCAATATAGGTTAGCAGAAATACAATTTACACAACATCAATTAGCAATAGCTGAAAAGACCGCTTTTGAAGTGATAAAAAAATGGGGGTCTTATGACTTCTGGGTTGCTAAAAGTTATGTATTGCTTGGTGATATTTACTTTGAACAAAAAGATTTGTTCAATGCAGAAGCCACATTTAAAAGTATCGTAGAAAATACTACTAATGAGGATATCAAAAAAGAAGCACTGACTAAATTGGATGCAGTAATTGTAGAAAAAAATAAGACAAACAAAATTGAACAACAGTAAATCAAAAAATATGTATTCTTTCAAAAAAATATGCATTCTTCTGTTGTTAGTGGTTACATGTTTCAATGTAGCTGATGCAAAAAAACAAAAGAAGAAAAAAGTTGACGAGTCTAGTCAGACTAAAAAGAAAAAGAAATCATCAAACTCTACTGCTTCGAATAAAAAAAATATTGAAAAAGTAAGTGCCCCAATTCCTATCCCAATTATTGAAAGGGCATCTTTGAGTGATACCAGTAATCCTAAAGAAGTGGTCATAACATCAGCATTTAAACCTTCTTTAAAAACTGCTGCTAAAATTAATTTCACAGCGGCTTCATTGCTCACGGATACCAACAAATTATCTGTCAATTATAAAATACCTTCTCAGAATCTATTTTTTTCTTATCAGCCTGTCTCCATCAAACCTATAGCATTGGGTTTGGATTCTGCTGAAACATGGCAAAACGAACATTTTGTTAAACTCGGGTTCGGAAATTTTAGCAGCCCATTTGCAGAACTTGGATTTTCTTTTGGCGATAAACAGAATTCTAGTATCGCCATTCACGCAAGTCATATTTCATCAAAGGGTAATTTAGATTTTCAGCAGTTTAGCAAAACTGGTTTTGACGTTTTATCTATTTTCAACACACCTTCTCAACATGAATGGACGGCTAAAGCCTTTTACAATACAAATACGCAATATTTCTATGGATTACAGCCTAAAGATTCAACCGTAACTAAAAATGACTTACTGCAAAGATTTCATTTAGTAGGACTGGAGCTGGGTGTCCAAAATAAAGAGATTGGTAATTATGGATTTATCTATCATCCACAAATATTTATAAATTATTTTGCTGACAATAGAAAGGCCTCTGAGATAAATGTGATCGCTAAATTACCATTTGTAAAGTCTTTCGGCAACATGTATTCTTTTAAAATGGGAATCAATGCAGACGTTGCAAGCTTTCAAGCACCTTTAGTTCCCAATGCAGTTAAAATCAATAATAATTTATTTTCAATCGATCCGACAGTTCAATTTAAGACCCCTAATTTTAAATTGAATATCGGAATACAACCTTCCTGGGACAATCAGCAATTTTCATTACTTCCCAATGTAAGTGCTGAGGCAAGAATTAAAGAAACTGGTTTAAATGCAGAGTTAGGATGGGTAGGTTATTTTCAGAAAAATAGTTATCGTTCAATAGCAGGGTTTAACCCATGGATACAAACACCCACTTCGATTTCAAATACCCGGATTTCTGAACAATACATTGGTATTAAGGGATCTTCAGGCAATCATCTTACTTATCAGGCTCGATTATCTTTTATGCAATTGTATAACCAAGCGTTATTTGTAAACAATTATGTTGATGGAAGAAGCTTTGATCTATTATTCGACCCTAAAATTCAATCTCTTAGAATTCATGGAGAATTAGGATACCATATTCAAGAAAAGTTTTCTTTCATTGGAGCAGTTAATTTGAATGAATATACCAATCTGGCTATGCATGATAAAGCCTTTGGATTAACACCTTTGGAAATAACTGGAACTTTAAAATGGAAAATCAGCAAGGATTTGCAAGTAAAAGCGGACGCCTTTTTCAGAGATGGTACAAACTATCAGAATAAATTACTGCAAAGTCAAAAATTGGATCCTGCCGCTGATTTAAATCTTGGGGCTGAATTTTCTGTAATGCCTAAGCTCAATCTATGGTTACAAATGAATAATTTATTGAACAATAAATACCAGCGTTGGAATCAATATGAAGTTCTTGGCTTCAATGTTTTGGGAGGAGTTGTATATTCGTTTAAGTAAATTGTTTCTTTCATGCAACAGTATTTATTCAAATACCTGGTTTTACACAAAAACCTTTCCATTCCCAAAGTGGGGGTTTTTAATATTGAAAGCTTAAGTGCGCAGGTTGACGGTACCAATAATCTATTGTATCCGCCCTCTCAAGTAGTTCGGTTTAAACAGGAAATGGTTACTCCCGACAGGAATTTTTATGATTTTCTTGTTGCAGAATCGGGAATGGAGTTAGTGGATGTGATTAAACATTTACAAATATTTGCTCAAACAATCCTTACCGAAGCTCAGGATGCCAAAGGGGCTGTGCTAGAAGGAATTGGCACTTTGAAAAGGGAGCATTCGGGGCATTTACTATTTTTCTCTGCCAGACCCTTAGAATATTTATTTCCTCAGGTTACCATAGAAAAAGCTATTTCCATTGCAAAATCTGCCAATTTAAAGCAAACAGCATTTAAAGGACAGGAATTGGAAGGTGATGAACTAAGAGAATTTCTGGGTCAGGCAAACGATGCAGAAGGGGGGGATAACTGGTGGGTTTATGCACTCGGACTACTTTTATTAGGAATCGGAGCTTTATTATTTTATTACGTGTAGCTTTTTATTTATTGTAGAATCTCATGATGAACGATTTGCCTATCCATTATAATGAATGTCCTGTTTGTACTTCAAAGAACATTCAAAAGGTTTTAGATGTACAGGATTATACAGTAAGCCATGAAATATTCGATGTGTGGCACTGTAATCAGTGTACTTTCAGATTTACGCAAAATATTCCTAATGAAGTGAATATTGGCCCCTATTACCAATCTGCAAATTATATTTCTCATTCAGATACACAGGAAGGTTTTATTTATCGCTGTTATCACTTTGTTAGAAATTATACACTTCAAGTGAAACGAACGTTGATTCAAAACACTACAGGAAAAAAAATAGGAGACCTTTTAGATGTTGGTGCTGGTACGGGTGCGTTTTCAAAAATTATGAAAAATGCTGGTTGGAATATTACAGGTTTAGAACCTGATGAAACTGCCAGAAAAAATGCATTAGATATTAATGGATTACAACTATTATCACCCGATAATTTATACCAGTTTTCACCTGAATCTTTTGATGCAATTACGATGTGGCATGTATTAGAACACGTTCACGATTTACACGGATATCTTGATACATATCATGCTATATTAAGAAAAGACGGAAAATTAATCATTGCTGTTCCAAATTATACTAGTTATGATGCTACGATATACCAACAATATTGGGCTGCGTATGATGTTCCAAGGCATTTATATCATTTTTCTCCAGAAAGCATGACAGTATTAGCAGAAAGAAAAGGATTTAGAATCCATTCCATTCGACCAATGTGGTTTGATAGTTTTTATGTGTCAATGCTCAGTGAACAATATAAAACAGGAACTAATCAATACCTCAGCGCATTTTGGAATGGATTGAAATCTAATTTTAAAACACTTTTTGATCAAAAAAAATGTAGCTCTGTTATCTATATTCTTGAGAAAAAGTAATTCTAATTAAACTTTATTTCGAATAAATTAGGCCAGTTTTTCCCGGTTATATAAAAGGTTTTTTTCTCGGGGTTATATGCAATTCCATTGAGCACATTCGTATTGGTATCAAATTCAGGATGCGTATTTTTTAGAATGTCTGTCAAATCTGCTTTTGCTTCGACTAGTCCTGTTTGCACATTGATTTTAATGATTGCATTGGTTTGCCAAATATTCGCATAGAGATAACCATCTACGTATTCTAATTCATTGATATTTGATACATAACCATTGTTATTTATGACACCCAATGTTCTTTCAATTTTAAAAGTCTCTGGATTTACAAAATAAATGTTACTACCGCCAGTATCAATAATCAGATATTTACCATCTGTGGTCATACCCCAACCTTCATAAGGCCACTCAAATTCCTGAGGAAGTTTATTGAAGTTCATGTCGTAAACAAAAACCTTATGTTCCTGATAGGTAAGTTGATAAATTTTATTGTTTAAAACAGCAATCCCTTCGCCGAAATATTGATCCGCTAATTTGAATTTTTTCTCTGCTTTTCCGGATACAAGATTTACTTTCAATAAATAACTGGTTGTTTTTTCTCCGGTGCTTTCTAGGAATGCCCCATTTAACCAGATTAAACCCTCAGTAAAAGAGCTTGTATCATGTGGATGTACGTTTAGTACTGTGTATGAAAGGGTGGCAGGAGAGGGGATTGCAGCATTATTGGATGGATTCTCCGAATTGCTATTATCCTTGCAAGAAGCAAATAAAATTAGAATGAATAAAAACTTAAAAGTATGTTTCATGATCACTTATCACTTAAAATGAAAGTTTAAAAATATAATAAAAGCATATCTGCTGCCTTTGAACCCATAATTGGGGTAAGTGCAACTCCCATGCCGTTACATGCAACAACAGCATATACATTATCATCAAGCTTCGTTAATAAAGGTTTTTTATTTTCAGTAAAACCCATGATCCCGCTCCAATGATTTTCAATTGTAAATTGATAAGATGGGTCAACATGTTTTTGTAAAAACTCTATTAACTTGTTTTTGATTAAATCAGATCCAGTAATGTCAGTAGTTCTTTCGCCTTCAAAGTCTTCATTTCTAGCCCCTCCAATTAAAATCTTACCATCTAGATTTCTAAAATAATAAAATCCTTCATCAAAATGGAAAGTACCCTTTAATTTCAAAGTAGGTATTTCAGAAGTAACTATCACCTGGCCTCTTGCTGGCGTTATTTTTAATTCAGGTGCGATAGTATTACCAAATGCATTAGTACAAAGCATGATTTGATTGGCTGTAAATCTAATTTGTTGATGAGTATATACTTGAATGCCATCTAAATTCCTTTCCCAATTTTTTACTTCTATACCATTTAAAATGGAAACGCCACTAGCCTGTACTTTTTGAATCAATGCACTCACCAATTTACCGCTATGGATGCCAGACTCAAGTGTATTTTCAATCATAGCATCAAATCCTATCAATCCTTTTTCACTAATCAATTCATCTTTTCTGACAAATGTTTTATCTTTCTCCGTAATATTTTTTAAAAGACTATTTAGCCAGTTGATCTTTTCGTCGAGCTGATCATAATACTTATAGTCTTTATTGATTAGTTCATATCCGCCACAATTATCCAGATCTATTTTTGCTGCACTAAAAGTGTTTTTGATTTTTTCTATCCCCTCAAATCGCATACGTACGATCTCTAAGGTTTCCTCTTCACCCAAAGTTTCAATATCTGAGATGATTTCAGTTGGACTTCCAAAACAAGAGAATCCTGCATTTCTGGTGGATGCACCAAGAGGGGTGATGCTTTTTTCAAGTATAGTGATCCGTAAAGAATTGTTTTTTTGTTTAAGACTAAGGGCTGTCCATAAACCCATAAATCCCCCACCAATAATGATGATATCTTGTGTGGCATAAAAGCTTTCACGCTCCCAAAGTGATAGGTTACTCATACCTCAAATATACTTAAAACAAAAAAGGAATTGAGCGTATTCTCAATCCCTTTTTATTAAACTATTACTTTATTAACTATACATTAAAACGAAAATGCATTACATCACCGTCTTTAACAATATACTCTTTCCCCTCAATTCTGAGTCGACCATTTTCTCTACATGCTGCTTCACTGCCATACTTTACAAAGTCTTCGTATGCAATCACTTCAGCCTTGATAAATCCTTTCTCAAAATCAGTATGAATTACACTGGCTGCTTGTGGTGCTTTCCATCCCTTATGAATAGTCCAGGCTCTTACTTCCTGAACTCCTGCTGTGAAATAAGTATCGAGGTTTAATAATTTATAAGCCGTTCTGATTAAACGATTCAGCGCTGGTTCAACCATTTTATATTCTTCCATGAACATTTGCTTATCGTCTTCTGCCTCCATTTCTGCAATCTGTGCCTCAATATTATTGCACATAATGATTAACTCCGCACCTTCAGCGGTTACTGCAGCTTTTAACATGTCGGAGTATTTATTTCCTGTATGCATGCTCGATTCATCCACATTGGCTACATATAAAACAGGCTTGTCTGTCAAAAGAAATAGATCTGCAATGGCTAAATTTTCTTCCTTATCCAAACCAAGAGAATGAATGCTTTTTCCTTTTTCAAGGTGCTCTTTACATTTAGTCAAAATTTCAAATTCTGCCTTTGCTTTTGTATCTGTGCCAACTCTTGCCATTTTTTCTACTCTACTCCATTTTCGCTCAACACTATCAAGATCTTTCAACTGAAGTTCTGTTTCAATGATTTCTTTATCGCTGATAGGATTAATAGCACCTTCCTCACGCAATACGTTTTCGTCTTCGAAACAACGAATCACATGAATGATCGCATCTACTTCACGAATATTTGCCAGGAATTTATTACCTAAGCCTTCTCCTTTGCTGGCACCTTTAACTAACCCTGCAATGTCAACAATTTCCAATTGTGTGGGTACAGTTCTATTTGGGTTTACAAGTTCTGCTAGTTTCGCCATTCGCTCATCAGGTACGTCTACCAAACCCACATTGGGTTCGATGGTGCAGAAGCGATAATTACTTGCCTGCGCTTTAGCACTGATACTCACTGCGTTAAATAAGGTTGATTTTCCTACATTGGGTAAACCCACAATTCCTGCTTGTAATGCCATGTCAAAATTTTGAGCCGTAAATATAGCCGTTTCCTACAACAAATACTATTCAACTACTAATACCTTAGTTCCTAGGATTTTATATTGCATATCTCTGTAAACCAATTGGTAACGTCCTTTATGAAGGTACAAATAATAATAGCCGTCTGGTGCTGTGATATAGGTTTGATCTGCAGGCACTAATTTACCCACTAATTTTTCCTGATATTCTTTCTCGTAAAATGCCTGGACAAAAAATAATGTTTGATAAATAGGTTGGATGGCGGTTTCCTGTTTAAATCCATTGATTGAATTCCAGGTAGCCCTGCCATTTCTATATTTAGTAGGAGGGTGCATCATATAAACATCACAGAAATTAAAATCAAAGATGTCTTTTGGCTGGTTATTTTTCAGTAAAACGACGGGCGTTACAAAAGCATTCTTATTAGAAAATATCTCATACATGGCCGCACCATATTCAGAAGTACTTTGTTCTGTAAGGCTCGTTTGATCAATTGTAAAGGGATCAATACCAGAAACTATTTTAAAATATGCTGCCATGGGTATTCTTTCATCACTGGTAGCGCCTTCTTCAATATGTTTATCTCCTGCGTGTACCAAAATTTTCGCACCAGGATCTTTTTGCATAATCTTGTAGATATTCTCGGCTTGTGTATATTCTCTTTGATTAACTGTATGAGAATAATTACTGTCTTCATATGGAACCAGTATAAATCCAAGACCGATTGCTTTTCGAATAAGTTCACCAGCAATGGGTTCATTGGTATAATGTCCGGTTAATATATTCACTTGCCTTAATGATGCATTTGGAAATTGATTCAAAGTTTCCATAGCTAAATATCGGAACCCCATTGCATAAAAATCTTCCAGCAATGAGGCTGTGAAAGCCCTGTGTAATGGTTTATTGTGTGATTCATTGATCATCACAACTTTTTGAGATCTGCTTTTTTCTAGGATATATTTTTTAGCATCTTTAAATTCGAGTCCCGCAAACAAATCGATCTGTTTGTTAAGGGATTGGGAAATTGAATCTTCCAGTTTTTTGTCGTAAGATTTTTTTTCGATCTCAAGTGCAGAATAATAATCACCAGTAAAAGATACTGATTCAGATAATTCACTTAAAAATTGAACTGGATTTAAATGGTTGATGAGTTTGTTTTCCTGGCTAATCGATTTATAAAGTGGATATAAATAGTGTAATTCTTTGTTGTGATAGATTGATAAAAAGTTACTGCTATCTATTTTCAGATTTTGCTGAGTAAGAATGTATTTTTTTAAGTATTGATAATTTTCTCCTGTTTGTGAATAGGTAACAGTAATTAAAAAAATAAATAAAAATGTTATCGCTATAGGTTTGAACATGAAGAAAATTTGTGCAAGAATAAGATAGCCTTTGTTAGTAAAAATCTAAAGAAAGGGGAGATGCCTTTATTTAACATTTCAATCAAACTCAATATCAGGATTTATAAATGGTTACTTCCCATTTGCATACTGCATCACAATATCCCATTCTGCTTCCTTAACTGTTTGTACGGATAAACGGCCAAGTCGAATCAAATCCATATTTAATAATCGTGGATCATTTTTAAGGACTGAAAGTGGAACGGCTTTTTTAAGTTTTTTAAAAGGCTTGAATTCTACAACAAGCCAGGCAGGATTATCCGTTGTGGGATCCTGATAGGATTCTTTGACAACTTTTGCAATCCCTACTATTTCCATGCCTTCGTTACTATGATACCAAAAGGCCAGATCACCTTTCTTCATAGATCTTAGATTATTTCTTGCGCCATAATTTCTTACACCATCCCACATGGTTTTACCCTCTTTTTCAAACTGTTCCCAACTATATTTAAAAGGTTCGGATTTGATTAACCAATATTGCATGAAGAAAATTATAAGTTAAATAAGTCTGATCATTAATAGCCACTTGCTAAAACATCTACCAGGTGAATTACTTTCATAGAATCACCATGATTTTTCAAACATCCATCAATATGCATGAGACAACTCATGTCTGTACTAATAATATAATCTGCGGTTGTTTCTAAAGCGTTGGTGATCTTTTGTTCGCCCATTGCTATACTGATGGGTTCAAATTTTACAGCAAAAGTGCCACCGAAACCACAACAGGTTTCTGAATCGTTTAATTCTACTAATTCTAGACCTGCAACCTTGTTTAACAATGCCCGAGGTTCCGCTTTTATATGACATTCTCTTAAACCTGCACAACTATCGTGATAGGTGGCTTTACCTTCAAAACTTGCACCCAGATCTGTAACCTCTAATATATTCACAAGAAATTCTGAAAGCTCATATATGCGCTCTGAAGTTTTTTTTGCAAGTTGTAAATGTGCTGAATTATCGAAAAGTTTTGCATACATGTTTCTTACAAAACCAACACAACTGGCAGATGGAGCAACTATATATTCAGCACCTTCAAAATCTTCTAAAAACTTGGTACAAACTTCCTTCGACTCCCCCCAAAAACCAGCATTGAATGCGGGTTGGCCACAACAGGTTTGTTTGGAATTATAATGAACTTCACAACCTGCTTTTTCCAACACTTTGATCATGTTAAATCCAATAGTAGGATACAATTGGTCAATAAAACAAGGGATAAACAGATGCACTTTCATTTGTTACTATATAAAGTATTAGCTATTTGAGCTTTCTGTTCAAAGCTATCATTTTAATCGCAGTTACAGCTGCTTCTTCTCCTTTATGGCCATGTATGCCACCAATACGATCATAAGCTTGCTGTTCGTTCTCAAGTGTTAAAACTCCAAAAATAACCGGAACATCCAAGCTCAGATTTAGTTGTAATACACCGTCGGTAACAGCTTTACACACATAATCAAAATGAGGAGTATCGCCTCTAATGATAGTTCCTAAACTGATATAAGCATCTGGTAATACTTTACTGTAAGCATAATGTTGCTTTACAGCAAAAGGTATTTCAAAAGCCCCTGGAACAGTAATGGTTTTTGAAGAGATATTATTGGCTTTTAAAACCTTTTTAACCCCAGCTTCCAGTTTATTAATAATCGCTGCGTTCCACTCGGTTTTAACTATAACTACAAAGGCATCCTTTATAGAAGGGATGCCTTTGCTTAATGATGTATTTCCTTTAGTTGCCATAGATTACAAATCTATTCGCTTTTTTCAATACTTAAACGGTAGATGTATTTATCTGCCTGAAAGCCTTTGTCTGTTTTAGGGAATTTAGCTTTAAGATCTTTATAGATTGCTAAAGCTTCATTTGTTTTTCCTGTAGTTTCTGAAAGTAAAGCAGCACGGAATAAGTATTCTGCAGAATTTGCTTCGTCTATTTCAAAAATACTTGCAGCTTTTTTATAAGAAGCAATTGCTTCATCTTTCTGATTTAATTCAGATAATGCGTCACCTAAATTACCATAAGCTAATAACTGAATTTGCTTGGCATCAGTAGTAAAATCTTTCAAATATTTCACAGCATTTGCAAATTCACCCTTATGCAAATAACTAACTCCAGCATAAAATTTTGCAAGATTAGCTGTTTTGGTACCGCTAAAGGTATTAATGATATATAATGCGCCTTTATTCTGACCATCGCCATTTAATACAAGATTCGATGAATCTAATCTGAAATATTCCTGCACTTTTACAATGGCATCAGCAGCTTTCTCTTCTTTTGGTTGTAAGATGTAGTTGTTATACCCAAACCAACCACCTGCTACTGCAATAATTGCAACAACTATGATTAGAACGGTTTTTGCATTCTTTTGCCAGAAATTTTGCGCCTTTAATACAATATCATTGTTCTCAGTATGCGCTTGATGTTGCTCACTCATAATTCTATTTTGAAAATTGGTAGGGTTAGTATTGTAATTAATCTACGATAAATGGATAATTCTGATCGATATAAACATCTTTGTAAACTTCGCTATCATCAGGCCATGGGCTCTCTTCTGCAAATTTTACGCTCTGTTCAACAATGGCATCAATTCTGTCATTGATAAGCTGAAGTTCAGCTTCAGTTCCAAATCCATTAGCTAAAATGGTATTTTTTACTTTGATGATTGGATCCTGATCTTTATACTCATCCACTTCTTCCTTAGAGCGGTATTTCTGTGGATCAGATATGGAATGACCTTTATAACGATAGGTTTTTAATTCTAATAAAGTTGGGCCATCTCCTTCACGAGCTCTTTTAACTGCTCTGGATACGCCTTCATGAACTGCTTCCGGCGTCATACCATCTATTTTATCGGCTGGCATTTCATACGCATCAGCTAATTTATAAATATCAATTACGTTACTGGTACGCTCAATGGAGGTTCCCATGGCATAATTGTTATTTTCACAAATAAAGATGACTGGTAATTTCCAAAGCATCGCCAAGTTGAAAGTTTCATGCAGCATACCCTGACGCGCAGCTCCATCCCCAAAGAATACTACGGCCACATTATCTGTACCCTTGTATTTTTCAGCAAATGCTAAACCAGCTCCTGTTCCAATTTGCGCACCTACAATCCCATGTCCACCAAAAAAATGATGTTCAGCACTAAAAAAGTGCATACTGCCACCTTTGCCTTTTGAGCATCCGGTAGCTTTACCATACAATTCAGCCATACACTCGTCTGCAGACATGCCTTTAGCTAAACCTAGACCGTGATCACGGTATGCTGTAATAAATGGGTCTTCAGGTCTTGTTGCAGTTAAACAGCCTGCAGCAATGGCTTCCTGACCAATATAAGCGTGGAAAAATCCACGAATTTTACCGGCCATTTTATACATTTCTTCTGCCTTCAATTCGAACTGACGTATTAACTGCATCAATTCGTACCAATAGAGGTATGTTTCTTTTGAAAATTTCGTTGACACTATTCTAAAATTTAGAGGGGCAAATATAGGGGTTCTAGCTTAAAATCGAGTTGAATGTGGGGAGATTGTGGCCATAAAACTCCTATCTATTGATTTTATAGTTCAGAAGCCTATTTTTTGAGCCATTTTACATCATAATTCTTTAATATTTCATCTATTGATTCAAATATATCTTTGGAAAATCGGACTGTTTAAATAATTAAAAACGTATGGATGTAAAAGAACAACTGACAGAAGGGGATATTAATAGATCAAATGCACGGTTACAATGGTACAAAACCCTTCGGAATCAGACTGTATTAGACCTTTTAGAACGCGACGAAAACAGTTTTGTTCATCAAGCCTTATCAACTCCCTGTCTTCAGGTATTAGAAAGTTGCGAAGGAATCTATATTTATGACATTTCTGGAAAACGATATATGGATTTTCATGGGAACAACGTGCACCAAATCGGATACAGGAACCCTTTTGTTATAGAGCAGGTAAAAAAACAGCTTGATATACTTCCATTTTCTCCAAGAAGATATACTAATAGTCCTAGTATACAACTCGCGGAAAAATTAACCAACTTACTCCCAGTTGGATTAAATAGAGTGTTATTTGCTCCAGGTGGTACCAGCGCCATTGGAATCGCGTTGAAATTAGCAAGGGTAGTTACTGGTAAACATAAGGTTATTTCGCTGTGGGACTCTTTTCACGGTGCATCCATGGATGCTATAGCAGTAGGAGGGGAAGAGCAATTTAAAACAGGATTAGGCCCCCTTTTCCCAGGAGTGTTTCATATCGATCCTCCGGTGAATTATCGTAATACCAATTCTAATTTTGATGATATACATTATGCCAATCAATTGGAAATTGAAATTGAACAATCTAATGGTGAAGTAGGTGCTTTTATAATTGAAACCATTAGAAATACTGATGTTCAAATTCCTTCCAAAGCGTACTGGAAAAGGGTGAGAGAAATTTGCAGTAAACATCAGGTACTTTTGATTTTAGACGAAATACCCATTGCTTTTGGCAGAACCGGTAAGATGTTTGCTTTCGAACATTATGGTATTGAACCAGATATCATTTGCTTAGGAAAGGGACTTGGTGCTGGAATCATTCCAATAGCTGCCATGGTTGCCAGAGAAGAATATAATATTGCTGCAGATATTTCCTTAGGGCATTACACACACGAAAAAAGTCCATTGGGGGCAATAGCAGCATTAGCTATGTTAGAGTTTATAGAAACGACTAACCTGCTTGAAAAAGTTAGAGAAGATGAACTATTTGTTCGAGAACAATTACATCTTTTAGAATTAAAACACCAATGGATTGGAGATATCAGAGGTATTGGATTAATGTGGGCTATTGAATTAGTAAAGGATCGGGAAAGTAAAGAAAAAGCTGTTTTAGAAGCTGAAAAAGTAATGTATTATTGTCTAGACTTAGGATTAAGCTTTAAAGTTTCGCAAGGGAATGTACTGCAGTTATGTCCACCCTTAATTATTACACGACCTCAATTAATGGATGCTTTTAAAATACTGGATAATGCCCTGCATTCATTAAACGAACACATTGCTTAATATACCTTGAGCAATGTGTTCGTGCTGAATTTTATTTATCATCAGAAATAATCTCTTTTACAAATGCTGCTCTCTTTGGAGAGGGTACTGTTGCATCCAACCCTTTTACTGCTTTCCAGATTACTTCATTAAATTCCTTTGCAACCACCCGATCTTCTTTTGTAAAATCAAATTGTTCACTTTTTCGTTGCCATACATTTTCATGAACATTTTTTGCATTGATGTCCGTCTGTAAAGGTTTTGCAATAAAAGCTGTAAGATCTGCATTTTTACTAAAGCTTCTGAACATAGGTGTAGCTGCAGCATCATACTGACTCATAGGTGGCATACCTAGAATTAATTCAATAGTTCTTAACATACCTGAAGTAGAATACATAGTGTGATCAACAAAATGTCGTTTTACAAAACCTCCTGCAACATATGCAGTAGTTCGATGTGCATCCACATGGTCTGGGCCATCTTGTGCATCATCTTCTACGAT
>CANBQT010000042.1 GCA_947371755.1 Chitinophagaceae bacterium
ATCATTTCTACTAGGATATTTCATCCCATCATTCAAATCTTTAAATTGACGCATTGTCCAACTTAAAGTATAACCCACCCAACCTGTTAAACGACCTTTTACTTTATTTACAAAAAGCTCCGTACCATAACTCCATCCTTTACCAAAAACAAATTCTTCTTCTGGATCTTTTAATGAAGGAGTATAACCCTCGCGATATTCTATTTGATGATCCATTGTTTTGTAATAGGCTTCTAAAGAAGTCTCGAACATCCCTTCTTTAAAGTTTTTGAAAAATCCCATGGCATATTGCCAACTAATTTGTGGTTGTACAATGGCAGTACTCGGAACCCAAAGATCCGTTGGCAAAGTAGTACCGGCATTCGTAACTAAATGAATATATTGGAGATTATGTGTGATTGCGGCTTTTAAAGAACTTGTCTCATTCAGTTCATATCGCAAAGTGGCTCTAGGCTCAAACCCTCCATATACCTGAACAGATTGCCCCTTACCATAAACCACACTATCAATTTTATTTCCATTCACATCTCTGATATATTTTGTGTATCGCCCTACTTGCTGGAACCTACTATACCTCAGACCAAGATTTAATTTTAATTTGGAATTTATTTCCCAGTCATCTTGCACATAAGCAGCGTACTCATTGGCATATTTCTTTGTAGCATTCTGTGGCGCAAATACAATACTGTCCTGATTTCCACTTAACACATTTGGAAGAAAAGTGTGGAAGGTATACTGTACTCCAAATTTAATTTTATGCTCTGGTGATGCGTAATAATCGAAATCAGTTTTCGCATTCAGGTCTCTTATACCGGAAGACAAATTGATATTGAAATCATTTTGTTTTCCATTGAGTGCGAATTGATAATCATTATAAACAAGTGTGGTATTTGCAAATAATTTTTTATTAAATACATGATTCCACCTGAGTGTAGCAGTAGAATTACCCCAAGGAATTTCTGTCTGAAAAGACCTCTTCGAATTATTGAAATTGAATTTATCTCTTCCGAAATACCCACTCAGATATAGATGGTCTTTTTCAGAAAATTCATAATTCATCTTGGCATTTAGGTCATAAAAATAATATCCTGATCCGTAATAATCACTCGACTTTTTAATAAAGGGTTTTGCTAATGCATCTGCATAAGTTCTCCTGGCAGAGATCATATAAGATGCTTTATTTTTTTTCAGGGGTCCTTGAATCGAAAATCGGGATGCAATTAGCCCAATACCAATATCCACTTGTGTTTTATTGGTATTCCCCTCTTTCATAGCAACATCAACCACAGAAGATAAACGACCACCATATTGTGCTGGCATGCCCCCTTTGATCAGAGATACATTTTTGATGGCATCACTATTAAAAATTGAAAAGAAACCAAATAAATGACCTGTATTATATACTACGGCATCATCCAAAAGAATCAGATTTTGATCAGCACCACCACCCCTTACATAAAATCCGGCATTACCCTCACCTGCATTTCTAATACCAGGCATTAATTGCAAAGTTTTCATGATATCCACTTCTCCCATGAATGCAGGAATAGCTTTTGCAGTATTAATATTCAATTCCATCTTTCCCATTTGGGCAGTCTTGATATTGTTATCTCTTTTCCTAGCAACTACTGTTACATTATTAATGGCATTGGCACTGGTGGATAATAAAATAATATTTTGAAGATTACTGTTTAATTCTATCTCTAATTCTTTGGTCTGATAACCCACGAAAGAAACAAATGCTTTGTAATTGCCTTTTTTCAATGTAATTGAGTAGAAGCCATATTGATTAGCACTCACACCTTTTCCCTCCGATCTGATATATAAATTAGCCCCAATAAGGGTTTCGCCTGTCAGTGAATCTTTAATATAGCCGTTTAGTGTGTACTTTTCCTGAGCTGATGCAGCAAAAGAAAGAAAATGAAAAACGAATAAAATATAAATCAGCTTACTCTGCATATACTCTTAACAAATGATGCTTTACAATGTTCTAAGAATCGAACTATTTGTGTTCAGTTCTAAGTTGAATGGTATCTTTTATTTCACAACAAGTTTTTGTGCTTTTGGGCAAATAGGGATTTTGAGTTTCGTTTGGAAGACAGATCCAATAAGCTCCCTGATCATCAAAAGCATTGTTACAGTATGCATGATATAATAACTCTTGATTATATTGAACAGTTCGGATCAGATCATATAATTGATCACTTACCATTTGAAATGACCTTCTTTTAGAAAGGATTTCTTTTTCGCCGATCAAACCTATCAATTCAGATGAAATGCCCTCAGAATAGGTACGAGCTGTGAAAATCAGGTTACTATCGGCTTTGAGCTCGTTCAATTTTAAACTATCAGCAGCAAGTATCATCGTTCTGGCAGATTGCGCAATAGCACTGTCCTTTTCCACAATAAAACTTTCTTTTAAACCCCAGTAGGCATTCAACAATACTTTAAATGACTTATTAAAGGCGGGGGAATTAGCCAATTTAACCAAGGCCATCTGTTTGGGTACAGAAGATTCAGGCGCAATTTTATCATTTTGACCATTGCAAGACCACAAAACAACCATTAAAAACAGTGCAAATAGGCTTTTCATAAAAAAAATTGTACCACAAAACTAAAGCAAATTGCTTTGGCAGCAGTTTGCAATTACCTTTGCGGCCTTAAATACTTGTTAAGAGATGCTGATAGGATTACAAAATGTTACGTTTGAATTTGGAGCCCGTGTAATTGTGGAAGATGCTACCTGGCATATTCAACCCGGAGACCGTGTAGGTTTAATTGGCTATAATGGTACAGGAAAGTCCACCCTTTTAAAAGTATTAGTGGGTGAATATCTACCCTCAAAGGGCTCAGTTGAAAAAAGTAAAGACACTACCATTGGATATTTACATCAGGATCTTTTAAGCTTCGACACAAGTGAAAATATTACCGAAGTAGCATTAAGTGCATTTGAACGCGTACGCCAGCTTGAAAAAGAAATTGAAACTCTTGGACATGAACTGGAAGCAGATACTGAAAATGAAGACTTGCTTATAAAATATACGGATGCATTACATGAATTAGATGTGTTGGATGGTTATAATATCCATCACAAAGCGGAAGAGGTTTTACATGGTTTAGGATTTAGTAATGAGGATCTGATACGACCTTATAAAGAATTTAGTGGAGGATGGAGAATGCGCGTATTGCTTGCTAAAATGATCTTGCAGCAACCGGATGTATTATTGATGGACGAACCTACGAACCACTTAGACCTTCCTTCTATTGAGTGGCTTGAGAAATATCTGTTACACTATAAAGGAAGTGTGGTAATCGTGAGTCACGATAAATTCTTTCTGAATAAAATGGTGAATAAGATCGTAGAAGTTTACCAACAACAAATTCATATCTATTCTGGCGATTACGAGTTCTATGAGCAAGAGAAAATGATTCGAATTGATATGCAACAAAAAGCATTCGAAAATCAACAAGACTATATTCGTCAGCAGGAGCGTTTTATTGAAAGATTTAAAGCTAAGGCAAGTAAAGCTGCGCAGGCACAGAGTGTTCAGAAAAGATTAGATAAGATCGATAAGATCGAAGATGTACAATTAGAACGTCCAGACCTTCGAATTAATTTTCAACTGGATAAGGTTCCCGGAAAAGTGCTGGTATCTCTAAAAGATGTAAGTAAAAATTTCGGTACCATTAATATCGTAGATCATACAAGTGCAGAAATAGATCGCGGAGACAAAATAGCATTGATTGGAGCCAATGGCAAGGGAAAGTCTACCGTTTTAAGAATGGTAGCAGGTACTGAAACCTTCAATGGGGAGCGTGTTTGGGGACATAATGTAGAAGAAAGTTTCTATGCACAGCATCAATTGGAGGCATTGACCATGACCCATACCATTTTAGAAGAAATGCAAAGTTGTGGCAGTAAAAAAAGTGATGTGGAATTAAGAAGTTTAATGGGAGCTTTTCTATTTGGAGGTGATGACATCGATAAAAAAATTCGTGTTTTAAGTGGAGGTGAAAAAGCCAGGGTAGCATTGGCTAAGACCATCGTGAGTAAAGCGAATTTCTTAATCCTGGATGAACCTACCAACCACTTGGATATGCATTCTGTTGATCTATTAGCTGATGCTCTGAATAAATATGAGGGCAGTATCATATTAGTGAGTCACGATCGTTATTTCATATCAAAAACGGCTAATAAGATCTGGGAAATCGTAGATCATCAGATCAAAGAATTCAAAGGTTCTTATCAAGAATGGGTTGAATGGAACGAACGTATGGCCAAACAAGAAGCCGCTAAGACCGAACCAAAGGCTGAGCCTAAAGCTGAACCAAAGAAAGAACAACCCAAACAAGTAGAAAAGACGCCTATTAATAAAGACCTGCAGAAGGAAGTGCAAAAACAACAAAAGCAATTACAACAAATTGAATCCAATCTGAACAAGGCAAAGGCAGAAAAATTGAGAATTGAAGCTGCAATGGGCGACCCAAGTATGTATGCCGACAAAAACAAATTTGTACAATTGGAAAATGATTATAAATCGATCCAATTACAATTCAATACATTAAATCAAGAGTATGAAACTGCTTTTGAAAAGCTGATGGAATTGGAGGCTGGTTCTTAAAACGTATAAAAAAGGGAAACTGCTTCTTAAAATCAGTTTCCCTTTTTTAATTTAACTTGCATTTGTAATAAATAACCATGAATACAAACAAACCCTTGGTTGGCATTGTAATGGGAAGCGATAGCGACCTTAAAATAATGCAGGATGCTGCCGATATGTTACAAAAGTTCGGAATAGCATTTGAACTAACAGTTGTGTCTGCACATAGAACTCCCATCCGAATGGTAGAATATGCACAGAAAGCAAAAAACAGAGGGTTAAAAACGATTATAGCAGGGGCTGGTGGTGCCGCACATTTACCAGGGATGATTGCTGCTATTACTACCCTTCCGGTTATCGGAGTGCCAATTAAATCTTCCAATTCTATCGATGGCTGGGATTCAGTTTTGTCGATATTACAAATGCCTAATGGTGTACCGGTAGCAACCGTTGCTTTAAATGCTGCAAAAAATGCAGGCATTTTAGCCGCACAGATCATCGGAACCTCTGATGAAACAATTTCTTCTTCTGTTACGGCATATAAAGCACAATTGAACGATGAAGTGGCTGCTAAAATAAATTTATTGAAGAAGGATTGGCCTAACGAGTTTGATCAATAATGACCCATTATTTTATCACTACAATCGTAAATTGCATATCAAGTGAAGGTGAGGCATCATAGATTAATTGAATGAATCCCTTGCCCATTCTTGCATAATAATCTGAAAAATTATACACTCTTTCCTGTAAACTATTATTGGGAAATAAATCTTTTTTTATTGAGTTAATCTGCCTTTTAGATGCATCAAATTTATTTCTTTCAGAACGTAGCATTTTCTTCTCAAGTTCTGCTAATTTTTTGCCTGACTTAATCCCCAAAGAAATGACGTGTTCATTTAAAGTTAGATCTACGTTTGAAGCTTTTAATTGCAACTCCTTGTACAAATCATTGATCGCTTTTACCTCGTTGGCTATATCCCAACTTGACTCACTTTCTCTTTTAACCAATTGATTCAAAAGATCGAATTCGTTTTGAAATATATCACCAAGACTAAATCCGAGTTGCTTAATTTTCTGAAACTGCGCTTCTTTCATTAACAAAAAAGAATTACGTAAGAACAGAACTGGATAAGGAATATCAACTTCCTCAAATACTTTTTTCAATTCCATCCAATAAGCCAATTCCCCTCCTCCACCGATGAATGCAATATTGGGTAAAACAGTTTCTTGAAACCCTCCACGCAATATCACATTGGCACTAAAGCGCTCTGGGTAAGTTTCAAGTTCTTGTAAAATCTCTGATTGACTAAAAGAAAGTCCTAATTCTTTTACCTGATAACTCTCATTCTCTAATTCAATCCTAACCCTATTTTGATCTAACAAATAAAATAAGTTGATTTCCCTGCCAGCAGTTTGAACCTTATACTGATTCTTTAACGCTGCAATTGTTTCAGAAACTTTTTGATGAGAAAATTTCTCAACCAACTCTTTCTTGATCACTGAGTGATAAGCTGTTTTTAATTTTGCATTGTCTGGAATCAAAACTATTACACCAAAATCTGCAAATAAAACATTTACCAATTCAAGAGTAGCTTGTTGAATAGTTTTTCCTAAAGTATAGATAGTTTTAAAAAGTTGCACTAAAGATGGTCCATACTCTAATACTCCGATTTGCCCTTCTATTGAATCAATCAATTGCAAATACTGCTTATCCACTTTCATTCTTCCTACTGCTCCAGTTTGTTTGGTATTCCAAACTAATTCTTGACCAGCTAAATTAATCTGACCTAATTCGTCAATGTCCGCATCCTCGCTTCCCATATAATAAACAGGAACAAAGTTATATTCAGGCAAATCCTTTGAAAGCTGATTGGCTAATTTAACAGCATGTATGATCTTGTAAATAAAATATAGAGGCCCGGTAAAAATATTGGGTTGATGCGCAGTGGTAATTGAAAAAGTATTATTAGAAGATAATAGTTTTAAATGATGCGCTAACTTTTCCGACTGATTTATTCCAAGATATTGTTCCTGCAAACATTCTATCAGTAATGCACGTGGGGTATCAAATGATTGTCTTGCTTTAATAGATGCTCTTACCCCATCCATATTAGCCTGATGAGTATAGAACTCAGAAAGTTTTGATGAACAACTTAAATAGTCGTTCACTAAATTTGAAAAATACCCTGTTTGTTCGTATGGAACATGATAACAGTCGAAATCAATCATAGACATTAAAAGTACAACTTAGCGGAAACTAATAAAGCCATTCATCAAAATATCCCAGAATTAACTAAAGCGATTAGGATCAAACGGAGCAAGATCCATACTTAAGCTTTCTTCATTTACCAACTCATTCACCAATTTTCCAGTACCTGCACCTAAACTGAGTCCTAACATAGAATGCCCGGTTGCCATCACCACATTCTTCCAACGATTTGTTCTACCAATATAAGGTAAGCCATCAGCAGAACAAGGACGAAAACCATACCAGATCTTATCGATTGAGGGAACTGGCACATCAAATTCCGGATAGAATCTCTTCACTGCAGCTAATAATCCTTCTACCCTTTCAATTCTTGGAGGAGTGTTGGTAGAAGTAATCTCCATGGTACCTCCAAATCGAATCTTATTTCCATCCATTGGAGTAAGAGCTGCCCTACCTTCAATTAAAACAGAAGGATAATTGATGGTATATTTAGAATTCTCTAGTGTAACCGAATATCCCCTACCAGCAACTAAAGGAATTTTAACTTGCATTTTAGCGGCTAATTCACGAGACCAGGATCCTGTAGCAACTACAACAGTGTCAGCATCGTAAATAGATGTATCTGTTTTTACCTTTGTAATATTTCCCTGATGATTTTCAAAACCAATAACTTCCTCATTAGTTCTGATAACCACACCCACTTGTTTTAAATGGGCAATCATCTGTTGCATGAGTTTACTAGGATACAAATGCGCATCACATTTAAAATGGATAGCACCCTTTGCATTTAATTCCGTTTGAGGTTCTAGTGCCTGCAATTGATCATAAGAAAGCAGAGCTGTATCGGATAAACCTAATTCATGTGCTTTATGAACCGTATGTTCGGCGTGGGCAGCTCCAGCATCTGTTTGAAAAATCTCTAACAAACCCTTTTGTTCGTAAGCAAATGAAAACTGGGGAAGACCTGTCCATTCTTCATAATATTTTTTACTTAGCATTGCGATATCGCGAAGTGGAACTGCTGCTTTTTCAACTTTTTCAGCAGTTGCAGCATTCATAAATTTTAATCCCCAATCGATTAAACTCAAATTTAACCTGGGTTGTACATAGAAAGGACTTCTAGAATCCCACATCCATTTTAATCCCTGCTTTACAATACCTGGGGTTGCCAAAGGAATAAAATGACTTGGACAAACATAGCCAGCATTACCATAGGAGCAATTACTACTTATATCCGTTTTATCAATTAAGGTAACATCGTGACCACTTTCTTTTAAATAATAGGCACAACTTAAACCTATAATACCTCCACCTAACACAACCACCTTCATACTTTATAATTTATCCTTACTAAAAATTTATGATGCGCAAATTTCGGTAATCTTTACTAATTCTGGTGATTGATTTTTTTAATGAAATCAGTTTCTTTTGAATCATAGGGAGTTCCGTCTTTCCTGAAAATATCATGAAACCAGATGGCAGGCTCAGGACTTCCTAATTTACTACCCCAAGGGAAAATTGTATTACTTTTCCCACTTACGAATCCCCAGTTAATGGCGGCTACTTTATGCGCTTTAAAAATAGGTAAATGAGTAATAAACAAACTATTTTGTTTTCTTGCCATGTATTCTGTACAAATAATAGGACGGCCTCTTTTTTCCAAACTATCTATGGTTGATTTTAATGAATTAGTGTCTCCATAATTATGAAAAGAGATCACATCTGAATGAGATAACTGATAGGCATTAATGGCAGGAAAATCTTCAAACCAAACACCTACAGTCAAGGGTTGTGAAGGGCGAACCGTCCAAGCCCATTGAAATATTTTTTTCAGCAAAGGAAATGAACTTAATCCATAATCGCTATTGGCGGGTTCATTGTAAAGATCCCACATAAGAATTCTTTTGTCGTTCTTAAAACTGTTAAGAATATCTTTTACATAGGTTTCCAATACACCCCATTGAGTACTATCATTGTGCATGGTTTTGCCAGGACTTCTCATCCAACCAGAATTGTGTACCCCGATTTGCGGATCGGGTTGTTTACCCATAGCTGGTTCAGGATTCCAACAATCATCAAAAAATACAAACATCGGTTTGATATGATGTCGTTCCGCGATTGTTAAAAAAATATTGATTCGTTTTTTTAGTCCCTTAGCATCTTGTTGCCAAACTAAATTGTGCAGAAATACCCTTAATGTATTAAACCCCAAAGATTCAGCCCAAGTTAATTCTCGATTTATAGTAGTTGTATCAAAAGTGTCTGCTTGCCACATTTCTAATTGATTGATGGCAGTACTGGGTAAGAAATCTGCCCCTGTTAAAAAGGGCTGATGAGCATACCACTCCTTTGCCTTTTCTTTTGTCCAAATATTTGGAGTTTGAGCATAAGCAATTTGTATGGAGCAAAGAAAAATGAACAACATTTTTTTCATGGCGAACCTATTATTGATTGAAATTAATTCATTGTTGAAAAATAGAACTAGATTACCTGGAAGCCGAATGCATAAGGATCATCAGCCGAATCGATAGTAATTTGATTGTACCCATAAATTCTGGCCCAGCCTTCTATACTTGGTCTGATGGATGGTTTCCCTTCTACTGAAGTTTCTTCTTCAATTCTTCCAATGAATTTTGAACCGATGATACTTTCATGAATAAACACATCTCCTGCCTTTAATTTTCCCTTAGCATACCATTGTGCCATTCTTGCGGAAGTTCCAGTACCACAGGGCGAACGATCGATCGCTTTGTCGCCATAAAAAACAGCATTTCTTGCTGTAGAATTTTGATCTATTACAGCACCTGTCCATAAAATATGCGAACATCCATTGATGGTTGGATTTTCGGGATGAACAAATGAATACTTCGCATTAATATTAGATCTTAATGCTCTTGCCCAGCTAATTAAATCTCCTGCCTGATAATGCTCAATACCCTTAAAATTATCTTGAACATCAACAATAGCATAAAAATTTCCACCATATGCTACATCCATTTTTAATTCCCCTAAACCACTGCAATCTGCTGTTATATTTTCAGCGGCAAGATAAGCTGGCACATTAGTGAGTTTTACTGAAACAACTTTATTACCCACCTGCTCATAACTAATCATCACCAATCCGGCAGGGGCTTCCATTCTTACTACTCCTGGCACCTTTGGTTGTATCAATCCTTCTTCAATTGCAATAGTGATAGTACCAATGGTACCATGTCCACACATCGGCAAACAGCCACTCGTTTCAATAAATAAGACCCCCACATCATTTTGAGGATCCATGGGCGGATATAAAATACTTCCACTCATCATATCATGACCTCTAGGCTCGAACATCAACCCTTTTCTGATCCAATCGTATTCACGCAAAAAGTGTTGACGTTTTTCACTCATATTATTCCCTTCCAAAGATGGACCTCCAGCAGCAACAACCCTCACTGGATTTCCACAGGTATGTGCATCAATACAAAAAAAATGGTGACCGGGCTTGTCTTTATACGATGAATAGTTGATTGAAATCGGCGAATGTAGCATGATATAAAATTGTAAATGAATGTAGATAATCCTACTTAAATTTGATACGATTGTAAAAAATAAACTGCCATATGGAACAATACGGAAAAATATTGCTTATAGCTATGCCTGCTTTTCTGCTACTCGTATTATTCGAAAAATGGTATGGCTGGTACAAGAATAATGATACTGTTCGAAACATGGATATGATTTCCAGTTTAAGTTCTGGGATCACTAATGCAACCAAGGATGTATTGGGTTTAAGTATCACCATCATTGGTTATAGCTGGATGGTAAATCACCTGGCTATTGTACATGTTAAATCTACTTTGTTATGTTATGTAATTGCCTTCTTTGCATTAGACCTAACTGGATACCTTGTTCATAGAATTGATCATGAGTATAATATATTCTGGAATGCGCATATCATTCATCATAGTAGCGAAGAATACAATCTTGCTTGTGCACTCAGACAAAGCATCTCTTCTTTTATCAGGTTATTCACTATATTTTTATTGCCTGCAGCTATTCTTGGCGTTCCCGCCTTGGTGATTGGTATTGTAGCACCCTTACATCTTTTTGCTCAATTCTGGTATCATACCAGACATATCAATAAAATGGGATTTCTCGAAAAAATCATTGTTACACCCTCACATCACAGAGTGCATCATGCTATCAATCAAGAATACCTGGACAAGAATTATGGACAGATCTTTATTTTCTGGGACAAATGGTTTGGAACTTTTCAGGAAGAGTTACCTCATATTCCAGCAGTGTATGGCATTACGAGACCTGCTCAAACCTGGAACCCTATCAAAATCAATTTCATGCATCTTTTTTTACTGATTAAAGATGCCTGGTATACGAAGCATTGGAGCGACAAAATAAGAATTTGGTTTATGCCTACTGGATGGCGCCCTACTGATGTGTCAGAAAAATTTCCGGTCTTCAAAATAAATGATGTGTATCATTTCGAAAAATACGATACCAAAAACAGTCTCTTTTTTAATATTTGGATCTGGATCCAACTTGTTGTTTTATTTCTCTTTGTAAGTTTTTTCTTTGGAAATATTGCTCAGATAGGTTCGCCAGGTATTTTTATATATGGAGTTTTTATTTTTATTTTTGTGTATGCATATACCGAGCAAATGGATAATAGTTCCTATGCCTGGGTTTGGGAAGTAATAAAATCTTCTTTAGGCCTGGTTCTGATTTATCTAACAGGAGATTGGTTTGGAGTGAATAAGTTTTTCCCTCACATGAGCCAATTGATTGCCATTTATCTAATCCTGTCTGCATTCATTTGTTTTTATTTTCAAAAAACAGAAGGCACACAAAATCAACCAATCATCAACCCTTACTGATAGGGATTCCCATCTATCATTCTTTTTATTTTTAAAGGATTTTGTTCCTTTAGTGCATCAGGCAATAAATGATCCGGGCAATTCTGGAAACATACTGGTCTAACCCAACGTTTTACAGCATTAATTCCCACAGCAGTGAAACGACTATCGGTGGTTGCGGGATAAGGTCCGCCATGAACCATACTTGCACAAACTTCAACGCCAGTAGGCACACCATTTAATAGTACTCTTCCAGCAATTAAAGTTGCCATTTCAATTAAATCGGGTTGTGATTCAAAATCAACATCAGTGCCCATGATGCTTGTTGTAAGCTGGCCACTAAGGGTATTCCAAACATTTTTTAGCTCTTCTATATCTGCACATTCTACAAGAATAGCATAAGGGCCAAACACTTCCTCTTTTAAATTTTCATTTTGAAGAAAATCTATTCCAGCCACTTGAGCAATAACCGGTGTTGCAAAATTTTCAATGGAAGAAACTTCGTTTGATAAAGCTGATACACCTTTTGTTTGCAGAGCTTTTGAACGATTATTCTGATAGGCCTTTAAAATTCCATCATGTAACATTTTTGAAGGTGCTATTTGTTCGATAGCATTTGCTAATGCTTTTTTAAATCGCTCTAAACCATCAGATGATACTCCCATTAAGATGCCTGGGTTTGTGCAGAATTGACCAACTCCCAATGTTATAGATCCAGCATATTGTATAGCAATTGTTTCTGCATTTAGTGTTAAGGCATCGGGTAATAATAATACTGGATTAGTGCTACCCATCTCAGAAAAAACAGGTATTGGTTTTGGCCGAACTGCTGCATAATCATATAATGCCCTGCCTCCAGAAAAAGATCCCGTAAACCCTACTGCACTGGTAAATGAATGTTGAACCAATGCTTTTCCTATTTCAAAAGAATTTCCCGCTACATGTTGAAAACAATGTGTAGGCATATTTGTGCATACAATTGCCTTGTCAATGGCAGAAGCTATTAGCGTCGATGTCTTAAGATGTGCAGGATGTGCTTTTACAACAACCGAACATCCTGAGGCTAATGCGCTTGCAGTATCTCCTCCTGCTGTGGAATAGGCATAGGGAAAATTACTGGCACCGAAAACTACGACTGGTCCGGTGGGCACCAACATTTTACGTATATCAGGTTTTGCAGGTACTTTATCAGGAATCGCGTGATCAATACTTGCCTCCACCCAACTACCTTCTTTTAACATAGCTGCAAACATGCGCAACTGCATAGTGGTTCGACCTCGCTCACCTAATAATCTTGCTTCGGGAAGATTGGTTTCTTCCTGTGTTGTTTTAATTAGTTCTTCACCCAATGCTTCAATTTCAAAAGCTATTCTTTCTAAAAAAGCAGCCCGATCCAGGGCATTTACTTTTTTAAAATCTAAAAATGACTTCATGGATTGCTCCATGATTTGATCGATCTCAGGTAAGGAAATTAAGCTATTGGAAAGAGACATGATTAGTTGTTTAAATGTAAGTACTCTGGTAATGCGGGTCTTGTTGCAATACCCTGATCAATGATTGAAAGGATTTTGGTACGCTCTTCTCCAGCTAAGATTAATCTGGGTGCCCTAACAGCCTCTGAACCTATTCCAGCCTGTTGTTCTGCCAGTTTAATGTACTGAACCAATTTAGGATGGATATCTAATTCGAGCAAAGGCATAAACCAACGATAGATCTTTTGAGCTTCTGAAATATGACCTGCTTTTACCAATCTATAAATCGCAACAGTTTCTCTCGGAAAGGCACAAACCAATCCAGCTACCCAACCGTCTGCACCCATCACCAATTCTTCCATAGCTAGTGTATCCACACCACACAATATTTTAAATCTGTCGCCAAAACGATTAATTAACCTCGTTACATTGGTAATATCGCGGGTAGATTCTTTGATTGATTGAATATTAGCACAGCTTGCTAGTTCAGCAAACATATCAAGTGTTACCTCAATTTTATAATCAACAGGGTTATTGTAGATCATGATAGGCAAATCAGTACTATCTGCCACAGCTTTAAAATAAGCAACTGTTTCACGATGGTCTGATTTGTATCGCATAGGAGGAAGCATCATGATACCTTGTGCACCCCAATCCTTTGCATATTTTGCTTGTTGTATCGCTTCACGAGTAGAACCTTCTGCAATATTGATGATCACTGGTACTTTACCCGCTACTTTTTGAACGGTAAATTTTACGAGTGTTTCTTTTTCTTCCGTAGTTAAAACACTTGCTTCTCCTAATGTTCCTCCGAGTATCACACCATTTACACCTGCAGCTAATTGCTCCTCTAAATTCTTTTCAAAAAAGGGCAGATCTAATTGATCATCTGCTGTAAATTTTGTGGTAAGTGCCGGAAATACTCCTTTCCATTGAATTGACATAACTGCTATATTTTATGTTGTTGAAATTAGTTAACTACTTCTCCTTCCAGATCGTAATCATACGCTTTTGTGATCTTAACCATTACAAACTCTCCAATCTGCAATTTTTTGCTTGAATGAATAACCACTTCATTGTCTACTTCCACACTATCAAATTCTGTTCTGCCTAAATACCTTCCGGCCTCTTTTTTATCGATCAATACTTTAAAAATCTGGCCAACTTTTTCCTGATTTTTCTCCAGGCTGATTTCTTGTTGAACTTCCATGATCTCTTCTGCTCTTCTTTGTTTTTCTTCAGCAGGAATATCATCCACTAAATCATAAGCGGAAGTATTCTCTTCATGACTATAACTAAAAATACCCACTCGATCGAAACGGTGTTCTTTTAAAAATTCTTTCAATTCCTCCACATCATCTTCCGTTTCTCCAGGAAATCCTGCTATCAAAGTAGTACGTATACAAATACCCGGAACTTTTTCACGGATAGTTTTAATGAGATCAGTCATTTCTTCTCTCGTAATATTTCTTTTCATCGCTTTTAACATACTATTACTAGCATGTTGCAATGGCATATCTAAGTATTTACAAATATTATCGCGTTCTCGAATGGTATCTAATATTTCTAAGGGAAATTTACTGGGATAAGCATAATGCAATCGAATCCATTCCACTCCTTTTACATCAGCCAGGGCATTTAATAATTTGGGCAGTGACCTTTCTTTATAAATATCCAACCCATAATAAGTCAATTCCTGAGCAATCAACATGATTTCTTTCACCCCTTTTTTCACTAAGCCTTCCGCTTCTGTAACTAGTTCTTCGATGGTTTTGCTAATATGCTTACCACGCATCAATGGAATGGCACAAAAGGCACAGGTTCTATTGCAGCCTTCACTGATTTTTAAATAGGCATAATGCTGCGGAGTACTTAACAGACGCTCCCCTATTAATTCTTTTTTATAGTCAGCATCAAATTGTTTCAACATCAAGGGTAATTCTAATGTTCCAAACCAGGCATCCACTTCAGGCATTTCAGATTCCAGATCATTCCTGTATCGCTCACTTAAACAACCAGTAACATATACTTTGTCTAGTTTACCTCTTCTTTTTAATTCTAATTGGTCTAGGATGGTATTGATGCTTTCTTCCTTAGCCTTATCAATAAAACCACAGGTATTCACCACCACGATATTATGATCCAATTTTTTATTCTCATGAACTACCTCAATCTCATTAGCCAAAAGTTGACCACTTAACACTTCGCTATCCACCAGGTTTTTGCTACAACCTAGTGTGATGATATTTACTTTGTCTTTCTGTAGTGTTTTCGATTTCATAATAATATTAAAAGTACGATTTAGTGGGCAAAGGTTCGTTAGACTAATTCTCGTAAAAAATTGACTCTTTTAAGTGCAAACTTGTTTAGCCATTCTTCATTCAATAAAAAGTTCCCTGTTAATTCAAACTTATTTTTTAAAAGCACCAATTCAGAAGCTTTATTTTCAGGTTGTGTAATTGCGAACAAACAATCATGATTGGTTCTTTCAAAGAAAATGGAAGAACCAGTCTTCACTAATTCGGAAGCATAGCCCTTACCCCAATAACCAGGCATCAATGCATAACCAATATGATAATCTGCTTCACCATCTAAATATAAAATGGAGAATGTGCCTATAAATACCCCTGATATTTTATCAGCTACAAACATTCTACCATAAGGGAAGCCATCTAAATAAAGATTAAAATTTTCTTCCAGAAAAGCATCGCTCTCTTCTCTGTTTTTAACAGGCCTGATGTATTGCATCACTTGTTCGGAACTATTGAACATAAAGAAGTCATCTGCATCATCAGGAGTAAACTGACGAACATATAGTCTTTCCGTTTCAAATGGGTCCATTTCTAATGTAAGTTTGATACGATATGATCAATAATCTTTTCTGCGTGTTCTCTGGAATTTTCTATGAATAAACTATGTGTATCCATGCCACCACAAATCACTCCCGCTAAATAAATGCCTGAGATATTCGATTCATGTGTTGCTGCATTGTAATATGGTTTCTTGCTAGTATCAGCAGATAATTGAATACCCATGGAAGCTAAAAATGCCAAATCAGGCTGATACCCCGTAGCTGCGATCACACTATCATTGGCCAAACTAACATTTGCTTCAGGAGTCTTGATTACCACTTCTGATTCACGAATTTCTAGCAGTTGCGACTGAGTAAATACTTTTATGGAACCTTCTTTAATTCTATTGATGATATCTGGTCTCACCCAATATTTCACACGTTCTCCAATATCAGATTCTCTGATAACCATTGTTACATCTGCACCCTTTCGCCATGTTTCTAAGGCTGCATCAACTGCAGAATTATTAGCCCCTACCACGATTACTTTTTGAAAAGCATAAAAATGAGGATCATTATAATAATGCGTCACCTTGGGCAGATCTTCTCCGGGAATATTCAATAAAAAAGGTAGCCCGTAAAAGCCAGTAGCAACAATAATATTCTTTGATTGATAATGATCTTTTACAGTTTTTATCTGTAAGGATTGAACTGCAATTTCTTTTACAGATAAAACTTCTTCAAATAATTTAATATTCAATGAAGCTGAAACAGCCACCCTTCTATAGTATTCTAAAGCTTCATTTCTTGTAGGCTTTGCACTATTGCTTACAAAAGGAATACCTCCGATCTCTAATCTTTCAGAGGTAGAAAAAAAAGTCATGTTAACAGGATAATGGTATAAAGAATTCACCAAACATCCTTTTTCCAAAATCAAATAATCTAATCCATTTTTCTTTGCAGCAATAGCACAGGCTAACCCGATTGGTCCTGAACCAATGATAATAAGATCCCATATTTTCCCAGTGCCTTTTTGCATATTATTTATGTATCTCACTTGAAAAATGAAAAGTGATATCCGGGTTATTGGTAATTTCTGTATTTAAAAACCATTCACTCTGAGCTAAGTAAACAGGATGCCCATCTTTGTCTTCTGCTGAATTCTGTTGTTTAAACCGGAGAAAATCTTCTAACTTTTTACTATCCTTACTGGTGAGCCAACAGGCTTTATAATAAGGTAAAGATCTAAACTCACAAGCTGCACCATATTCTTGTAATAATCGATATTGTATCACTTCAAATTGAAGTTCGCCCACACAACCAATAATTTTTTTATTACCCCCGAACTGAGTAAATAATTGAGCTACACCTTCATCCGTTAACTGACTAATCCCTTTTTCCAATTGTTTGGTCTTCATGGGATCTTTATTCACTAGTTCTTTGAAAATCTCTGGTGAAAAAGTAGGGATACCCACAAAATAAAAATCTTCCCCTTCAGTAAGGGTATCTCCAATTTTAAAATTACCCGTATCAAATAAACCTACTACATCACCAGCAAAGGCATCTTCAATAATATCCTTACTCCTGGCCATGAAAGAATATGGATTACTAAAACGCATATCCTTATCCAACCTTACATGATGGAAATATTTATTCCTTTCAAACTTTCCACTGCAAACACGCATAAAGGCAATTCGATCTCTGTGTTTAGGATCCAGATTAGCGTGGATCTTAAAAATAAAACCGCTGAACTTATCTTCTTCTGCAGCAACTATTCGGGCAGAGGTTTCACGACTCTTCGGAACCGGAGCAATGCGAATAAAAGTATCCAGCATTTCCTTGACTCCAAAATTATTCACAGCGCTACCAAAAAAAACCGGGGCTACCTTACCATGTAAATAGTCTTCAGAATTCAATTCTCCATACACGCCATCAATCAATTCCACATCCTCTCTTAATTGAGCAGCATCTCTATCTCCAACCTTTGAATCCAACAATGTATCGTTTAAATCACTGATAGAGATCACGTCTTCATCATCTGCTTTGGTACTGGCAGTAAATAATCGAAGACTCTTATTATCCAGATTATAAACCCCTTTAAATTCTTTACCACTATTAATGGGCCAAGTCATTGGATGCAAAGAAATTTTCAATTCATTTTCAATTTCTTCCAGCAGATCAAAACGTCCTTTACCATCACGATCCATTTTATTAATGAATACAATCACTGGTGTGTCGCGCATTCTACAAACTTCCATCAATCTTCTCGTCTGAGCCTCTACCCCGTTTACACTATCCACTACAAGGATAACACTATCAACAGCCGTAAGTGTCCGATAAGTATCTTCTGCGAAATCCTTGTGCCCTGGAGTATCCAATAAATTGATGGAAATGCCCTGGTATTCAAAAGTCATTACAGAAGTTGCAACTGAGATACCACGCTGTCTTTCAATTTCCATGAAATCACTGGTAGCGTGTTTTTTGATCTTATTACTTTTAACAGCACCTGCTACCTGTATAGCACCCCCAAACAGAAGGAACTTTTCAGTTAAAGTAGTCTTTCCGGCATCCGGGTGCGATATAATGGCAAAAGTTTTGCGTCTACTAATTTCTTTCTCGTATTTCATAAAAATTGTATCCGAAATATTTTCCTTCAAGCAATGAAGCAAAGGGCAACTGATTTCGGCTTGCAAAGGTAAGGTTTGAGTCTGTTTTTCAAGGCTAGAACTAGCATTCTATAAAATTTACCATTTCTATAGCTTGATTTCATCCGAGATTTGGATTTTGGCACGAAATTTTCAATTAATCTTTGGAAGGCTTAGCATATCAGAGCCTCCTTTTTAAGTTCCTTTAAATTAAACCTATGAAATCAATTTTTCTTGTGTTAATAAGCATGTCTGTTTTACATATCGGCAATGCCCAGATTTTAAAAACTGATGAAATCGCAAAGGGGTTAAAAGAGGCATTACAAGTTGGTACTACCAGAGGCATAGACATTTTATCAAAGCCAAATGGTTTTTTTGGAAATGCAGCCATTAAAATATTAATGCCGCCAGAAGCAGCTAAAATTGAAAAGTCATTAAGAAGTTTAGGGTTCAATCAACAGGTGGATGATGCCATTTTATCCATGAACAGGGCTGCAGAAGATGCCAGTAAAGAGGCCATTCCTATTTTCACAAAAGCCATTCAAGAAATGAGTATTGAAGATGCATTTGGCATTTTAAAAGGCAAAGATGATGCTGCCACTACCTATTTACAATCGAAAACATTGGACTCTCTTACAAAAAAATTTCGACCAACTATCGAAACCTCTTTGAATAAGGTAAATGCCACTAAAAACTGGAACAGTATCGTAACACAGTATAATAAGTTTAGTTTTAAGAAGATCAATCCAGATCTGGCCGCTTATGTAACTGAAAGATCATTAAACGGAATTTATTTACAAATTGCTGCAGAAGAAGCTAAAATCAGAAAAGACCCTGTAGCAAGGTCTTCGGATCTCTTAAAGAAAATATTTGGAAAATAATTTAGAATCCATCGATCAATCCATCTAAAGAATTGGTCTTTTTAACAATACTTCTAATTTGTGTATCAAGTTCGTTAGCACTTTGTATCAAGTGATCAAGGATATCTTTATTAGAGACGGTATTGTTATTATTCAAAACTTCAATCACTCCAAGAATATTGGCTAAAGGTCTACGTACTTCATGCGATTGTATAAATGCGATATCGCGTAAGGCTTTGTTTTGAGATTTTAGTTTTTCCTGCACTAAGATATCTTCAGTAACATTTCGGTTGGTTCCGATTAACCTTACCACTTTCCCACTATCTGATCTTTTAACGATTGCATGGGTTTCAATATATCGAACAACCCCACTTGTAGTAATGATACGGTAAAGAGCAGAGTCCTCTTCTTTTTTGCCTTCAACTAATTCATTGACGATTTCCATGATCATATTCATGTCATCCGGATGCATCAACTTTTTCCAGATCTTGTAAGGGGATGTTGCTTCATTATTCACATACCCATAAATATCAAACATGGTATCATCCCAGATAACGTGATTGTTATTTTTCAGATCAATCTCCCAGATACCTATTTTAGCTGAATCAGTTGCTAAGGTTAAACGTTGCAATAGTTCTTCCTGCTGTTGTTGTGCATGTTTTCTCTTGGTAATATCATTTTCAATGGTCATGAAACCCAAATATTTCCCCTCTTCATCAAACAGAGGTTGCGAATCAACTTCCAGCCAGATCTGATCGCCGTTTTTAGCAGAACTTAAAAACTCGTCTTTTATCGCAAGTCTATTGTCTATAGCATGCCGTAATCTTTTCTTCGCATTTTCATCAGCTTCAGGGCCTTCTAAAGAATATCCGAATTTCTTCCCGATCACTTCATCTAAAGTATAACCGCTAATTCTGGTAAAACCCTGATTTACCCAAATGATGTTTTCAAATGCATCAGTGATCATCACTGAATTGGTGGTACTATGTGCCACTAAAGCCAGACGTTTTACTTCGTCTTTACTGTAAGCTAATGCTTCTTCGTAGTGTTTCTTTTTTGTAATATCAAAAATACAACCGTCTAGAAAACTGATTTGATTTTCAGCTTCAAATACAGCTTGTCCAGTTTCAGAAACCCATCGAATAGTACCGTCTTTATGTAGAATCCTGTATTTTAAGGAATACTGTTCTTTATTATTGATAGCATGTTGAATGGTTGTTTTTACCAACGCTTTATCATCTTCAAAAATCAAAGAAGAAAATCCATCTTTTCTATTAGCATAAAAATGTGATACCGGATAGCCTGTTAAATTCTCGATCTCGTCACTCATAAATGAAATAGAGAAATGTTCATCTCCCAGAATCCTATAAATAACACCTGGAATATGATTTAACAATGAATTGAACTGGGCCTCATTCATGGTAGGTTGACGATGAACTTTGTCATAGTCATCCAAACTACTGTTGTATGGTTCTTTTTTGGTAACATCTTGCCCTACACATACGATGGCATAAGGCTCTCCATCGTCTTTTCTAAGACAATTTAATTCCCATTGCGTCCAATTATAATCAACATCATCAGTGGCCTTTCGAACAGTAATTTCAAATGGTTGACCTGGTTCTTTAATACAGGCTTTTGCAGCAGTATTACAAAGAATTACGTCCTTGCTATAAACAGTATTACTAAAATGGGAACCAATTAAATTATCTGAAACAAAAGAGAATTTTTCCTGAAAGAGTGAATTCACATAAAGATACCCGCCGCTCAGATCTGTTACCACAACAGAGAATATCCGAGAATCGAGCAATGGTTGAGGGAGAAGTGTTTCTACCTGCAGTGAATTCATTGGGGGTTAATTATTTGGGATTAATAACATGTACATAATATTAAGTAATGTAGAGATACTTAACATTAAAAACATATTGACATAGCTAAAGTAGTACAAACCTTTAAGTATCAGCTGTAAAGAGAGAGAAAACTATGAAAAATACAAAGCTGTTTGTATAAAAAAAGGGCTGAAATCAGCCCTTTATACAAACTAGTTGGTAGATGGATTTTTTAGATGTCGATTGCCTCCCCATAAGCCATGGCGGTTGCTTCCTTCAAAGCTTCACTCATGGTTGGGTGTGGATGCACTGCATTTAAGATTTCATGTGCTGTAGTTTCTAGCTTTCTAGCTACTACCGCTTCAGCAATAATTTCGGTTACATTGCTTCCAATCATATGACAGCCCAAGAACTCACCATACTTTGCGTCATAGATTACTTTTACAAATCCTTCAGTTGCTCCGGAAGCGCTTGCTTTACCACTTGCCATGAATGGGAACTTCCCAATTTTTAATTCATAACCTGCTTCTTTTGCTGCTTTTTCTGTCATTCCAACACTGGCAATTTCAGGAGTACAATAAGTACATCCTGGGATATTACCATAGTCCATTGCTTCAGGTAAGTGATGAATTTTCTTTTCGTTATATCCAATGAATTCTGCAGTGTTGATGCCTTCTTTACTTGCTACGTGAGCCAATGCCTGACCAGGTGTGCAATCTCCGATGGCATAAATTCCTGCCACTGAAGTTTGATTGTATTTGTCAACTGTAATTTTTCCTTTTTCAGTTTTAATACCCACTTCTTCCAGTCCGATATTTTCAATATTCGCCACTACTCCAACTGCACTTAACACGATATCAGCTTCCAAAAATATTTCACCTGTTTGAGTCTTAACTTTCGCTTTTACACCTGTACCTGATGTATCCACAGATTCTACAGATGCGTTGGTCATGATATCAATTCCTTGTTTCTTATATTGCTTTTCTAATTCTTTAGAAATGTCTTCATCTTCTACAGGAACTATTCTTGGCAAAAATTCAACGATGGTAACTTTTGTCCCCATTGAATTATAGAAATAGGCAAACTCCACTCCGATGGCTCCGCTTCCTACTACAATCATGCTCTTAGGTTGTGTTGGCAATACCATTGCTTCGCGATAGGCTATGATTTTTTTACCATCTATTGGAAGGTTAGGCAACTGTTTCGCACGACCACCGGTTGCGATGATAATATGCTTTCCTTCCACCATTTTTTTACTGCCATCAGCAGCTGTTACTTCAACCTGACCTTTGGCTTTGATCTTACCATAGCCCATCACCACATCAATTTTGTTCTTCTTCATTAAGAATTGAACACCCTTGCTCATTTTATCAGCCACACCGCGGCTCCGTCCGATGACACCAGTAAAATCGTGCTGAATATTATCAGCCGAGATACCATATGCTTTACTATGTTTCAAGTAATCGTAAACCTGAGCACTTTTCAATAAAGCTTTGGTAGGAATACAACCCCAGTTTAAACAAACACCTCCCAGACTTTCTTTTTCAATGATGGCTACTTTAAAGCCCAATTGAGAAGCTCTAATAGCAGCAGGATATCCACCTGGTCCACTTCCTAAAACAATTACGTCGTACGCCATAGCTAATTAACTATTTATTGATTGATAATTAAATGATCAGAATGAGCATTGCTGCTTCATTGTGGGATGCGAAAATACTGTAAAAATGTACAAACTTAAAAAGGGAGTTGAGAATTGGTAGTAATTATCCTTATTCGAAAATCACTTTGATAGTATGATAGAACCATTTATTCTCCATAGCAGCCCTACTTTGCTGCACTTGTTCATTAAATACCTGTAACCCAAATAATCCTGCCATATTTCCATTTCTAAGCGCCAATTCCAGGTAACCGGCAGAGTTAAACCAGGCTAATTTTTCCGTGCCAGGCACATCTGTGTAATTATTGCTGATGACTTCAAAAGCATCATTTCGTCGAAGAAATATCTTGAATTTCCTTTCTTTTCGGTGTAATTCAAATTCTTCTTTAGTAATATTTACTACTACGTTTTCGAAGCTATCAATGAATAGGATCTGTCCATCCATCCAATCTGGCCCAATGGTAGGCCTCAATGGGTACCGTTCTACAATAGGTTTGGCAGGAGCTCCTTTAAAGCTGAAGCTCTTCTCTCCATCTCCTTTAATAATACTATCTGCAATCAATTGTGTTAATTCCAATAAGGTATTCTGACCTCTAACAGGCAGTGCCATCAGTTCTTTAGGCATTTCACCGGTAATCATGGTAAGTATGCCATTATCAGGACAAATTATTACCTGTTGATGGTATTTCGCTACTAATAATTGCTTGGGGGCATTCTCATATAAATTAATCAAGACCAGATGAAAAGTACCAGCCGGGAAATACTTGAAGGCATTGGAACAGATATAGGCAGCTTGAGGAAAATTGGTCTGAGATAGATAATGGGTGATGTCTGTGAGCTGAAATCGCTGATCCACCGAGAGGAATTGTCCCTTAATGGCACCAACGAGAAAATCTCGTTGACCAATATCAGTTGTCAGCGTTAAAATGGGCATTCTGTTTACATAACGGCATTATGCACCCTTTATTATCCCAATTCACCATTTTTAAAGAAAAAACGATAGACTAATTTATCTGTGAGTGAGGGAAAAAATTTGTTCATGAATACAGTTCTCTTTCCAGTGAAGGTCATGACCAATGTTCTTTTTCTTTTTTCTATTCCTCGTACAATAATAGCAGCGCATTCTTCAGCCGACATCAGATCCCCCTCTCGCATAGGTGTATCCATTTGAGATTTCCCTTCTCTGTTTAATGCTACATTTCTAATGTTTGATTTTGTGTAACCCGGACAAACCCACATAATATTGGTACCAGAATGCAATAGTTCGGTACGCAATGCTTCCAACCAGCCATTGACAGCATATTTGGAGGCGGAGTAACCGCTTCTACCTGGCAATCCACGATAACCAGCAATAGAGGACACGCCTACTACTGTTCCATTATTTTTGGTGATATAGGGAAGTGCAAATTTGGTACAGTAAACAGTACCCCAAAAGTTGATGTCCATTACTTTGCGTAAGGTATCAAATTCCACATCTGCAACCAATGAGCGCATGGAAACACCAGCATTATTAATGAGGATGTCGATAGTACCGAAAGAATTCACCACGGCTTCGATAAACTGATGGCAATCCTGTTCTTTGCTTACGTCGGCCGTATGAATCAACAGAGGTTTGCCAGAGTAAATAGATTGAAGTTGGTAGAGCTTATCATAATTTCTTCCGCATGTAGCCACTTTTGCACCCATTTGGAGGAAGGAATCAACTAGGGCTTTTCCAATCCCTTCAGAACCACCGGTAATCACCACGACTTTATTAGTAAAATAAGACATATTGAATGTGTATAATATTCAAAATTAAGCAGTTCCATGCACCAATGTTTACAAATCTGTGAGTAATTAAAATAAAATAAAGGAATAAATATTTGGCTAGATATGAAAAACTCCTATTTTTGCACTCCCAATTAATAAAGGGTATCTGTCAAAAGCAGGTAAATGGATCGATTTGGTAGCTCAGTTGGTAGAGCAATACACTTTTAATGTATGGGCCCTGGGTTCGAGTCCCAGCCAGATCACAACCTAGCTAGTAAATAGCAATATAAACTCCGATTTCATTCGATTTCGGAGTTTTTTTATGCACTTTGTGGCACGATTTTGTAATCTTTTGTAGGGATTTGTTTGGCTCGGTTGATAAACATGCTTAAATGAAAAACCACCCTCAATTAAGAGAGTGGTCTTGTATTCATATTCCCCCCGGAATTGAAATTCTTTAATGAGTAGCTAGGTAGTTGATTTCTGCTTGATTTAAAGTCCTGTTGTAAATTCTAATATCATCAATTTTACCACTGAATAAATTACCGCCCCAAACAGACTTTCCAATTAGTACATTGTCATTATTTTGAAAAGTTGGATTTACTCCATTTTGTGTATAAACCAAATTAGCATCAACAAAAATTTGAGCTAACCCATTATTAAGTATAATAACACAATGTTGCCAACGATTTATAGACAAATTAAAATTTGAATAAATGTTATTATTAGCATTAGTCACAACGCCAACATGCCCATATAATCCATGGGTTGAATTATTATATATCAATTCATAACTTTCATTTTGAGATCCATATTTTGAAACTATTGAACCCAATGTTCCTGAAGGTTGAACCCATGCAGATATTGTTGCTGTATTAAATAAATCAATATCTGCCGTTTCAATGAAATTTGAAATTCCATCAAAACTATACGCACTATTTTTTGCTCCAAACCGATCAGATGTTAAAACAGCTCCATTCACAGTGCCATTATACCCGTTTCCACTACTATCATATGCATTACCACTAAATGGATAATAAGCAATAAGACCATTTACTAAGGTGGATGGAGTTATAGTAAGCTGGACTAATATGGCATTCAATTGCGCAAGAAGACTTAAATACTGTTGATTTAATGTAACAATTTGAGCATTAATTAAAGTAATATTTGTATTGGCAATAGTAAGTTGATTGTTGAGTAAAGAAATCTGAGTTTGTATAATCACAATTTGATTCTTAATTGAATCAACTTTTAACGATAAAGATGAAACATTTGCATTCGTGGATGCTAAAGCTTTTGCCAGGGAATCTGTGGTTTTTTGCAAACTCGAAATAGCAGATTTAAGTATTGATATATCCGCTGAATTATCAATTTGCTTTTGGCAGGAAATAGAAAGAATGGATACTAAAACGATAAAAATAAGGCATACTTTTTTTGTCATAAGGTCTATTTTGTAGCGAATTTCCTTACCTTATAACTTCTATTTTAAGAATAAGATACCTTTTAAAAGAGAAAACAGGTTACTATTATTAAATAATTAAACTTTTACAACAAATTGACTTCCAAACAATAATAAATTAAGATATTTTTTATTGCCTTTTTTTGTATTTCGATTCATGGCTTAAATATTCCTTTCTACTAAAGAAAAGCTGAAATTGTATTCATGATTCGGAGCCTTAGTTTATTTTTAATTATAATGATTTGCACGTTAAAATCATTTGCACAAACGTATTGGATTAATACTAATCCTTTTTTAGACTCCCTTTATTTATGGGACAAACAAATACCTCAAATAACCAATACTCAATACAACCATTTCCTCCCAATATCTTTTAATAAAATGGAGGACAATCAATTAATTATAAAAAATAAAAGTGGCCTTTATATTTTAATTGATGGAACCGGGAGGGTCTATAAAGCTACTAATCGCCAAAATAATCAAATTGAATTTACCCGTATTGATTCAACAAAACATCAAGGGAATAATTACTCTTCATTTAATTTTTCATATCAAGACACCATTTTTTCTTTTGGAGGTTATGGGTTCTGGCATTTAAATGGACAACTACGATATTTTAATCCAGGTTATGATTGGAATATTCAAAAACTTAATAAGGAATATCCCACATTTTCAAATGGCGCACAGTTTATTAATCAGCAATCTAAAGTATTCTTCATTTCTTCAAATATTGGTAATGATTTAGCTTTTGATCAAGATATTCATGAAAGATCCTTAATTGAATTAAACTTAAAAACAAAAAAAGTTCAATTTATTGGTAAATTAACGAAAGAAGGATACCCTATTCTTGATGAAACATTTACTATCAATTGTTTAAATGGTATTTTTTGGGGGCATGAAAGTAAATATTATCTCCTAAACTTTCAGAACAATAAAATTTATAAACTGAAAAATCAATCTATCTATGATGCATTTTTCAGAAACTCAACTAGAATTGCTAATACATTTGAAACCGATGGAAGAATTTACTTTACCGCACTGCCCGATTATAAATTGCAATCTATTCCAATATCAATGAATGATTTTGCCTTAGAATCATTTCAGATTTACGAGCCTAGAAATCAAACTAATTATTGGATAATTGGGGTGATTGGTTTAATAGTAATTTCTGTTGGTGTATATTTTGTATTTAGAAAAGTAAATAAATCACATCCCCCAATTCAGAAAATTCAAACTAACATAGAAGAAAGTCCAAGTAATGAATACGACTTCTCTCCTATTGAACAACATCTCATTGATTTAATACTATCTAACTCAGAAAAAGGCTTATATGTAACTGTTGATCAAATTAATAACACACTTGGATTAAGTAAAAAGAGTGTAGAAATTCAGAAAAAAGTAAGGGGTGAGTCTATCAATAAAATCAATCACAAATTTAAAATCATCTTCCATTCTGAATTAGATTTAATTATTCGAAATCGTTCAGAAAGTGATCGTAGATATTATAATTATATTATTAC
>CANBQT010000043.1 GCA_947371755.1 Chitinophagaceae bacterium
TATTGTGCTCTGAGGCAATTGATAAATTAGATAAAAGAAATCGTATCACACCTGTGAATAGAGAACTTATTGCTCAGGGACTGGGTAACATGCTTTGTGGTTTGTTAGGAGCCATCCCCATGACAGCTGTTGTTGTAAGGGGTGCGGCAAACGTTGATGCTGGAGGGCGTACAAAATTATCTGCTTTTACGCATGGTTTGTTTTTATTGTTAGCTGTTTTATTTGTCCCATTTCTATTAAATAAGATCCCTTATGCATCTTTAGCAGCAATTTTATTAATAACTGGATATAATCTTACAAAACCAAAACTTTACAGAAATATGTGGAGTTTGGGAAGGAAGCAGTATGTACCATTTGTAATAACCATTTTAGTGATTTTATTGACCGATTTACTAGTTGGAGTAAGCATCGGGTTGTTGATCTCGATATATTATATTATTCATAATAATTTCAACACAGAGTATCATATCTCAAAAATAAAAAGGCTTGAAACTGAATTTATAACGCTGAAATTGAATAGCAATGTGACGTTTTTAAACAAAGTTCAGCTTCGGAAAACGCTAGATCAGATTCCCGAATATAGTTGCCTTACTATTGATGGGTCTGAGTCGAATTTTATTGACTATGATATACTCGAAATCATCAGCGAATATTCCAATAAAGCGCATGATCGGCATATTGAATTGCACTTAGCGGGAATTCAGAAAGTGAATGTTACCGCAGTTCACTAATTTCTGCTACTTTTGCTCCGGTATTTAAAAAAATATACCAGGCAGTTGGCAAGTTGAAAATCTTCTCAAGAGGCCTTTTTAAAAGTTAAGACGAATAAAATATCATATGGTTATAGAGCCCCGAATGCGTGGATTTATTTGTTTGACAGCACACCCAGAGGGTTGTGAGAAAAATGTTGTTGACCAAATAGAGTATGTAAAATCGAAAGGACCTATTGAGGGGCCTAAAAAAGTACTAGTGATTGGAGCATCTACAGGTTTTGGGTTAGCCTCAAGGATTACTGCAGCATTTGGTTCTAATGCGGCTACAATTGGGGTTTTCTTTGAAAAACCACCAGCAGAAGGCAAAACAGCTACTCCGGGTTGGTATAATAGTGCAGCCTTTCAAAAGCATGCAACTGCTGCGGGATTATATGCTAAGAGTATTAATGGAGATGCATTTTCGAATTCGATCAAAGAAAGAACCATTGATCTGATTAAGCAAGACCTTGGTAAAATAGATTTGATCATTTATAGTTTGGCTTCACCAGTTAGAATGCATCCTGCTACAGGAGTTTTACACAGATCTGTTTTAAAACCAATTGGCAATACCTATACCAATAAAACAGTTGATTTTCATTCCGGGATTGTTTCAACTATTTCTATTGAGCCATGTAATGAAGATGATATAGTAAATACGGTAGCGGTAATGGGGGGTGAAGATTGGGAAATGTGGATTGATGCAATGAAAGCTGCAGATGTATTGGCACCTGATGCTCTTACTTTAGCCTATTCTTATATTGGACCATCTTTAACTGAAGCTGTGTATAGAAAGGGCACTATTGGTCGTGCAAAAGACCACCTGGAAGCAACAGCTTTTAAAATTGCAGATAAGTTGAAATCCACCGGCGGTAATGCATATGTTTCAGTAAATAAAGCTTTGGTTACTCAAGCAAGTTCAGCTATTCCTGTTATTCCATTGTATATATCGTTACTCTATAAAGTAATGAAGAAACAAGGGAATCAGGAGGGTTGTATAGAACAAATTCAAAGACTTTTCAAAGACCGCTTATATACCTCAAAAGCAATTCCAGTGGATGAAAAAGGAAGGATTAGGATTGACGATTGGGAAATGTTAGATGCTGTTCAAAGTCAGGTAGCGGAACTTTGGCCTCTGGCAACTACTGAATCACTGCCTGCTATTGGTGATCTAGCAGGATATAAAACAGAGTTTTTAAGTTTGTTTGGTTTTGGACTTGAGGGGATCGATTATAGTATTGATACCAATGAGAATTTGCCCATTACTGGTTTGGTTGAATAAAAAATAACCCATTATATAGTAATCCTGCAAAAGGTTTCTTTCAAGGAATCATTTGCAGGATTTTTTAATAATTGAACTGAAGTTTAAAGGTAAATCCCTAGATTAAATATTATTTCAATAACATAGTAGCGTATCTTTTTAAACAGTGTTTTATTATTTTAGATTCTGAATTAAAATGGATAAGATGAATTTTGTAAAATTCTCCTTAATATTTTGTAGCTTTTTTATATTATCTAATATTAAGGCTCAAAATAATTTTATAAAGACTACCGCCTATTTTGGCATATTACATCCACTTGTTTCAGTGAGTAGTCAGGAGACAGTTGTGAATTTCAGGGATTTTTATCAAGTAGGTTTCCCATTTGGAGTAAATTTTTGGAAAACATCACAAACTGGATTTTCAGTAGAAATTATTCCTTTTATAAAATCTGAGGGAGGGGTGTCTAAAATGAATAATGTATTGTTTCATCCAGGACTACTTTTTGATGTAGGTAAGGGGTTTAAAATAGCTACAAGATTGGCATTCGAAACGGCGGGGCGATACGGGGTTACACCCGTTTTTACTAAAACATTTTATAAGGCTAAAAACAACAGCTATTATATTTCGTTGGGATTGCCTGCACGCTTTGGGAATGATAAGCCAGGGAGTATCGGAAGCGCACTCCAAATTGGTACAGCATTTTGACGAAATCAACCTAAGGATATTATTGGTTTTGTATTGTCAAAACAATAACTTTAAGTGGTAAAACACGATTGTAAACCTTGCCTAAAGTTGTTGTAGCAGTATGTTGCCCAATAAAGTAGCACCTATTACTCCCGCATTATCGAAAGAGTTGTCTCTGAAAACTTTAGTAGAAAATAGAACGATCTATAATTTAGAGAACTGCGAACTCAATCTTTTTGAAACATACAAAAGATCTGATCTTGTTTCACTACGCTTTAATGATCTGGTAGTTACAAGTATGCTCAGAGGTAAAAAGGTGATGCGTTTATTTGATCAGCCTGGATTCGATTATGTACCGGGAGAGTCTGTTATTGTTCCCGCAAATGTAGAGATGGTCATTGATTTTCCTGAAGCTGCCATGGAAAATCCCACACAATGTTTGGCGCTTGCAATCGATAATAAAAAAATACTGGATACACTGCAATTACTCAACGAAAAATACCCAAAGGAGGGGAGAAATGATTATTGGAAATTAGATGAACGAAACTTCTTTTTTTATAATAATGCGGAGCTTGCAATAACTGTTCATAAGCTGATTAATATTTGTCAAAGTACTGCCTTAACAAAAGATGTTTTAGCCGATCTTACCTTACAAGAGTTACTGATACATATTGCTCAGTGTCAAAATCTAAAAGAAGTTAATGAAGGAGATTTAAACAAAACACATCCACATTTATCTTTTGTGATCAACTATATTCGACAAAATATTAATAGCAAATTATTTTTACCGGAAATTGCCCAGAAAGCATGTATCAGCTCTGCCTCCCTTTATAGAATGTTTAAGACAGAACTTGGAATAAGCCCTATCGAATTTATAGTTTTAGAAAGAATAAAATTAGCTAAGCGGTTACTGAAAGACAAACATATTTTTATCAAAAATGTTTCTTATGAAGTGGGCTTTGATGATTGCAATTATTTTATAAGAGCATTCAAGCAACACGAGGGAATTACTCCTAAACAATACCAGCAACTGAATTTGAATAACTAATTTTCAATTGTTTTCAGAGGGACAAGATTTTGTAATTCATCTTCTGTAAACAATTTGGATTGAGTTAAAAAGCGCAAACCCATGGGTATTTCCAGTGAGAAGCTAGATCCTCTTCCCTGAGTTACATGAATATTCAATTGGGTAAATTTCCAATATTCAAATTGATCTTTATTCATCCAGAATTCACATCCTTCAATCTCACCTAAACAAATATCACTATTGCCTAAAATAAAATCACCCTTTTCAAAACACATAGGCTGTGATCCATCGCAACAACCTCCGCTCTGGTGAAACATTAATTCCCCAAATTTTTGCTTGAGCTCATGAACAACAACTTTTGCTTCTTCGCTGATGGTTACTCTTTCAATCATAATTAAAGTTATAAAAATACCGATAGGAAAATCCTACCGGTATTTATTTACGACGGCTTGCCACTGTCGTTAAAAAAAGCCCAGTTTACTCTTGCTATAAGAGATCAACATATTCTTAGTTTGGCGATAATAACCCAGCATCATTTTATGGTTTTCTCTTCCAAATCCAGATTTCTTATACCCTCCAAATGGAGCATGTGCTGGATAAGCATGGTAGCAGTTTACCCAAACTCGACCAGCTTGGATAGCCCTTGGGACTTGATATAATTCATGAGCATCTCTTGTCCATACACCAGCGCCTAATCCGTACAAAGTATCATTTGCTATGGCGATGGCTTCTTCAGTTGTTTTGAATGTAGTTACACAAACAACAGGTCCGAATATTTCCTCCTGAAATATTCGCATATTATTGGTTCCTTTAAATAAGGTGGGTTGTATATAATATCCACCAGCCAAATCGCCCTCTAATTTATTTGCTTCACCACCACAGAGTAGTTCAGCACCTTCCTCTTTTCCTAATTTCAAATAGGATTGTATTTTTTCGTATTGGTCATTTGAAGCCTGAGCACCCATCATAGTATCTGCATCCAGTGGGTTTCCAACCTTAATTGCTTTTGTTCTCTCAATTACCCTGCTCATGAATTTATCATAAATACTTTCATGTACCAATATACGTGAAGGACAGGTGCAAACTTCTCCTTGGTTTACCGCAAATAATACCGCACCTTCTATTGCCTTATCGAAGAAGTCATCATCATGGTCAGCAACTGAAGGGAAGAAAATGTTTGGTGATTTTCCACCTAATTCCATTGTTACAGGAATTAAGTTTTCTGAAGCATATTGCATGATCAATCTACCTGTTGTTGTTTCACCAGTAAATGACACTTTTGCGATTCGAGGTGATTGTGCCAAAGGTTTACCTGCTTCTGGTCCAAATCCAGTTACTATATTGATCACACCTGCTGGTACAATATCCTTGATTAGTTCCATCAAGCACATAATGGAAGTGGGAGTTTGCTCAGCTGGTTTAACAACAGCACAGCAACCTGCAGCTAGAGCAGGTGCTATCTTCCATACTGCCATTAATAATGGGAAGTTCCAAGGAATGATCTGACCAACTACTCCTAACGGCTCGTGTAACACTATACTTACAGTGGTTTCATCATGTTCAGAAATAGAGCCTTCTTCAGCACGAATGACCCCCGCAAAATAACGGAAGTGATCAATGCAAAGTGGTAGATCTACATTTACTGATTCACGAATAGGTTTTCCATTGTCAATGGTTTCAACCGTTGCTAGGTATTGCAGATTTGCTTCCATGCAATCTGCAATTTTGTTGAGGATAGAAGCCCTATAAGCTGCTGATGTTTTACTCCAGGTAGTAAATGCTTTGTGAGCGGCATCAAGAGCTAGCTCAATGTCTTCCTTTCCTGATCTGGCAGCTTTAGTAAATACTTTACCATCGATTGGACTGGTATTTTCGAAATAAACTCCGTTCACAGGAGCTACAAATTGCCCACCGATAAAATTGTCGTAATGGGGCTTGAAAGTAGGTTTTGGCTGTGGCATATCGTTTTTTTTAATGGTGTTACAACAGTAATTAATAAAAAAATTCTGCAATAGCACTATTCATTCAAATGATAGCATTCAAACCAAATGATAAGTAAATTATATAGTTTTTGTGTTGATTTAACAGATTCTGGGGAGTTGCTCGCCTGTTAAATATCCTACTACACGGTGTCCTCCAATTCTGCTTTTCATCATTACTTTGCCCGCATGTGTATCTGTTACTTCTCCAATAATTCTTGCGTTCAGACCGTTTTCGTCTTTTTGTAAAAATGCCAATGCTTTATTAGCCGCTTCTTTTTTTACAATAGCCACAAAAAGCCCTTCATTCGCCACATATAAGGGATCAAGACCCAGCATTTCACAAGCACCATCAACCTGATCATCTATTGGGATGCTATTTTGATCAATTAGGAACCCTAACTTTCTGATTTCTGCTAATTCATTCAATACTGATGCAAGTCCCCCCCTGGTTGGGTCGCGAAGAAATTTTATATCTCCTCCTAATTCATTGATTAATGCAAGGATGGTATGATTTAAATTATTGGAATCGCTAACAATATCTGTTTCAAATGCCAGGCCTTCTCTTTTACTCATGATAGCAATGCCATGTTGCGCGATATTGCCACTTAGAATAATTTGATCCCCAACCTCAATACGATCATGATGAATATGGGCCTTCGGGTGAATGATGCCAATGCCTGAAGTATTAATAAATATTTGATCTCCTTTGCCCCTTTCTACAACTTTCGTATCGCCGGTGACAATTTTCACACCAGCTTTATCAATGGCTTTTTTAATGCCATTTAAGACTATCCAGAAAGATTCCATTGTCATCCCTTCTTCGATAATAAATGCTAGGGATAAATATTTGGCTTCAGCGCCACACATGGCAAGGTCATTCACAGTGCCGTATACCGCCAGCTCTCCAATATTTCCTCCTGGAAAGAAAATAGGAGAGATGACATAACTATCCGTACTGAAAGCCGTTTTCCCTTCCAATAAAAAACTAGCCCCATCATGTTGTTGATCGAGCATGTCATTTTTCAAAATATCAAAAACGCCACTTTGTAATAACCTATGTGTTAATAAACCTCCGCTTCCATGACCTAGAGTTATTACATCAAAGTCGAACTTTGGCATCGGGCAAGATAATTGGAAACTATTTTGATTTGTCAATGTATTCAGTTTTGTATTTAAACAATTTATTATTGAGCAATAGTGTCTGAACTATAATGGAAATAAGCAGCACAAGCGCCTTCGCTACTTACCATTGGCGCTCCAAGCGGATGTTCTGGTTTACATTTAGTTCCAAAATTTGGGCATTGTTTTGGTTTTTTTAATCCTTTCATAATGTCTCCGCTGATGCATTCTTTATTCTCTTCTGCAAATGGAATATCAATATGAAATTTCAATCTTGCATTAAATGATTTATATCGCTCATTTACTTCAAATCCACTCTGAGGAATTGAACCAATACCTCTCCATACACGATCACTTATTGAAAATACTTTCTCAATCGTATCTTTTGCCATTTTGTTACCTTCTCTTAAAACTGCTCTTGAATATTGATTCTCTACGGTATAAGTTCCTTTCTCTAATTGTTGAACAGCCATTAAAATCCCTTGTAAAAGATCAACTGGCTCAAATCCTGTAACTACAATTGGGATTTTATATTTTTCTGCAACAGGATAATATTCATCAAGTCCCATGATCGTACAAACATGCCCTGCTGCTAAAAAGGCATCAATCACATTTGCTTCATCGCTCAAAATAGCTTCCATGGCAGGGGGCACTAACACATGAGAAGCGAGGATACTGTAATTTGAAATATTTTGTTGTGCTGCATGCACAACACTGAGAGCATTGGCTGGAGCTGTTGTTTCAAATCCAACAGCAAAAAAAATAACTTCTTTAGAAGGATTTTGTTTTGCTAATTCTACAGCTTCCAAAGGCGAATAAAGTATTCTAACATCAGCGCCTTCTGCTTTGGCTTCCAATAAACTTTTTTTGCTTCCCGGAACCCTAAGCATATCTCCAAAAGAACATAAAATATGATTGGGTTGTTCTGCAAGCCAAACAGCTTCGTCTATCACACTCACACTTGTAACACAAACCGGACAGCCTGGGCCATGCACCATGGTGATTTTTTCAGGAAGCATATCCAGTATGCCATTTTTTACCAGGCTATGTGTTTGCCCTCCACAAATTTCCATCAAGGTCCAATTCTTAGTAGTAATGCGATGCAATTCTTTTATATATTCTTGCACCAATTCAGGATCGCGATATTCAGATAGAAACTTCATACTTATGAATTGTTTTTTATAGAATCGGGAGTATCTAATTCTTCAACCTCCCCCATACTTTTTAAATAACTGAATGTAAGTTTCGCTTCTTCTTCATCTACAATATTTATTGCTACACCAACATGTACCAACACATAATCTCCAATTTTTGCTTCAGGAACCATGTATAGGCTAACTTCTTTCATGATTCCTCCAAAAGAAACTTTTCCTTTTCTAAATGTTTCATCTAACTGATCGGTGATTGCGATTATTTTTCCGGGAATTGCTAAACACATAGTCTAAGTTTTAAAGTAGGTAATATTATAAATGAATGCTTTCGGTTTTAATTGAATCTCCAAATTTGCTGAACCATGCCATCTGCCCCATACTGATGCACTCGTCATTCGGACTCATCTGAACATGGAAATAAATTTGCCGTTTGTGTTGAAGAATTTCAATGATCATGTCTACCAATAATGCATTCTGAAATACTCCTCCGCTAAATGCTATTTTATCAATAAAAAAATGATTACTTGTTCTTGCTATTGCTTTTGCCAAAGAGTAGAAAAATTTCCAGGCTATTACTTCGTTCGCTTCTTTCTGAAACCAATCATGTATTAATTCATTAATCAATACGGTCCAATCAAATTCATCCCCTATTAAAGGTAAGTGGTAATAATCGTAACTCCTGCTCTTGCATTTGTTTGCTAAAGCTTCTAAAAGCATTGCTGATTCACCTTCATAGGAACATACAGGTATCAGACCTAATATACATGCTACTCCATCTATTAATCTTCCCATACTGCTTGTATACAAAGCATTTGGTTGTCGAATAACCTGTTGATAATAAGTCCATTCTTGTGATGTGAAATGCTTCTGTATTAAATTCTGAGCTAGCGGAAAATTTCGTAAAATACTTAGAGCTGATAGTCTTGGTTCCTTGCTCATTTTATCCCCCATCAATTGCGGGAAATATTTGAGATGAGCTGTTCTTTTTATTTCTCCTTGATCATAAATAAAAACCTCACCTCCCCAAATTTGTCCATCTGTTCCATAACCTGCACCATCCCAGATAATTCCTAGTATAGGTTCTTTTAATTCAAGTAATTTATTTTCAGCCAGAACGGCAGCAAAATGTGCTTCATGGTGTTGTATGCTACAGAGGGGAGCCTCATTCTTTTTTGAAAGTTCTCTGCCTTTTTCAGAAACAAAATATTTGGGGTGTTGATCAATTAATATTTGTTTTGGTTTGAAATCAAGTAACCCTGAAACATGTTCCAGTGCAGCATCAAAGCTGTCCTGAGACTCAACGGATTCCTGATCGCCAAGAAACTGACTAACAAAAAGCATTTGATCTTTTGAAATAGCGAAAGCAGCTTTTAATTCTGCACCCATCGCAAGTGTTAATGAAGGTAAAGCAGGAATCGTAACGGGATAATAATTTGGGGCAAGTCCACGACTTCTTCTTAATATTATTTTTTGACCACGATTGCTAATCTGTAACACAGAGTCATCCTGTGGCGCAACAATTTCGCGGTCGTAAGTGAGAATAGAATCTGCTATTGATTTTAACGATTGCACTGCATCAGTATCCTTATAAATGATAGGAGAGCCACTGATATTTGCAGAGGTTGCGATGAGGGGTTTCCCAAATTGATCCGCAATTAATTGAAGTAGTGCGGATGAAGGTAACATGGCGCCAATACTATTTAATTTAGGCGCAATAAGATCCATGCAAATGCCATTTTCTGGAAACGTTTTTATGGCGCAAAGAACTATGGGTGCAGATTTGTCTTTAAGGGCAGTTAATTCTAATGGACTAATAGCAAGATCAGCAAAAGCCATTTCTATATCTGCATATAATATTGCAAAAGGTTTTGAAGGTCGGAATTTTCGATCCCTTAAAATTTTTATTGATTTCTCATTCGTTGCATCACATAATAACAGATATCCACCAACGCCTTTTACTGCTAATATTTTTCCTACTCGTAATCGATGAACTATTTGCTCAATGTATTCAACTTGATTGTAGGTTAGCTCATTTCCATCTTTTTCAAATAGATGCATTTCGATAAAGCAATTTGCGCAACTGTTCGTTTGACTATGGTATCGTATATCCTTTAGGTTTTGATATTCTTCTTCACAACTCTTGCATTGTGTAAGTGCATGCATGGTAGTATTCTCCCGGTCGTATGGAAAATTATTTGTGATGGAATAACGGGGGCCACAATTAACGCAAGTTGTAAATGGGTATTGGTATCTTTTGTTACCTAAAGTTTTGATTTCTCTTCTGCAATCTTCACATAAAGTTATGTCGGGCGTGATCAGTAATAGTACAGGATTATTTCTTTCACTTTTTTGAATATAAAATCCCTTTTTTATGGGGGAAGGGTAAGGCATGATTTTATGAGCTGTGATCATAGCCTGTGCCGGCGGATGTTCAATAATTGAATGATAAAATTCATTCACATCATCTTCATTTCCTGCACAGTAAATATGAACGCCATCTAGTCCATTATTCACATAACCATCCAATGAAAAATTTGATGCTAATTTATGTACCCAGGGTCTAAATCCCACACCCTGAACCAAACCAGTGATATGAATATGAAAAGCCTGCATGGAAAGAGTTTTAAGCAGGCGTTAATACTTTACTTTTTAGCCAGTTGTACCATTCTTGCATGCCTTCACCACTTGTACAACTCAATTCTATGATTTCTAAAGCTGGATTTACTTTTCTGGCATATTCCTTAGCCTTCTCTACATTAAACTTAACGTAGGGTAGTAAATCTGTTTTATTGATAATGCATAGGGTAGAAGTATGAAACATGTCTGGGTACTTAAGGGGTTTGTCTTCACCTTCTGTAACACTGATTACAACAGCTCTTTCTTGTTCGCCTAAATCGAACATGGCTGGGCAAACCAGATTTCCTACATTTTCAATAAACAAGACACTATCTGCCTGAAGTTTCATTCCTTGAACGGCATGTAACACCATGTGGGCATCTAAATGACATCCCTTCCCTGTATTGATCTGCGTTACTTTAGTGCCAGTGGCATGGATGCGATCTGCATCATTAGCGGTCTGTTGATCGCCTTCAATAACTGCAAATGAAAGATCCCCCTTCAAATCAGTTAAGGTTCTTTCTAATAAGCTTGTTTTTCCGGAGCCTGGTGAGCTCACTAAATTTATTGCGAGGATATTCCTACCTTCAAAAAAGCCCCTATTTCTTGCCGCTAATAAGTTGTTTTCTTGTAAGATATCCTGTTCAACATCAACAATGGTTTTGCCAGACTTTTGTGTATTGTCATGGCTATGTCCATGTTCGTGTTCGTGGTGAGAAGTGGGTCCACACCCGCAGGTTGCACACATATAGTTCTATTTAAATCTTCTAATCTGGTAATACTAAGGATTTCACCTTCAATTCTTTGCCACTGATGATCTCTGATAAATGGCTGTTACAATTAGGACAGCTATCGAATAACTGTATCATATCAAAATAGGTATTACAGTCAAAACATTTAGCCTTTCCTTCAATTCGGTTCACCTTCTTTGTTGCATTCTCTAATATAGTTCTTTTGACACCTTGCTTCCAGGCAAATTCAAAAGAATCCATTTCAATACCAGAGAGGCAACCAATATCCATTTCAATTTCTTCAATACCAGATGCATGATGCTTGGCTGCTTCTTTAGTAGCCAGATCAACAATGCTCATGACAATGGATAATTCATGCATGGGAGCGTTTCTTAATTAGGATTTGCTCTTTCTGCGTTCTCGAATAATATACACAGTTACTGCCGCCAAAACACCTAATGTGATGATTGCGTGCTGAGGCTCAGAAAAATAATGGATAATGGTGTAACCATCAGTGCCACCATGACCTGGATGTGCCCAAGTTAAAGCTGGAAGTAACAGTGCGAGGGATGCAGTTATTTTTTTCATACGGGAAATTTTATATGATTTCTACTGCAATGTAATTCATGAAAATTCTAAGAAACATGATTTAAATCATGCAATACTGTGATAACAATCATATAGGAACTATAGACAGAAAACTACTTTGTGTTAGCATTTACCAATTAAAACCAAAAATTATGTCTAACGAGCTTGTTCCAATGAAACAGCCTACTTATTATGAAGAGGTAGAACGCAAGGGTTATAGCCGACGCGACTTCCTTCAGTTTGTAAGTATGATGACTGCCTTTATCGGCCTTGAAAATTCAGCCATGGGTCAGGTAGCTAAAGCGCTTGAAACCCAGCCAAGACTTCCTGTAATATGGTTACACTTTCAAGAGTGTACCTGTTGTAGTGAAAGTTTTATCAGATCATCCCATCCGATCGTGGCAGATATTCTGCTAGATAAGATCTCATTAGATTATACCGAAACATTGATGGCTGCCTCTGGATTCCAGGCAGAAAAATGTATGAAGGATACCATGGAAAAATACAAAGGAAAATATATCCTTTGTGTAGAAGGTAGTGTTCCAATGGGCGCAGATGGCGTTTATTGTATGATAGGAGGTAAAACGTCTCTTCAAATCTTAGAAGAAGCGGCAGAAAATGCTCAGGCAATTATTGCTTGGGGTAGTTGTGCAAGCAACGGATGCGTTCAGTCTGCTAAACCAAATCCAACTAAAGCAACACCTATACATAAATTAGTAAAAGGAAAACCAGTTATTAAAGTTCCGGGATGTCCTCCTATTGGTGAAGTGATGGCAGGTGTAATCGTACACCTACTTACATTCGGTCGCATACCTGAATTAGATAAATTAGGCCGCCCTAAAGCATTTTATAGCAAACGTGTACATGATACTTGTTATCGTCGTCCATTCTACGATGCTGGTTTGTATGTAGAAAGTTTTGATGATGAAAATGCAAGAAAGGGTTATTGCTTATATAAAGTTGGTTGTAAAGGACCATCAACTTATAATGCTTGTGGCGTGATGAAATGGAATAATGGAACAAGTTTCCCTATCCAGTCTGGTCACCCTTGTATTGGTTGTAGCGAAGAGAACTATTGGGATAATGGAAGATTATATGAAAGAGGTTCTTCTTTTGCAGGCTTTGGAATTGAAGCCAATGCAGACACAGTTGGAAAAGTTGCATTGGGTGTAACAGCAGCTGCACTAGCAGGACATGCTGTAATGACCAATGTACGCAAGAAAAAACTGATTCTTGGCCTTGAGGAAGAAGGCAAACAAAGCGAACACGAATTAAAATCTTAATACCTAATTATACAAATTCATTGTATGAGTAAGAGAATAGTTGTAGACCCAATTACCAGAATTGAAGGACACCTGCGCATAGAAGCAGATATCGAAAACGGTAAAATCAAAGATGCTTTTAGCAGCGGTACCATGGTACGTTTGTTAGAAGAAATATTAAAAGGCCGTGATCCAAGAGATGCATGGGCTTTTGTTGGAAGGGTTTGTGGAGTATGTACTTCCACTCACTCTTTGGCATCTGTACGTTGTGTAGAAGATGCACTGGGCATTAATGTTCCAGCCAATGCTGAATTGGTACGTAATATTATGTTCTGTGCTTTATATATGCACGATCACGTGGTGCATTTTTATCATTTGCATGCAATGGACTGGGTTGATGTGGTAAATGCCCTGCAGGCAGATCCTAAAAAAACATCTGAATTAGCTCAAAGTATTTCTAAATGGCCTAAGAGTTCTCCGGGTTATTTCAGTGATATTCAAACTAGGGTTAAAAAATTTGTTGCCAGTGGCCAATTGGGAATTTTTGCGAATGGCTATTGGGGACACCCTGCCTATAAGTTGCCAGCAGAGGTTAATTTGATTGGATTAGCACACTATTTAGAGGCATTAGAATGGCAGAAAGAGATAGTAAAAGTTCATGCAATATTTGGTGGTAAGAATCCACACCCTAACTATTTGGTAGGTGGTATGGCTTGTTCCATTGGAATAGATGATGTAAGTGGTATCAATGCAGAAAGACTTGCAGAAGTTGAACAGTTATTGAAACAAGGTAAAGAGTTCATTGAGCAGGTGTATATTCCAGATCTAATGGCCATTGCTTCTTTCTACAAAGATTGGGGTGGTATCGGTGGAGGTCTTGGAAATTACCTTGTATATGGTGATTTGCCAACCAATGGTATCAAAGATGCAAAAGGGTATAAATTCCCTGCAGGTGCGATCTTGAATAAAGATGTAAGTAAGGTGTACGAAGTGGATCTTACTAAAGATGATGAAGTTCAAGAATATATTACTAATTCCTGGTACGAATACAAAGGTGGTAATGATGTTGGATTGCATCCTTGGAAAGGTGAAACTAGTATCAAATATTCAGGACCAAAACCTCCTTTTGAGAATTTGAATACTAAGGAGAAATACAGTTACCTCAAAACTCCAAGATGGAAAGGCCATGCGATGGAAGTAGGACCACTTTCCCGTATGTTAGTAGGTTATGCCAGCGGTAGACCAGAATTCAAAGAAGTAGTTGACAAAGCATTAAAAGATCTGAATGTTCCAATTACAGCTTTGTTCTCTACATTAGGAAGAACAGCTGCGAGAGGGTTAGAAAGTGTGTTAACTGCACAATGGTCTTTGGAATTCTTTGACCAATTAATCGCTAATATCAAGAAGGGTGATGTGAAGATGGCGGAGATGACCAATTTTGATCCTTCAACATGGGCTAAAACTGCACATGGAGTTGGTCATGCTGAAGCACCTCGGGGAGCACTTGCACACTGGATTAATATTGAAGATCAGAAAATTGCGAATTATCAATTGGTGGTTCCAACAACCTGGAATGCTTCTCCTAGAGATGGTAAGGGTCAGTTATCAGCCTATGAATCTTCATTGATCGATACACCGGTTGCTAACGAACAACAACCATTAGAGATTCTGCGTACCATTCATAGTTTCGACCCATGTATGGCATGTAGTGTGCACTTATACGATGAAGATGGCAAAACCATCAGCAGAATTAGTGTAGTGGGAGAATAGTTCATTAACAATTAAAAATTAACGGATGAAAACGAAATTTTTGCATGTTCATCGGTTGCGTCGTGTATATGTTTGGGAATTGCCAGTGCGCTATTACCATTGGTTAAATGCCCTTGCAATCATTGTACTCATTGTAACCGGTTTTTTTATTGCTAACCCTCTGGCGATACAAAGTCATCAGGAAGCAGCCAATCAATTTACAATGGGTTGGGTACGCGTAGCACATTTTATAGCATCATATATTTTCTTTTTTAATTTTCTTTTTCGCATTTATTGGGGATTTGTAGGGAATAAGTATGCCAACTGGAATCAGTTCATACCAACTTCTAAAAAGTTCTTTAGAGAAATGTGGCATGTCTTTAAAATCGATATCCTTATGATGCGGGGTAAAGAACATATCAGCATTGGACACAATGCAATGGCGGGCTTTATTTATTTCTTTACTTTCCTTGCATTTTTGGTACAATGTTTAACAGGCTTTGGATTATATGCATCCATGAGTACCTGGTGGTTACCTAAATTGTTTGCATGGGTTCCTATTTTATTTGGAGGTGATTCTATGATCAGAATCATTCACCATTGGTCCATGTGGTTTTTCATCCTTTTCGCTGTGATTCATGTGTATCTAGTTTTCTATCATGATTATGTAGAAGGACGTGGAGAAATCAGTAGTATGGGAGGGGGATGGAAATTTATTGAAGAAGAAGTATTCCAAAACGAAGAACATCATACACCAAATGAACCAAAAAATAAAGCATGATAAAGACATCTGACCTTTTGATTTTGGGAATCGGCAACTACCTGATGGGGGATGAGGGAATAGGTGTACAAACTGCACTTGCATTACAGAAATTACCTATTGCTGAAACCATAGATGTAGTGGATGGCGGTACTGGAGGTTTTCATTTATTAGAATTCTTTGAAGTGCATGATCAAGTGATTTTGATTGATGCTACATTGGATAATAATGAACCAGGTACCATCCGATTAATACAACCAAAGTTTGCCAAAGATTTTCCAAGAGCGATGAGTACTCATGATATTGGGTTACGTGATATGGTAAATGCTTTACAATTAATGGACAAAATGCCTGAGATTTATTTGTTTGTTGTAAGTATTGAATCTATACAACAGCAAGGCATTGAACTTACTGCGGCTATTGAGAAAACCATGCCAGATTTAATTGAGAAAGTAATAGAACTTGCTAATCAGCTTCAAGAAAAAACTGTTTTGGCCTGATTTGAATTTCCTTGATTGATCTTAAAGCTTCATTTTTTCTTTTATGGAAAAATGAAGCTTTTTATTTTTCATTACTCGTCATTGTTATCTTTGGCATTCTACCAAACTACAATTCATTGCCCCATATATTAGATAACCCGATTTGGAATTCACTCACAACAGTGGACGCAAAAATGAACATTGGTAATGATAGTATTGCCATTTTCTCCCCCGAGGTATCGCCTTTTGTTGGGCTAATGAAATGGGATATTCCTTCACAGAACAAACTTTTCGACTTCTTGCCAGCTGATAGAACTGTATCCACCCTTATTTCAGAACCTTTTACACTAACCGAAAAATGGGAACTAATATTTTCTCTTGGCCTATTTCAGATGGTTTGTACTAAGCCACAACCTTACGAAGGGCCTATTGCATCATTACAGCCTCTTGGGGCTTCTCAAATAGATGCTATGTTAGAATTAACAGCACTCACCAAGCCAGGCCCCTTTACGCAACGTACAATTGAATTTGGAAATTATGTAGGTATTATTGAAAATAATCAATTGATTTCAATGGCTGGTGAAAGGCTTCACCTTTCAGGCTATACTGAAGTCAGTGCTGTTTGCACTCATCCTCTGCATGTTGGGAATGGTTATGCTGCCTATTTGGTGAATCATCTTACGAATCAAATTATTGGCTCTGGCAAATCTGCTTTTTTGCATGTACGCCAGGATAATCTCAGAGCAATCAATCTTTACAAAGGATTGGGGTTTGAAATCAGATCTGATATCTATTTTGCAGTAATAAAACCAAAAAAATAATCTTTTGACATTAGTATAAATACTTCGAATATATTGTATGGTGGTTTGTTCTTAAATTGCAGGCATTTATTTGTTAAATGATAGGCGTCTTATATACACTAGATCAGAGAGAAACTAAGTTATAAACTATGAAAGGTTCCAAATTGTATAGAGTTTTCTTTTTCGTATTTGTACTATTACTATTTGCTCAAAAAGGTATTTCACAAAGAGATGCCCGTTATCCTACACCTACTGGTAATAGTAACCAACTTTTCTTTATTCAAAGAGACCCTAATATTAATACGCTCATTTATGAATTGAATATGAAGAATGGTTCTTTGAATGAGGAGGAACCTGTTCATGTATTTTGGATAAGGTATGCAGAAAAAGGGCAACATGATGACCTTAATTATATTCAACGAAACTTTGCTTATGGGATTAAATCTAAAATGATCAGTAAAGAGAATTATGAAATTCATTTTGTTTCTTATAAAAAGAAAATCATGTATCTCAAAAAATCGACCGATAATAAATTTTATGTCTTTACCGATATAAATAAAAAACAAGCCATTCTAAAACAAGTATTTATAAGGGTAAATGGCGGCTCATTCTGGTTGCCTAATATTGAGTATGTTGAATTAAAAGGAGTAGACCCTGTTACAGGGATTGAAGTTGTTGAGAGAATGAAGATTTAAAACCTATTATATCAATATTAGTGAAACATTCTAATGTAAAACGCAAGCTATTTTATTGCTATTTGAATATTCCCCTAGCCCAATTGATCAGAAAGGGGAGGTTGTTATATGTAAACTGAAAATAAGGTTGAATTTCTGGTTGAAAGGATTCGTAAAATTCTTTGATGCCTTTTCTTTCTGAACCTTCGAAATCTAACACAAGATCTTCTTCACAAAATTCTTGAATGATCTGATCCAACAAATAATGATTTGCTGCAAAGGAACGCCCAATTGAATTTGTAGTATTTAGTAAAAGGTAAATCCTTTTTTTGTGTGTCAATAAAAGAGCTGTTGAAATTGAATCATTACTTTCCTGTGTAGATACAGTTCTAATAAAACATTTATGATGCTTTGCTAATTCTATACAAGTAGTATTGAGTTTTTTAAAAGTATGTTCATTGTAGTGTGGTATCCGGCTTTGATATTGTATTTGGAACTGTGTTATGGCATCTTCAACACTTAAGTTATTCGTATATTTTAGTTTTCTTTTTTCAGACTTTTGTAAATTTTTTAGAAGATCACTAGTATATCTGGCTTTGATTGATGGATAAGGTTGATTCAGATTAAGGATAAAGTTGGTTTTTTGTTGTGTTGTAATCTCACTCAAGATTGCCATGTTTTCGTAATTGAAAAAAAGGTCTCCAAATTTTGCAAACTCTTTTATTTTATTCAGGATTTGTTGCAAATGGAGGTTTGATAGGTCTCCGAAAATTCCCAGTTGTTGTATAAATGCAGGAGCGTACAAATATTTAATACCCCATTTTTTTCTCCAGGGCAATGGCATGATTGTTTTATAGTCACCAATTATCAATCCTGCCCAATGATCACATTGATTAGTAAGATAAAAATAGTCTGCATAAATTAAGGCATTACTACTTTGTTCAATACACATATTCCATTTAACAAGATCAATTTTGTCTGAAGGCAATATTTGTATGCTGTTTCCCATTTAAAAACTAATGTAAACTTTTAAAAGGTTATTTCCCTTTCCCTAAAAGAATAATCCGAATAGTGTGCATCATGATTTTAAAATCAAGTAAAAGTGAAATATTCTCAATATACATGAGGTCATATTTCATTCGATCTATCATTTCATTGATAGTTGATGCATAGCCAAACTGAACCATTCCCCAGGAAGTGAGACCTGGCTTTACTTTGAGTAGATATCGGTAGTAAGGGACTTGTTTTAAAATTGCATCTATATATATTCTTCTTTCTGGTCTTGGTCCCACAAAGCTCATGTTGCCTATTAATATATTCCAGAGTTGTGGTAATTCGTCTATCCTCCATTTTCGCATGAATTTTCCCCATCGTGTGATACGAATATCATTATCAGACGAAAGTGCTGGTCCATTCATTTCTGCATCTGCGTACATGCTCCTGAACTTATAGATATTAAAAGTGCGCCCTTTTAATCCAACTCTTTCCTGAAAATAGATGATATTACCAGGTGAAGTTGTTTTTGTAATGATAGCTACAAGTGAAAGCAATGGACTTAACAAAATCAGACTGATGATGGAGAAACTTATATCAAAAAGCCTTTTTATATTAAGTTGCCAGTAGGGTAGCAGTTCATTTTCTAAATCTATTAGAGTGGCGCCGAAAACGTTATTAGTCTTGACTGAGCCAGAAATGATGTCTATTAAATTGGGTGCAATTTTTATGTGTACTTCTTTTTCGATTAAAGCATTGATGATTTTCTCTGCTTCTTGATATTGTTTTTTATCGACAGAGATGATAACTTGATCTATTTTTTCATGATCAATTACTTCGTTTAGATTGATCACATTTCCAAGGCATTTCAAATGTTTATCAAGGTTGTGAATTGTATCATCCTGTGTGGCTAAATATCCGATTGGTTTGAATCCCAAATACGAGAAGTTCTTAATCAATTCTCTGTAGATGATTTCTGCATTTGGATTATTACCAATAAATAGAGTATTGAAATACACTTTTTGTTGAATGATATCTCTTTTTATTTTTTCGAGTATCAAAGCCCTTCCGATAAAAATGATTGAAAATTGGATGATCAAATAGATGCCTAGAAATGCAATACTATTATGGGGGAAGTTGAGCATCCAAATTATCAGCACACCAAGTGATGTATTGAGAATGGTATCTGTTAATTCGTTTAATCTGGACTTTTGATAAAGCGAATTCTGGTAGCTTCCCAGCAATAAATACCATAACACCCAAAATGAAGGGATTAAAATATATTCTTTCAAAGAGGGTGTTGCAAAAAATGAATTGGTTGTGAAAAATATAAACTGAATAGGCAGTGCAATGCTTTTAAATAAAACCCAGCTGATTATTGAAAAAATATAATCACTGAGTGCATAGATAGTGCTATTCCTAATATTGTTCTGCATTCATTTAAACCAGTATACTGGTACTATTAATTTTTTCTAGTATTTGGTGTGCTACTTCCATTGCTAGAAATCCATCTATTTCACTTACAACTGTTGCTGTATTATTTACAATTGAATCAACAAAAGATTGCAGTTCAAGTTTGATGGCGTTTTGGGGGCTAATGACAGGATTCGCAATCGCTATCGTTTTTTTTCCATTATGGGTTTCGATATCAAAGGAGAAAACGTTTGTATCTTCTGGTTGCTTTAATTTGATAATTTCTGTTTTCTTTTCTAAAAAGTCTATCCCTATATAGGAATTTGGCTGAAATAAGCGCATTTTTCGCATCTTCTTCATGCTGATACGGCTGCTTGTTAAGTTTGCAACACAACCATTGTTGAATTCTATACGAACATTTGCAATATCAGGTGTATCCGTCATAACGGCAACTCCACTGGCTGAAATGTGTTTAACATCACTTTTTACGAGGCTTAAGATAATGTCTATATCATGTATCATCAAATCTAGTATAACACTTACTTCAGTACCCCTGGGGTTAAATTGGGCAAGCCTATGAACTTCTATGAACATAGGATTCAGGTTCATATCCTTCAAAGCCAAAAAAGCAGGATTAAATCTTTCCACATGGCCAACTTGCACTTTTACATTTGCTTCCCTTACGATGTTTACAATGTCTCTTCCCTCTTGGATGGTATTTGCTAAAGGCTTTTCAACAAAAACATGTTTTCCTTTTCTAATGGCCTGCATACAAACCGAAAAGTGATGATCTGTAGGGGTGATCACATCTATAATGTCACAGGCGTCCATGAGTTTGTCCTCATCCATAAAACGTTTCAGGCCATATTCCTCAACTACCTGATTTGCGTTGTCATTGTTGGGATCAAAAAATCCAACCAGTTTCACACCTTCGATCTCTTTCCAATTATTGAGGTGGAATTTCCCTAAATGACCAACCCCAAAAACGCCAACTTTAAGCATAGTTCTTCCGATTTATAGCGATAAAGGTAGTTATTCAATAGTGTAAAAATGGAATGTTTTGAAGTTGTGGATAGTTTGCTATCATGCCTAATTATTGAAACATTTCAAAGGAATTGACATTTGTTAAAGTATGAAGATCTTCAAGGGTTCTGGCACAAGCCTCAGCGTGTGGTAATTCATATTTGAAAAAGAATTCCATTGTATGAATCTTGCCTTGATAAAAAGCAAGACTATTTGTTGAGAAATTAGATTCTTTCATTTTTTGAGCAGCTACCGTAGCCATTTTTAACCACTGCCAAGCAATAATAATATGACCTGCCATTTCCATGAATACTGTTGCGTCGGAAAGGTATCTTTCAATATTGCCTTTTAAAGCAAATCCCGACAAGTGTTCAAGTACTTTACCCATTCTACTTAATTCCTTTTCTAATTCAAATGCATAGGGCGTTAAATTGTCAAATTCTCTTGAGGCTTGTAAATCAGTACTGATGAAGTTGATCAATAATTTTACGGCTTTCCCATTTTGCATTGTTACTTTTCTCCCTAATAAGTCGAGTGATTGAATTCCTGTGGTTCCTTCATAAAGCGACATGATCTTCAGATCTCGGTAGAGTTGCTGAACCGGGAAATCAGTGGTAAATCCATATCCCCCCAAAGTTTGAATAGCTAGGGCGGCGGATCTACTTCCATGCTCAGAGGCGTATGTTTTAACAATCGGAGTAAGTAATTCAAGTAGCAACAAATGTTTGTCTTTTTCCTCTCCCGAAGAACCATGTACCTGGTCATACAGTTTATTGCATTCCATAGCTAGTGATAAAGATCCTTCAGCAATTGATTTTTGCGTAAACAGCATCCGCTGAACATCTGCATGATTGATAATTAAAGTGGGTGATTTAGTAGGGTCTTTTTCAGAAGCCAATCTCCCTTGAGGTCTCTCCAAACAATATTGTAGAGATGCTTGATAGGCAGCCATAGCAACAGACGCAGCGCATTGCCCCACGCTAATTCTAGCACCATTCATCATTTGAAACATATAAGAAAGTCCCTTATGAGGTTCTCCTACTAAAAAAGCTCTGCAATCGTCATTATCACCAAACGACAGATGAGTAGTTGAATATCCTCTTTGTCCCATTTTTTGAAAATCTCCCGCACAATGCACATCATTATACATTAAACTGCCATCACTAGTGGGTCTATATTTAGGAATGATGAATAATGAAATACCTTTTACTCCGGCGGGCGCACCTTCAATTCTTGCAAGAGTAAGATGTACAAAATTATCTACCGCCTCGTGTTGCCCACCCGAAATAAATATTTTTTGTCCCTTAACCAAATAATAACCATTATCAGTTGGTGTGGCACTTGTAATGATATCAGAGAGTGAGCTGCCAGCTTGAGGTTCGGTTAATGCCATCGTGCCTTGCCATCGACCTTCATAAATTGGCGGTACATAAGTATCTATTTGTTCTTGATTTCCAAAACTGGTAATTAAATCGGCTGAACCGGTTGAAAGTCCCAGATAACCCTGTACACTATTGTTAGCGGCCTGAAAGATATGATGACCTGTATTGAAAATCATTTCAGGTAATTGCAAACCACCATGTTCAAATTTTGCAGCACCGCCAATCCAACTTTGTGCAGCAGCACCTTGTATGATTTTCTTTAGCTGAGGATGTGTTTTTACGCCACCTTTACCATCATATACGGCTGGTTGTTCATCCAGTATTTTGAAATATGGGTACATTTCCTGATCCGCAAATAGTTTTGCAGATTCTATAATCATCCAGGCTTGCTCTACATCAAGGTGGGCATATTTTTCGTATTGAAATATTGTTTCTACATGGTGTGTATCGAATAAAAGAAAGCGAAGAAATTCCATGCTAGTATATCGTGCCATATGAGAATAGTTTATATGAAAGTATTATTTTAAATTAAAAAAGCATGCTAATTACTTCTGCCACATAGGCTGGTTTTTCTTGCCCTTTTATTTCAATGCTACAATTTAAGAAGAGTTTTACATTGCCATTGGGCATTTCTTCAACTTCACTAATTTGGGCAGTCATTCTGATCTCGCTTCCCACTTGAACGGGAGAAATGAATCTGGCTTTATTTACACCGTAATTGATGAATGAATTGAGTTTCTCGATAGAGATAAGCTGATAAAAAAATTGAGAAGCAAGAGACATTGTCAGATAACCATGTGCGATTGTTTTTCCTCCTGGTAAAAATGACTGAGCCTTTTCTACATCAATATGTACCCATTGATAATCAAGGGTTGCTTCTGCAAATTGATTAATCCTTTCCTGGGAAATTGTAAACCAATCAGTTTTACCCAGTGATCTCCCTATATTTTTTTTCAGTTCTGTTTTATCTTTAAAAACAACAGGAGATTCTACATTATCTCCGTCTGTAATTTGTTTTTTGTTGGATAATGTAGATGCAGAAACTATTGCATCATCCTCCCAGTTACCCACTTTTACAATGGCCTTTCCAATTACTTTTTGGTCATTTAAATCCTGTAATGCATCTGCAGCATTTTCAAGACTATAAATTTTAAAAATATGTTGTTTCAGCTTTCCTGTTAGTAGCCACTGTACAATTTCAGTCATGTTTTTATAACTCTCCACTGGTTCTTTCTCTGCAAAACTGCCCCAGAAAATTCCAATGACAGAACAACCTTTGAGAAGGGCTAGATTAAAAGGTAATTGAGGAATTGTTCCACTTGCAAAACCAACCACCAAGTATCTTCCATTCCAAGCCATGGATCGAATAGAAGGCTCTGCAAATTCACCACCCACTGTATCGAAAATGATATCTACCCCCTTATTGGCTGTGAGTTTTTTTATCTGTTCTTTTAAGTCTTCAGTTTTATAATTGATGATAAAGTCAGCGCCTTTGGCCTTGCAGATTTCAAGTTTTTCTTCCGAAGAAGCACAGGCAATGACAATTGCCCCCATTTTTTTTGCTAATTCAACAGCTGCGAGTCCAACACCACCAGCGGCTCCCAATACTAAAACTGTTTCGCCAATTTTTACATCAGCTTTTTGTTTTAATGCGTAGTAGGAAGTTCCATAATTATACAATGTACCAGCGGCCATTATCCAATCCATTTTATCAGGGATGGGGAATACCCGGTTTGCTTCTACAGCAACTTGTTCTGCAAATCCACCCCAGCCACAAAGTGCTAAAACACGGTCTCCGATTTTAAATTGGGTTACTTTACTGCCTAATGCTGTAATCACACCCGACACTTCACCACCTGGGGCAAAAGGAAGTACTGGTTTAAATTGATATTTACCCTGAATAATTAAGTTGTCAGGAAAGTTCACTCCGCATGCTTTAACAGAAATTAGTACCTGATTATCTGCAAAAGACGGAGTAGCAACTTCTTTTAATGATAAACTTTGGGCATTTCCAAAGTTTTGACATAACAATGCTTTCATGAAATGGCTTTAGTGGTTAAGCATATTCAATTTACATGGAAATGAGTAAGAAATTTGAAATGTTTTAAGGCTGGATATTATTTAGGGTTTGTTTTTTTTTTGACGAATTAAATCTGAAAAAATAATTGATGTCCTCATCATGTCTTTTTTATATATAGTATTTACGTCTGATAGTTTAACCAATTCGTCATTTTGGTTCCGATAATTGTAATTGACAAATATTAATGATACTTTGTATTTGTCCCGTGTTTAGTTATGTTGCAAAGGTTTCTATATCGATTTTTTCATTTTTAAATTGGGCTATCAAAAAACAGATGTTTATTGATTTTAATGGGTCTAGCTAAAGGGGTTTACAAATAAGATTACACAGCATCAAATTATTATATTATCTAATGTATTGATGTCCATTCTGAATAATCAATAGAAATTTGAAATTGTATTTGAATGAGAATATATATCTAACAATGGTATTGCTGTTATGTAAAAAGACAAG
>CANBQT010000044.1 GCA_947371755.1 Chitinophagaceae bacterium
AACATAAATGGAACATCAGTGTTTCTAACATTCATAAGGGCTTAGTACATATTAAAAAATTGACTGGCCTTCATGGGAGATGGGAAGTCTTACAAGAAAACCCATTATTAGTATTAGACGTAGCACATAATGAAGATGGCATCAAACAAATTATTAGTCAGATAGAATTAGTAGGTGCACAAGAAGTTCATATTGTAATAGGTATGGTAAAAGACAAGGAAATCGACCGGATATTAGACCTGCTTCCTAAAAAAGCCCAGTATTATTTTACAAAAGCACCTATTCCCAGGGCGTTAGATGAAAAATTATTACAGGAAGAAGCCAAGAAAAAAAACTTGATGGGGAATTGCTTCCCCTTGATCAATGATGCTGTTCAAAATGCATTATTGCATGCCAAGGAAAATGACTTGATAGTAGTTTGTGGCAGTGTATTTGTAGTAGGGGAAGTAAGATTGTAGGTTTTACCAATTTAGCCATTTCAAACGTATCAATGCCTTATAAATAGCCCCTTGCTGAACACCATGTTGTAGTTTTCCCTCTTCCAACAATATTTTCAATGCATCTTTTGAATAGGTTTCAATGATGATATCTTCAAAAGGGTCAAAGTTGGTATGCGTTAATTTTTCAGCATTGGTAGCGAGAAAAAAATAGGCTGTATTATTGTTCAAAGCAGGATTTGGAGAGATTTTCATTAAAAATTCCACCTCATTAGAAACATAACCTGTTTCTTCCTGCATTTCCCTGATAGCTGAAGACATAGGTAATTCACCTTGCTCTAAAATTCCACCGGGTAATTCCAAAGTAGTGGTTCCTAATGCATGTCTATATTGTTTTACTAAAACAATTTTTTCATCTTTTGTAATGATCACCATGTTTGTCCAATCTGGAACTTCAATCACAAAATATGGTTCCATAATTCTACCGTCTGGCAATTCACACATGTCGGAGCGGACCTTTAACCATCTATTTCGATACACATCTTTAGACTCTAATAATTTCCAATTCATGATTAGATATTTTTTGAAATAATTAGTTTCATTTCAAAATTATTCTCCCTATTTTTTGTAATGCAAAAAACAATGTACTTAATTACATGGATTGAAGAAATAGCTGAGATTGTATCATTCAGGTTTCCCAGGTTTCTGACCTAACTTCTACCCATGCATCTTTTAGCAATAGCTTTGAAGAAAGCAACCGCCATCCCTTTTTGTTCAACATTACCAATTACGATTTTCTCTCAAAGAGAGGATATGTGCAATATGGTGATTACTATGCCAAGCATACAATCCAAGTAAAAACCAAAGAGACATTTCACGTTTACTGGCAGGATGAAACACTTTTCTATTCCATTGCTCCTCCGTAAGATCCTTGATAGCAGCGATCCAACGAATATGGAGGGCATGCAATAATGTAATAGAAACATTGATTGGAACAGAATTATTATCAGCTAGGTTTGCCCATTCTTTTTCTTCGTAAGGCTTAATAACAGGATTTTCTTCCGTTAAGCCTAATTTAAATCTGATATAGGCATTCATGTGGCTATCCGCTACATGATGAACCAATTGTTTTACAGTCCAGCCTTCTAATCGATAAGCTGTATTCAGTTGTGCTTCATCTAAATTTTGAATAGCCCTTTCAATTCCCTCAGGTAAAAATTGAAGGTCAAGCAACCATTTCTTTTTCTGTTCTTCAGAATAAGGTTGTGGTTCAAATTTGCCAATAGGATAACGTGGATCAATGGTCATAAAAAAACATTTTAATTTTAATATTTACTTTTACTCCTCTCTTAGTACATGTCCTGTAAGATTGATAAAAACATCTTCAAGATTAGCTTTTTTAACTTCTTTCGGACGTTCAAATCCGGTGTCCACTAATTCATCAATCAGTTTGTCTGGCGAGTTTAATGCAATTATTTTACCACTGTCTATAATTGCTACACGGTCGCACAGCACTTCTGCCTCGTCCATATAATGGGTTGTAATAATAACTGTTGTTCCTGAAGCACGAATGGTTTTAATCAGTTCCCAAAGATTCCTTCTCGCTTGAGGATCTAATCCGGTAGTTGGCTCATCTAAAAAAATAATCCTGGGTTTATTGATCAATGTAGTGGCAATTGAAAACCGTTGCTTCTGTCCACCACTCATTTCTTTATATTTTGATTTTGCTTTATCCCGAAGATTTACACTATCCAATAAAACCATTGGATCTATATCTTCATTGTATAAGCCTGCAAACAAATGGATCAATTCTGTAAGATTTAAACTGGGATAATAACCAGAGGTCTGCAATTGAACCCCAATTATTTTTTTGATTTCGTTGGGGGATTCATCCAGATTAAAGCCATCTACCACTACCTCTCCACTTGTTTTTTGCCTGAGTGTTTCAATTATTTCAAGTGTGGTGGATTTGCCTGCACCATTGGGGCCCAGCAAACCAAAGATCTCCCCTCTCTTCACATCGAAACTAATCCCTTTTACAGCCTCAAAATCACCGTAATTCTTTTTTAGGTTCCTAACTGATATTATCATGTTGCTCATACTCTAAAATTTGATGGGTATGGATAGTCCCAATTGTTTTGGAAAACTAATCATTCCTGTTCTATTGTTTTGTTGATCTAAAATAATGGCAACAGCTCTTAAATGTTGAGCAGCTGCGGCATTTAACATGGCTGAAGTACCACTGATTACTATACCTCCACTTAAAAGATACCAATTGATATTCCTATTCTCATTGGTACCAATCAATCCAACAATTGAAGTGGCTGTACCAATAAAAGTAAGAACCGAGGCCCAGGTTCGATTCTTTTTATAGTCTTCGTATTCAAAATAACATTCCGGTATATTCACTTTTGATATCAAATAATCCAATCTGGCTTTTCCAGAATATAATTGACCCTGATAAATCAATCCGGGCTTAGTTAAACTAGGAACAAAACTCATCCCCTTAGAACTATAATAAAATTGCTGTGATTCCGGGGTAATTGGAGGTGATTGTGCATGTGTAATGCCCCAAAAAGATATTACAACAAGAACAAAAACTATTGTTTGTTTGAACATATCAAAAACTGATTCGTGCCTGATAAAGATAGCGATGAGTTTTAAAACGAAGGTAATTTTTGATTAAAATCGCTAAAGTTCTGACTTATATTTGCATGCGGTTTTTAAAAATTGAAATGTATGAAAGTATTCAAATTCGGGGGGGCAAGTGTTAATAGCATTGAAAGGGTAAAGAGCCTTGCAGAAATTGTAGATTCCAATCAATCTGATCCGATGGTAATTATTCTATCGGCTATGGGTAAAACCACCAATGCATTAGAAAAAGTTGCAGAAGCTTTTTATGCAGGTAAACAGGAAGAGGCCATTCAATTATTTCATGCCATCAAAAACCAACACCTGAATACCACCAAATATCTATTGGTTTTACGTTATAATGCCTGCCTTGAACAATTGTCGGATTTCTTTACCGAAATCGAATGGTTATTACATGATAAACCAGTACGTGATTTTGATTATTATTATGATCAAATTGTATGCGTAGGTGAATTACTAAGTAGTTGTATCGTTAGTCATTATCTTAACGAAGTAGGTATTTCTAACCATTGGATTGATGTAAGAGATTCCATCCGTACCAATAATAATTTTAGAGATGCTGATATTGATTGGGATATAACCACAGAAAAAATCAGAACCAATGTGTTGGGTTTGATAACAGCAACAAATAAGATTGTAATAACTCAAGGCTATATTGGTTCAACTGAAGATAATGAAAGTACCACACTGGGCCGTGAGGGAAGCGATTATACTGCTGCAATTTTTGCAAACATTCTAGACGCAGAAAGTCTTAGTATTTGGAAAGATGTAGAAGGCGTTATGAATGCCGACCCTAAGACCTATCCGGATGCCGTATTGATTGATGAATTAAGCTATACGGAAGTGATTGAGATGGCTTACTATGGTGCGCAGGTAATACACCCAAAAACGATCAAACCCTTACAAAACAAACAAATACCATTATATGTCAAGTGCTTTTTAAATAAGAATTTGCCTGGAACGTTGATACATCAGAAAAAAAACAAACACCTTCCTCCTATCATTGTGATCAAAGAAAATCAGGTTTTAATAGAATTAAAAACGCAAGATTTTTCATTTGTTGGTGAAGAACCAATCATTGAATTGTATCAATTATTTAAGAAACTTCATGTAAAACCAACTCTTATTCAAACTGCAGCTATCAGTGTGTATGTATGTATGGATAACAAATCAGATAAAATAGAACAATTGGCCTTAGCTGCAGGTATTCAATTTGATGTTCAAATCGAAAAAGGCTTATCACTTCTCACAATTCGACATTATAACGAAGAAGTTTTAAATACTTTGAGTCGGAGCAAAGACAAAGTTTTACAACAACAATCCACAGAAACAGTACAAGTACTTTTCAGATAACATTTGAATTTTCCTGATAAGCATCTGCTTCAAACAGGAATTAAAATTTACTTGATGTCAGGTTAAAAAAAATCCCTGCCTATTTACTTAATTGGCATATATGTTGTATTCACCTTCGGAATCAATGGCAATAACTGGAAGTCTCTTGTTTTGATCAAAATAATTAAATACCAACTGCATCTTTTTGATAAACAGTTTATATTCAACCTCATCTTTACTACTCTTTTTCAGAAACTGAATATCTTTCTCAATATTGAATCGAATTGGAAAAATATGAACAGGAATAAAGTCTTGGCCAGCAGCATGAGCATAGGCTGCCATCAAATACAATTCTTCAATTTGATCATTTTGAATGGGAATACACCCTTGTGTAACACAATTGCCATGAATAAAAATATCTCCACCAGGCTTTATAGAATCGCTTAATAATTTATCTGAAGCATTAGGATAATTAATACCAAGTGCCATATGATAATTACTGTTGGGCCTAAATTCATTAATATAATAAAATCCCTCAGGCACCTGAAAGTCACCATTCATTCTCTTGGGTCCCATAGTACCAGACAATGCACAGATTTTATAAGTCTTTACTAATTTAAAAGCTTCATTACTGTTATTTCTACCCCATACTTCCAGCTGACTATCATACTTAAAACTTCGAATATATATTTCTTTGGGTGGCCAATTTAAATTTGCTTTTAGAAACGCCTCTTTAACACCCTCATTTTTAAGTTGAAACGCATTATTGACTTTAGGGAAAGCCTTTTGTTGTTCTAAAAAAAGAGATTGAGCGGTTGTAATTTGAACTATAAAGAGGTAAAGTGCCAACCAAGAAAGATGCTTCATGTTTTCAAAATTAAGTAATCACGTAAATTCCTATTTAAAAACGAAGAATTATAGATTGATAGTATGTAGATATAAAGGGATAAGTATCTTCGCTATCTTATTAATTTTTCTTCAATATTTTGGAACCAAAGAAAAACACATGAAAGTAGGGATATTAGGTGGTGGGCAATTAGGTAGGATGCTTTTACAAGCTGCAGCAAATTATACGGTTGAAACGTATGTATTAGAGAGTGATTTAGATTGCCCTGCGGCACATTTATGCCATCATTTTACAAAAGGTGACATTAGAGATTTTGAAACTGTTTATCAGTTTGGCAAAAATTTAGATGCCCTTACCATTGAAATTGAATCAGTAAATATCGATGCACTGGATAAACTTGCAGCTGAGGGTGTGAAAATATATCCAAGTCCGGCAGCAATCAGAATCATAAAAAACAAAATCATCCAAAAAGAGTTTTATAAAAATAATGAGATACCTACTTCTAATTTCTTGATAACCAATACAATTGAAGAACTTCAAAAACATGAATATTTCTTGCCAGCAGTACATAAAATTGGAGAAGGTGGGTATGATGGAAAAGGGGTTCAAATCATCAAAGAACCTTCGGAATTTTCAAAAGGTTTTAACGCTCCGGCAGTATTAGAAAAAATGGTGAACGTAGAAAAAGAGATCGCCGTGATTGTTTGTGTTAACCAAAAAGGAGAAACTGCTATTTTCCCTCCTGCAGAAATGCTCTTTGATCCAATACTCAATTTACTTGACTACCAGGTTTCACCCGCAAGAGTAAATGAAAAAGTACTTTGGAAAGCAGAAGCAATTGCATTAAAAGTTGCAAAATCATTGCAAAGCCCGGGGTTATTTGCGGTGGAACTTTTTGTAGATCAAGAACAAAATGTTTGGGTAAACGAAACAGCACCAAGGGTACACAATAGCGGACACCATACTATAGAAGGAAATTTCAGTAGTCAATACGATATGCTTTGGCGTATCATTTTGAACTACCCGCTAGGTAATACCAAACCCATCTTACCTGCTGCAATTGTAAATTTATTAGGAGCACCATCATACAGTGGTAACGCAATTTACGAAGGGTTAGAAGAAATCTTAAAAATTGAAAATGTATTTGTACACTTATATGGCAAGAAAGAAACTAAACCAGGTAGAAAAATGGGGCATGTAACCATTCTAAGCAATGATTATCAGGAACTCATTTTCCAGGCAAATAAAATAAAACAAAAACTCCGGATCATCTCTTAATAAAAAAAGCATCTTTTTTAAGATGCTTTTTTTATTATATCGAAAATGAAGCATTATTTCTTTTTAACATTCAATGGTTTTAAGTAACCAATCCCAATTAAACTTTTTGTTTGCAAAGCAGGCGAGGTATGATTTGGACCAAACAACCTTACATTATCATCATAAATAAGGTCCAGACTGTACGTGGCAGAAAAATACTTATTGATTTTGAATGCAATCTGATTGGTCATGAACAAGTCGATATTCTGAGGGTCAGTTAAATAATTAGAAAATAAATCAAGCCTTCCTTTGTAAACAATATTCTTCGCTAAAGTTGTAGTGTAGTTTACTGTTGCAAAAGCACCAATTTCATTCAGTGAATGAGAGCCTGGTGTTAAACCATACAGACCTTTATTAGATAATACCTTATTCGTTACAACTGTCCATCTTGAAGTTAATGGAGATAAGAACAAAGAAAATTTATCACTTGGCTTATAATCAAAACCCACAGAAAGAATAAAATAAGCAGGAGAAAGAAAGGAAGAAGATAATTCTGCTGGTGTTGTGCCGTAATTAAAACCGTCGAAAAATTGAGAACGAAAATTGAACAAGCCTGATAAATACCATTTTCCCAAGGTATCCATTTTATAACCATACTTACTCAAATAATCCATTCTATCGTCATTCTTACGGCCTCCTGAGCTAGTGGTATTTACATATCCGAGATTTAAATCAACATTATTATCCCACACATGACGATTGTTTCTATATAAAAAGTAGTAATTCAAATAGCTATTGGCTGCCATAGAAAAATTATCACCCCCAGCAGCCCAGTTGCTCAATGATCCTTGTGATAAGGAAAATAAAAACATCCCACCCCTTTTCCATCTCCATGATGTAGTATCTGCCTCTTTCTTAACAGTTCTAGACGTTTCACTTCTCAACTTGTTAACTACAACATCCTGAGAATATACCTTCTGAGTTAAAAAAAGTATCAGAATTAGAACCAGTTTTTTCATTTTTTAAATTTTGAAGTTGCAAAAATAGAAGATATTCATAAGTTTAACGAATGAGACGCTGACAATCTGGCATTAAAATCGCTATTTTTTGTACTTTCGTAGACTAAATAATTCAAAAGTATGGAATTGATGGATTTGGGGGCAAAGGAACATGATGAATTGAGGCAAGGTGAGGCTTATAAACCTTTCTTAAACGACCCCAATCGATATAAAAAGCACTTTTATATCGAAAGTTATGGATGTGCTATGAATTTTGCAGATAGCGAGGTAGTAGCATCTATATTACAAGAGCAAGGATTTGGCGCAACCAATGAAATTGAAATAGCAGATCTTATTTTGCTAAATACCTGTTCAATAAGAGAAAAAGCAGAGCAAACGATACGAAAAAGGCTTACCGAATTCCGAAAATTCAAGCATAAAAAAAGTGGATTATTAGTTGGGGTACTAGGTTGTATGGCGGAAAGACTAAAATCAAAATTATTGGAGGAGGAAAAACTGGTTGACCTTGTAGTGGGTCCAGATGCGTATAGAAGCTTACCTATCCTGATTGAAGAAGCTGAAACCGGTCAAAAAGCTGTAAATGTTTTACTGAGTAGAGATGAAACTTATGCAGACATCTCCCCTATCAGACTTGACAGCAATTCTGTTTCAGCATTTGTTTCTATCATGCGAGGTTGCAATAATATGTGTAGTTTTTGTGTGGTTCCTTTTACAAGAGGAAGGGAACGAAGCAGAGACGCACATTCAATTTTAGCGGAATCAGTTGATCTATTTGATAAAGGTTATAAAGAAATTACATTATTAGGTCAAAATGTAGATAGTTACTATTGGCTGGATGAATCTAAAGGGCATGCGGTAACCTTCGCAGAGTTATTAGAAAAAATCGCACAGATTAGTCCGCTTTTACGTGTTCGATTCAGCACCTCTCATCCCAAGGATATCACAGATGAAGTGTTGTTTACAATTGCCAAATACGATAATATTTGTAATTATATTCATTTGCCTATTCAAAGCGGCAATAATAGAATTTTACAATTAATGAACAGAACTTATACCAGAGAATGGTATAAGGCAAAGGTAGACCGCATCAGAGAAATTATTCCAGATTGTGGTATCAGTACCGACATCATTACTGGGTTTTGTACTGAAACAGAAGATGATCATCAAGACACCATTGAAATTATGAAGTATAGTAAGTATGATTATGCTTACATGTATTTTTATAGTGAAAGGCCTGGAACACTTGCCAGTAAAAGGTTTAAAGATGATGTACCTGAAGAAGAGAAAAAAAGAAGGTTAACCGAAATTGTAGATGTTCAATATCAATTGTCTTTAAAAAGCAACCAAAATGATGTTGGAAAAACATTTCGAATTCTGGTAGATGGAGAAAGCAAAAAAGATTCAAATTTCTGGAAAGGAAGGAACGACCAAAACAAAGTGGCAGTATTTGAAAAGAAACAACATGGGATTAAAATGGGCGATTATGTATATGTAAAAATCAATAGCTGTACAAAAGGAACTTTACTAGGGGAATTTGTGCACTTTTAAAATATTCCGATACATGAATCGGTAAAAAAATAACAATGGATTTACAGTCAATTAAAAATAGATTTGGCATCATTGGCAATGCTCCGGCATTGAATCATGCTTTAAATACGGCCGTTCAGGTAGCGGCTACTGACCTTACTGTATTAATTGTAGGTGAGAGCGGTGTGGGAAAAGAAGTTTTTTCTCAGATTATTCATGCACTTTCAAGCAGAAAACATAATCCTTTCATTGCGGTTAACTGCGGAGCAATACCTGAGGGCACAATTGACTCTGAATTATTTGGTCATGAGAAAGGTGCATTTACAGGCGCAGTAGACAGTAGAAAAGGATATTTCGAAACAGTGAGTGGCGGAACAATATTCCTTGACGAAATAGGCGAAATGCCTCTAGGCACACAGGCTCGGCTATTACGTGTATTAGAAACTGGAGAATTCATTAGAGTGGGTTCTTCAAAAGTACAAAAAACGGATGTCCGTGTTATTGCAGCTACTAACAGAGAACTTTTAGAATTTACCCAAAAAGGTAGATTTAGAGAAGATCTTTATTATCGTTTAAGTACTGTACCTATCAGGGTTCCGTCTTTAAGGGATAGAAAAGAGGATGTACTTTTGCTCTTCAGAAAATTTGTAGTTGATTTTTCAGAGCGTTACAAAACCGCACCTGTTCAATTGGATGAAGAAGCAAAACAAGTACTGGTTAATTATGGGTGGCAGGGTAATGTTAGGGAGTTGAAAAATATTGCAGAACAAATTTCTGTATTAAGTACCAATCCCCAAATTAGTGCTGCTATACTAAAGAATTTCTTACCCGAAAAGAATAGAAACTCCCTACCTGTATTGGCTAATTATCCGACTGGATCTAACGACTTTTCAAACGAGAGAGAAATTTTATATAAACTTTTCTTCGACATGAAAAAGGATGTAACAGAGTTAAAGAAAATGTTTTTAGAAATACTGCAGAACCCATCATTAGCAGGTGCTGCAGCTAATTTCACTAGGGATTCCATTCTGAATGATTTTCATAGTAACGGAGAATTGAACAATTCTGTAAATTCTAATAATAACACATCTACCGCAGTTCAACCTGCCTATTTAAATCAGCCTTCCTCCACAAATATGCAGCCGATGATCATAACGGAAGAAACGATACATCATCACGAAGAAATAGAGGAATCATTGAATATAATGGATAAGGAAAAGGAATTAATTGTAAAAGCCCTGAAAAAGCACAAAGGTAAACGAAGGGATGCCTCATTAGACCTGGGCATCAGCGAACGAACTTTGTACCGGAAACTTAAAGAGTACGATATTGACGAATGATTCCTGTAAATTCAATTTAATTCTGATGAAAAAAAATATTCAATCAATGTTTCAAATAAAAAAAGCGGCAATTCCTTTTTCGGTTTTGTTGCTATTTTTTGCAATGCTTTTTTCAGGTTGTGGCATTTATACTTTGAACGATGTATCTATTGATTATACTAAAATCAAGACCATTAAGCTATTTACCATAGAGAACAAAGCAAGTTATGTGAATCCACAGCTGAGCCCGAAATTGTACGATAAATTGTCTCAGAAATTCGTCAATTCAACCAAACTCACCAGAACCAATAACGACGATGCGCATTATCAGGTAATTGCAACCATTACAGGTTACAACCCATCTCAGACCGTAGGGATTAGTGCACAACAGGCAACTACAAACCGTCTAACAGTGAGTGTTCATGTGGTTTTGAAGAAAACGTTGGAAAATAAATCTGATGAATTTGATGTTACAAGAAATGCAGATTTCTCTGCTAACCTATCTTTGCAACAGGCCGAGGGTCAATTATTGGATGAGTTGGTTAGAAATTTAACCGATGAAATTTTCAACCATATTTTTTCGAACTGGTAATCAAGTTGTACTTTTATTAATATGAATTCAATTCAGGAAAAAGCATTATTTCATTTAACAGGCAAAAGAGATCTTTCACAGGTTGAGGAGGGAACTTTAGCTAAATTGGCTGATAGCTATCCCTATTTTGCACCTGTGCAAATGCTACTTTCTGCAAAACTTAAAGATTCCAATTCTACTGAATTCATATTACAGGCTCAAAAAACAGGCCTATACTTCACAAATCCTTATTGGCTTCATTATTTATTACAGGAAAAAGCCAATCCTCCAGAAATAGTTGAAATTACACCCTCTTATACAAACTATCAATTGGGGGATTCAACATCATTTATTAGAGAATTTAACCATTCAACACCTGAATTTAGCCAGACTGAAGTTGCCCCTACAAATACTGCAGAAGCAACCGATTTTACAAGTTCAATAACCATTCCTACGATTGAATCAGTAAAGGAATTGATGCGGGGAATTGACAAACAAGTACTACCGGAATTTCAGGAAGACCTTCAAGAAGATGAAGCTATATCTCATCAACCTAACCAAGAGGATTCCGAATCTGATCCGATTTTAGCTCAAATGGAGCCATATAATGAGGAATCTGCCACAGACTTAAGTAATTCCAAAATTTCCAATCTACTTTCATCTCAATTGGCTGATTTCAAAAAGCCTATTACAGAAGAAGTTCTGGAAATACCTAAGGAACCCATGTATACGATCGATTATTTTGCTTCTCAGGGCATTAATATTGATTTATCAAAGATTCCGCAGGACAAATTAACTACGCATCTTCGCAGATTTACTGATTGGCTGAAGTACATGAAAAAGGATAATCCCAATCCTATTGACCTTGGAACCAACCATGATTTAGAGGAAGCGGTAGAAATTATTGCCAAAACTTCCAATGAACAAAGGGAAATAGTAACCGAAACAATGGCAGATGTTTTGCAAAAACAAGGGCAGTTAGACAAGGCAATTCAGCTCTATATTAAATTAAGTTTCTTAAATCCTGAAAAATCCGCTTATTTTGCCTCCAAAATTCAACATTTAAAAGGTATACAATGATAATTTTGTTTTTGATCTTGATTGTGATTGCCTGTGTGGCTCTAGGATTTATTGTTTTGGTTCAGAACCCTAAAGGCGGAGGATTATCTGCTAATGTGGGTGGTTTAAGCAACCAGTTGATGGGTGTTAAGCAAACTACAGACGTTTTGGAGAAAGGCACATGGTTGTTTGCTGGAATTATAGCATTACTTGCTTTATTTTCAAGCCTATTTTTAAAAGGAGGCTCTTCATCTAATGTAGACAATTCCCTTTTACAAAAAGTAAATACCAGTAGTTCAGCACCTGCTGCACCTGCTGCTGCGCCAACAAATGCAGTTCCACTATCAAAAGATTCTGGAAAGAAATAAAAAATTAGCAAATAATATTAACCCTGTCTGCTCTTGTAGACAGGGTTTTTTATTTAATTTGAACCCATGAAAGCCTTTTTTAAATCTGTATTACTGATTGTTTTTGTTCTAGGAATCGTTTTTGGTTGGCTAATATTCGGTTCAGCGACCAACTTCTCAGAGAAAAATAAATATGTGCTCATTCAAAAAAAAGCAACAGATAAAAGCAGTATCCTCAAAAATTTTGAAGAAAATGGCATCTTAAAATATCCATTTGTTTTAGATCTGTTCAGCAGCATCACAGGTGATTGGGAACATATAAAGCCTGGAAAATATGAGGTAAAAAATGGTCAGAACATTTGGTCTATTGCCCGTCAATTAAAAAAGGGTCGAACAGCAGAAATGAAGCTTGTGATCAACAGACTAAGGATTAAAGAGGATTTAGCAAAATTGATCAGTAAAAGTTTTTCCCCAGATTCAGTTGAAGTAATGAATTATCTTAATTCAAATGATTCTCTTGCCAAATGGAATGTAGACAGTAATACTGTTTTCACTATGATCATTCCTGATACTTATAATTTTTATTGGGATGCTTCACTGGATAAGATTTTTCAAAAATTACATGATGCAAGTAGTAGTTTCTGGACAAAAAATAATCGTGAAAATAAATTAGCATCAGGTCATTTATCTAAAATGGAAGTTTATATACTTGCTTCGATAGTTGATGAAGAAACAAATTATGATTCTGATAAATTTAAAATTGCAAGTGTATACATCAACCGTCTGGAAAAAAACATGCCCCTACAGGCCTGCCCTACTATTAAGTATGCTATGAAAGATTTTACCCTTACCCGGATCTATGAAAAATATTTAAGCAATCCCTCTTTATATAATACTTATCGACATAAGGGTTTACCACCCGGGCCTATTTGCACCCCCTCACCAAAAACTATTGATATCATTTTGAATGCCCCTAAAACAAATTATTTATTTTTTGTTGCGAAAAGCGATTTCAGTGGATATCATCATTTCAGTAGTAATTTTACAGAGCATAATACCTATGCAAAAGAGTACCAGAAAGCACTAGATATATACATGGCCGAAAAACAAGCAGGAAAGAATTGACGAAATTAGAAAGACTTATAGTTACATCAAAACCTATTGCATTTCTTATCAGAAAAAGCAAACAGATTATCATTCCTGGATTTCAGGGTTTGCCACTTTTTGATGTCATCCGCTTTTTTTTCATTCAGGTTAACAAAATTGGTTTGAATGAAAGGGCTGCAGCCATCTCATTCAATGCGATCATGGCCATACCAGCTGCTTGTATCTTTTTGTTTTCGGTTGTGCCTTACTTACCGGTATCTGCACAATTCAGAACTGAGTTATTGTCACTTACAAAAGATCTTACTCCTAATAAAAAAACATACGATTTAGTAGAATCATTCTTAAATGATTTTTTTAAAAAATCAAAAGGGGGACTTTTATCCTTTGGTATCTTAATGGTGATCTTTTATGCATCCAATGCGATGATGGGCATCATCAGAACATTTGACAAATCAATACTTCATGCAAAAACTCATTTCCTTCATAAACGTTGGAAAGCTATTAAACTCACTCTATTACTGATTATGTTAGTAATATCTAGCGTCTTATTTTTAATTGGTCATGATGCTCTGGAAAAAATACTAAGACATTATTTCAATATGAAGAAAGCTGATTGGCTGTGGTGGTGGGAAAGCACCAGATGGTTAGTAATTATAGCTTTGATTTTCTTTGGTATATCTATTATTTATAGATACGCTCCATCAGTAGAGGAAAAATGGAATTTCATTTCACCTGGTTCATTATTAGCCACATTTTTAACCCTAGCATCAACTATTATTTTCTCTTATTGGGTAACTCATTTCGGGAGCTATAATAAGGTCTATGGGTCAATTGGAACAGTACTAGTGATCATGATCATCATCGACTTTAACGCATTAATACTATTAATTGGATTTGAACTAAACGTCAGTATCACTTATTTACAAAAACAAGTTGAAACAAGGAGAAAATTGGAGGAAGCTTCCATTATTGAATCGATCTCTTAAGTGCCCTTAGATCCTTAAATCTAAACTTCACTTTGGGTTTGCTCCACACACTTTTAATTTCCTCGATCCTTTCTTCAGATAAACTAGGATGATCATAATGACCGGCATTTTTTTTCTGACGAAAAGCTTCATAAATACTTATAGCGCAGGCAACGGATATATTAAGACTTTGAATCATTCCAACCTGGGGAATGATAATATTTCCATCTGCCAGTCTTCTCATTTCTTCACTAACCCCATCATGTTCATTCCCAAAGACCAATGCAATTGATTCTTTGGTAAAATCAACATCATATAAAGCAACTGCATCAGTTGATAAATGGGTAGTATAAATTTTAGTGAATTGAGACCTTAAAACAGGAATACATTCTTCCAAAGAACTAAACTGATGAACTGTTAACCATTTAGCAGCACTGCTACTGCTCTTTGGGCCAAAATAGGAATGTTTAGGCATGATACTATTGATCACATAAATGTCCTGGATACCAACGGCGTCACAGGTTCGCATAACTGCAGAGATATTATGCGGATCATGCACATTTTCCATAACAATGGCTAAATCAGATTGCCTATTGGAAAGTACTTTCTGAAATTTATCTGTTCTTTCAGGGGTCATAATGCATTTCAATTTTAGACCTATTCTTCGAATGCTTCTTTTTTGGGTAAATATCCAACAATTTGGATTGTAAAAAATCGAATAATGGTTTCATTTAATTTTCCCCAAATCTGCTATTTATCCACTTAACCGGTTCAGATGTTGTTTTATAACCTAATTTTATAATGTAACCTCACGTTCATCCCAAACGTACCCAATGTATACAACTCAAAATGTTCGAGGAGAACATTTGTTATGGTTAACGCCTATATTGTATATATGCTTAACTAGTATCAATGCTCCTATTCAAAACTTTATCGTTTTTAACGAAGGGAACTTTTATCTGTTTAATTTTTCCTTAGCATTAGTCATTTTTTTATTAATCATTGCTTTACCCTTTTATATACATATTTATTTAAGAAAACAGGATCTGAGAAATATTGTGATTTCATGGGTTCATATTGTACCAACGTTATTGATCATCTTGGCGATAATTTCTATTTATGCCTACGCTCCTCCTATTGAAATATCCTGGAAAAATGCACCTTTAAGTAACCCGTTTTTTTTACAATGGCAGATCTATAATAAAGTTGCTACTACGCTTTTTGAGGTCCTAATTGTTATTCAAACAATTTATATTATTTATGGGCTATCTAAAATAAATCAACTTAGAATAGAACAATACAGGAATAATGTATCTGAGTTTGATCCTTATTCCTTTGAGGAGTCAGAAGTTATGATTCATCCTTCTTATAAATATACCTGGATTCCCAAACCTGCAGAACCTATTAATTGAATCGCACCATTTTGAAAGCTAAGTCCTGAAGCAAGATCTGCAGAAAGCAATAATGGTCCATCCATATCCACAAGATCCAATTGAGGTAGAAAATTTGCAATAGCAGCAGAACCAATACTACTTTCATTCATACTACCCATCATTACTTTTAATCCAAGACGACGAGCTTCATGAATCATTCTTCGGGCAGGTGTTAATCCACTGCATTTTGTAAGTTTAATATTAATCCCATGGAAATGCCCATAACAAGTAGCCACATCCTGTTCAAACACACAGGATTCATCTGCAAAAATTGGTAAACACGATTTTTCAAACAAGATTTTCATTCCTTCCCAATTATTCTTTTCCAGAGGTTGTTCAATCATTTCAACGCCCAGATCTGCTAATTGCGGAATAATCGCTAAAGCTTCCTCCAAATTCCATCCAGCATTAGCATCCACTCTAAATGGCGCATTTGTATGTTTACGTAATGCCTTTACAATTTCAATATCTTCCCCTGTTCCCAATTTGATCTTATAGATGGGCCAGGGCTTTTGTATCATTTTATCTACCATTTTATCGATGGTATCGATCCCAATGGTATAATCACAAAGAGGTGTTTCATGCCAAGGAGTTCCCCATAACTCATACAAAAGTTTCCCTTTCATCTTGCCAAAAAGATCCCATGCAGCCATGTCAAGTGCACAAACTAAAAAAGGGTTTTGGGGAAATAAATGATGTAAATAATGCCAATAACGTTCAGGGTCTGTCAAAGCAAATTTTTCAACAAAATTTCTCTTCGCCTCCAGATCTGCTATCATTTTCTCCACTGTGATATCATAGTAACCTATAGCAGGAGCTTCACCAAAACCAACAAAGTTTCCTATGGATAATGAAACTATCAGTGAAGGTTGATGCGTTTTAGTTCTTCCATTTGAAATAGTAAATGGATTGATAAAGGGCAATTCTTTATGCCAATAATTTAAATTCATATTGTAAATAATAAACTGTACTAGATACAGCAGAATAAAATCAACAGGCAACAATTATGAACGCCCGCTAGCTATAATTGCTTTTCCTAAATTTTGATTGAACATTCCAAATTCCAATAATGCTTCTAGGCTATGATGCATTCTATATCTCCAATAATGTTTAGGATTTGCGGGAATATTGATACGTTCATCATTCGGATTTTCTCTTCGCACTGCCGGATCTATACCCATGATGTCTTGCAATTGAAAAATACTCCACATCGCTGGAGAATATAAGTGCTGTAAAACAATGGCATTATTGATCCATGCTTCACAGAAGAAAGGTGCTTCGCCTTGTTGACCAAGTTCGTGGTTATAAAACTTTTGAATACTTTCTCTATCTTCTTCCCACCAACCCCTGATCGTGCTCATATCGTGTGTAGAAGGCGTAACCACGCTCAAATAAGGTGCATCATTAGGATGGAAGAATTCTTTGCTGGGATCTTTAGGCATTCTTTGGATTTCCAAACTAAGTAAACCTAACTGACGCATCACTTCAGGAACACAAGTAGGCACCATACCAAGATCTTCCCCACAGACCAACATATTCGTAACCCTTTTTAAGGCTGGTAATTTTTGAAGCGCTTCCTGCATCCAAAAATCGTCTTGTCGCTTATAAAAATATTGAATGAATAATTCTTTCAATTGATTTTGAGTATTCCAATCTAGATTTCTAAAAGAGCTGGTCGACTCCATTCCAAATCTGAAATGAAACTGTTGCCCTTGAGATCCTTCCACTTCAAACAAAATCACATTACTGATTAAATCAAATAACTGTTGCTTTTGTTTTTGGTTATACTCATTATTTTCTAATTCATCAAAGTATTGTTCTACCAATCTTTGAGTGGCAAATGCTGGTTTTAATTTGTATCCAGAATATCCATCTTCCTCAAGGAATTGTTTTTTAGCGTATTCATTTTCATAACCAAAAACCTCCCACAAAGTATTTTCAGTTATGAATGGTTTCGTATATCGATGAAAGTCGAACCAAATATTTTTCGAATTAAACTCATTGATATGCATGGGGATTGCGGGAACAAAATAACCCATGATTCCTTCTACTGCGTCCATCGGAATACTCCAAATACGAAAGAACCCTAGTATGTGATCAATTCTAAAAGCATCGAAATAATAATTCATTTGTTCGAAGCGCTGTTTCCACCAGGCGAAACCATCCTCTTTCATTTTCTGCCAATTGTAGGTTGGGAATCCCCAGTTTTGGCCTTTGATAGCAAAACCATCTGGGGGAGCGCCAGCCTGCATGTCCATATGATATAATTCAGGCTGTTGCCATGCATCTGCACCATTTCGATAAATGCCGATAGGAATATCGCCTTTCACAATGATTCCTTTTGAATGAGCATAATCTGTGGCTGCTTTCAATTGAAGATGCAATTGATATTGAATAAAATAATGGAATGCAATACCTTCAAATGCATCAGAACCTGTTTTAAGAAGTTCACTTACTTCAAGTTGATTGTAAATCTGATATGCAGGCCATTTACTAAAATCAGCAGTTTTATATTGATCTCTTAAATAACAAAAAACGGCATATGGCTCAAGCCAATGTATATTTTGATTAAAGTATTGTTGGAATGATTTGTCTTTTAGAAACTGAAGTTTGTCCTGCAGATATACTTTTTTAATAAACCCAATTTTCAACTGATTCACTGTCTCATAATCTACCACATCAAGATTGTTCAGATGTAAATTTTCATTTTTCAACAAATCCAAATCCTTGAAAGTATCCTTGTTGGCCAATAGGTCAAGATTCAAATACATTGGATGTAAAGCAAATGCTGATATGGACGCATAAGGATAGGAATCAGTCCATGTATGAGTTGCAGTAGTATCATTAATAGGTAAAATCTGAATCAATTTCATTCCAACCTTTACTGCCCAATCAACTAATAATTTGATATCAGTAAATTCCCCTACTCCAAAACTATTTTCAGATTTTAAACTAAATACAGGAATGGCAACACCTGCTGCTTTCCAATTAATTTCAGGAAGCACTAAAAATCCATCGTGAATAATTGTTTGCTCTTCAGGCAAATTTGTTTCATATAGAACCCGGTTATTTCCCTGTTCAAATTGTACAAACTTTTTGGTTACTGTATCATAAATGCCATACTTGTATGCAATAGGAAATAATTCTTGAGAAAGATTTAAGCCAACTGAATAATAATTCTCATCTATATTTCTATTCATCAATATAGGGTTACTTGTATCCCACTTTGAAAGCCCTTTGCAATTCCCAACAATACAAACTGTTTGTCCCTTAGAAAGCAAGGGAGTTTTTACTTTAAACCGATGGGTTACTCTTTTGGGAGTATCCGTCTTTACATCTGTATGATTGCTTTTTAATAAAACATTCGTAAATGGTTCTGTGTAAAAAACGTTTTCAATGTAACCCGCAAAATTCCAGGAATCAATAGTTATAATAGTTCCTGAACTCACTTCATCAGGATTGATTTGCTTATCATTGCCTGCATCAAAACTCAAGCTCTCATCATTGTTACGAATAATATACTGATAGGTAATGATTTTTGAAATTGGTTCTGAATTTGAAAAATCAAGATCTAAAGACCAACGATCATCGTTATTATAAAAAAGTGGAACTGCTTTAGAAGGATCACCGTTTCCTAATAATGGATGATTTCCACAAATGAATATTTCCTGACCATATTTGGTACGATATCTAAGCTGAAAACGAACTTGACTAATCACTTTTGTAGATTGTTTTTTTTCTGAGGAGACTTTATCTTTTAACTTATTGCTACTTATGCTTGTGGTGGGCTTCTTTGCTTTTTGAGTACCCTGAATAGATTGATCCATGGTAACAGCTTTGGCTGTTTTCTTTGTAGTTGCTTTTTTATCAACCTGTTTTGTATCCAAGGTTTTTACAATGGCTTTTTTCTTCCCGGCAGGCAGCTGTGATGCAATCGTTTGTTTATCCTTATTCAAGCTCCTCATTTTAATACGTAAAAATAAATAAAACAATGTGTATTTCAAACACAATAATTAATCTTTACCCCTTCATTTTCGACCATTCATTCATAAATCCCAAAATAATATTCAAATCCCCCTACGAATCTTCCCTGTTTTAAGTTTCTTTGCCACTTAATAAAATGCTTCATTGGTGAAAGAAAGTGAGAATAATGTTGTACCAGCAAAATCTGAGGGTCATCCATTAAAAATATATACTGATGGATCTTCCAGGGGAAATCCTGGTCCGGGTGGCTATGGTGCTGTGCTATTATGGGGTGAAGCGCAAAAGGAATTATCTGGTGGTTATCGATTAACTACCAATAATCGAATGGAGCTGTTAGCAGTAATAAAAGCGCTCGAATCATTAAAAAAAAGAGCTATCTCAGTCACGGTTTACACTGATAGTCAATATGTTGTAAATAGTATTGAAAAAAAATGGTTAAACAACTGGATCAAAACTGATTTTAAAGGTGGAAAAAAAAATAAAGATTTATGGCTGCATTTCTATGCATTATCAAAGCATTTCAAATTAAGATTTGTTTGGGTGAAGGGGCATGCTGAAAATAAATGGAATAATCGGTGCGACGTTCTTGCAACCTCTGCAGCCGACAGCAAACATCTTCTGATAGACGAAGGTTATGAGTCTGAGAATACCTAATAATCATTAAAAAAGCACCTTAAGAAGGTGCTTTTTTAATATTGTTTCTATCTAAAAAATTACGCTATTTGTTTAGACTCCCTAGCTCTTAATAAAGAATAACCACCAAATAGTATCGCTCCAAATACCAGCGTTCCTAAAATACTATTTTGATAAAATGGCACTCCATCCACTAAAGTCTGAATCAATCCTCCGAAAGTACGAGACCGCTGATATCCTCCGTTTCCAAACCAAACCAATCCATTCGACAAAAGAAAATAAGTGGTTGGAGCAGCAATTGATGCTAATATAACTTTAAAAATCTTAGCATCGCTTATCATGAAACCAAAAACAGTGAGTGATCCTATTAATAAATAATTGATCCATTGACCACTGTAGAATCCTTCCATTTCAGAATAACCAAACTTAAAAAGAACCTGATATAAGAGATCAGAAATAAACATTGAAACCAATGGAAGAATAAAGGCCCATTTTTTATTTTGTACAAAAAAAGCGCCTCCAAATAGAGCCAAAGCAATCTGTGGTGCAAATCCAAATGGTCTATTAGGTAAAATTCTATAAACCGAGGTTATAGCAACCATCAACCCAATTGATAAAAGAACGTTCTTATTTAATTTCATTATTAGTTATTTCAGGGCAAAAATAGGCGAAAAAATATTTTAAAATACATTTTTCACCAAGTGTGAAGAACGCGGGTATAAGCTATACAAATGCTTTAAACAAAGTACAATGGCCAGATGAAATTAAGGTATAAGTAGCTCCAGGTAACAAACAAACTGCCTCGCCTTTCTTCAATGCCATACTATTATTTAATACTGCCCCACCCCCTGTAACCAATAATATTTCCATGGATACGGATTGATTGGTGTAAGACATATTGTTATTTAGATCAATCTTACTGATAGCAAAATCAGAAACCGGGCAAGGGTAATTCTTTTCTCCTGTTCGGATTTCATTTCCATTCATGATCTGTGGGATGATTCCTTCAAATAAAGTGTGCTTCATTAATTCAGGAACATCAATGTATTTTGGCGTAAGTCCACCCCTTAATACATTATCACTGTTGGCCATTAATTCAATATTCTGACCTTCTAAATAAGCATGTGGCAAACCTGCACCCTGAAATACAGCTTCTCCAGGTTTAGCGTTAACAATATTGAAAAAGTAGATAGAGAAAACCCCTTTATCGATATTAGAAATAGTGTCTTCCCCTTCAAATAATTTAGCAACCCACCAACCTGGATCGGACTTGGTTATAGTCCCTTCTCTTTTATGTCTAATTTCACGTTTCACGGTTTGCATTAAAAAGGAATTCACCTCTTCCACACTCATTTCCATTACAAACTGATACAAAGCCTGGTAACCATCTCTTTTAAACAATGGTAATAAAATATTGAATTCCGGTACATCCCCTAATGTCTTTTCCAATAATCCTTTTTCTTTAAATCCATGCAACAACCAAAAATCACTTAATGCTACCATTACCTCTGGCTTATGATTGCGGTCTTTATAATTTCTATTGGGTGCATTAATGGGGATACCTGCCGCTTCTTCTCTTTCAAAACCCAATTCTGCCTCTTTTTTAGTTGGATGAACTTGAATCGAAAGCATCTGTTTCACATCCAACACTTTTAACAAATAGGGAAGTTCTCCAAATTCTTGATAAATATTAGTTCCCAGAGCGGCGGTTGGGTCTTTTTTAATCAATTCATTCAATGTAGACCCGATTTCATGATCCAAAATCTGAGCAGAAGCTGAAGGATGTGCACCAAGCCAATACTCTGCACAGGGCGCTGAATCTGTATTGGCAATACCCAACATTTCAGGAATAAAGGTGTTCCCTCCCCATGCATAGTGCTGAATACACCCTTTTATTTTAAAAATTTTGTGGGAAGCTTCCATTGTATGAATTTTATTTTGATTAACGTAATTTCTGTGAAAATCTTGTGTTTGGGCAAATCAAATATTGAAATCATATATATGAAATCAAACAAAGAAAAAGGAGACATTGGAGAACAAATTGCAACTGATTATTTACTTGAATTGGGCTATACAATTTTGGAAAGAAATTGGAGGCACCACCATTTAGAAGTAGACATCATTGCATCAAAAGAAGACTTACTTCATATCATAGAAGTAAAAACAAGACATACCCTACGTTATGGCAGACCGGAGGAAAGTATTACAAGAGATAAAATGACCTTCCTAAAAAATGCAGCGGAAGCCTATCAGTTTCAGCATCCCTACTGGAAATATTTACAGTTTGATGTGATTGCTATTACGATCATTGCCAATGAACCAAGAGACATATTCCTGATCGAAGATGTGTATTTCTAATACTATTTTGATTTCTTCTCAGGCTTAATACCCTGTTCCATCATTTTTTCTACCATTTTAAATGTTGCGGGGCAATAACTGATATTTTGCTGATGCCAATGCATATATTCTGGCATCTTTCTTTTTTTCAAATGAGGAAATCCAGCACAATCTGAAGGACGAACCTCATAGATACTACACATATGTGTTTCCTTACTTAAAAACTGACAAGGTTGTTTCTTATTGATCCAATCTTTATCGTCTTTCTCATAAATTAACCATTTCTCGGTAAATTCTTTGGCAGACATTTCTAAATGTTCTGAAATTCGTTTCACATCAGCCTTTGTAAAGGTGGGTGTCATACTTTTACAGCAATTGGCACAACTTAAACAATCAATTTCTTGCCATACCTGCGTATCAATTTTTGCGGCCATATTATCAAGCCCTTTCGGAGGATTCTTCGCAATTGCACCTAAATATTTTGTAAAAGCCTTTTTATTATGGCGAACTTTTTGTTTAAATGAGCGAAGATTCACTTGCATAATACTTGTTTCTGATTGTATGATATTAGTACGCAATTTAAGGAATCAAAATTTAAATCAATCAAAGAGAACATCTAATTAGTAACTTTCATTTAATTTGAAATTGTTTATTAACGATAGATAGGCGTAGTAATGTGGGACTCTTATA
>CANBQT010000045.1 GCA_947371755.1 Chitinophagaceae bacterium
TGTACCGCGGGTTCGAATCCCGCCCTCACCGCTCAATTGTTTTTCAAGAGGAGATCGGCATTAAACCCTTCAATCGGGAAGTAGCGCAGGCCGGTAGCGCACCTGGTTTGGGACCAGGGGGTCGCAGGTTCGAATCCTGTCTTCCCGACTGAGAGAGCACTAAGAAATTAGTGCTCTCTTTATTTTATCGAATACCAAACTCCTTTACGTATTCCATTTTTCTCTAAATGGCTTGCGGTAACTAATTGTTCTAAATGTTTTTTGATCGTATTTCTATTTGCATTGGTTAGGGTAACAACTTCACTAATGGTAATTCTTCCTCTAGATTTAACGAGATCTAAGATTTGCAATGATAAATCTGGCAGTTTCGCCATTAGAATTTTTTCGCGCTCAATTTTTATTTCTAATCTTTCCTTTTGTTGTTTCATGGCAGTTAAGAAAAACAATACCCATGGTTCCCAATTGGGATGATCATTTTTTATTGTGCCTTGCGTTTGTCGTAATGCCAGATAATATTCTTGCTTACTGTTTTCAATAACTGCTTCCATGGAGCTAAAAGGAACATATTCATAACCACTTAGTAATAATAGATAGGTTGTTAGTATTCTTGATAATCTCCCATTCCCGTCCTGGAAAGGATGAATGGCTAGAAATCTAACAATAAATATTGCTGTGATAAGCAGCGGATGCAATTCTTTGGATTCTATTTCATTCTTTGTCCATGATACCAATTCTTGCATTTGGAAAGGAGTTTCGAATGGTGTTGCAGTTTCAAAAACTACTCCAAGACTTTTACCCGATGCATCAAAGGCTTCTACATGGTTTGTATGTTTCTTATATTCTCCCCGATGTTTTGTATCCTTTTCGCTATGTTTTAATAGGTCTCCATGAAATTGCTTGATATAGTTTTCTGTAAGTGGAATCTCTTTATAATGAAGAAAAATAGTATCCATCACTTCTGCATAACCTGCTACTTCTTGTGCATCTCTAGAATCGAATTTATTGATATGGAGATTTGAAAGAAGTGTTTCAACTTCTTTATCCGTTAGTTTGCTGCCTTCAATTCTGGTAGAAGATCCAATGCTTTCAATTGTTGCTACTCGTTTTAAGGAGATTAACTGATCGGGCGCCAATTTTCCTAATGCCTTCCAAGCACCTTTAAATTCATCAATTTCACTGATAAGAGAAAGCATTCTATTGGTGATTGTGAAGTCTGAGTATTTCATATTATCCAAATAATTACCCAAAAATACCCAATTAATATTTAAATACCCAAATTGTTACCCAAAAATACCCAATTAATATTTTAAGATAATTTTCATTAAATACTCTATAATGTGTTTGGAATCCTCCTTTAATACTAAAATTAAACATGAAATTTTAAAAACCTAGTTTATACAAAATGAAAAGAATTTTTATTGTAACCCTATTATTAATATTTACTCAAACAATTTTTGCACAAAAACAAAAATTGGCTTTTAATCTTATAGCAGGAGAGACCTACTACCATTCGATGAAAAATTCGAGTAGTATTAAAGAAGAAATAGATGGGCAAAAAATAAATTTCGATTTAGCTATTTCTGGTAAGGTTGCATTTAAAGTACTAAGTACAGAGGATTCAGTTTATGATATGTCAGTAACCTATGAACAGTTGGGAATGACAATGAAGCTTCCAAAGGGAGAAATGATTTTTAATTCAGAGAAACAAGACCCCAATGATGTTTTTTCAACAATTCTTAGAACAATTAAGGGTAAACGGTTCTTAATGAAGATGACAAAAGTTGGAAAAATAATTGAAGTGAAAAACTTAGATTCGATTTTTGATAATTTGCTTGACCCTTTTCCTAATCTTTCTGTTCAACAAAAGCAGCAAATAAATGCTCAATTAAAACAGGCATATGGTGAAAAGTCTTTCAAGGGAAGTTATGAAATGGTAACAAATATTTATACAAATACTGCAGTAGAAAAAGGGGATACTTGGAAAATTGAAACAAAACTTGAATCTGGAATGGCAGCAACTTTAGCAACCACTTTTGAATTTAAAGATAAAACCTTAGAGTATTATACCATTATTGGATCTGGCAAAATTGAGACATTAGATAAAGATGCATATGCACAGATTAATGGAATACCAGCGAGATATAACTTAAAAGGTTCAATGAATTCAAATATAAAAGTAGACACAAAAACAGGATGGATACTTGAAGCTAGTATAAATCAATTAATGTCTGGTCATGCTGAAATCAAAGACAATCCAAAATTGCCAGGTGGAATGGTCATTCCAATGTCTTTCGAAAATATTATGAATTACAGTTCAAAATAATTGCATAAATAATTATGACATTAAAGGAAGCATAGAAACACTAACTAACAATTAGAACTCTTTCTTTTGAAGGTATTCACTATAAAGAATTTTATTATGAAAATTATACTATCACTATTATTGCTACCAATATTCTGTAACGCTCAGTTGATAAAAACTAACGGAAAGAAATGGAATACTAAAGCACAATTAGAAAAGATAAATGACTCTACAGCCTTTTTTATCGACACAATAAAAGTCAACAAAAGTGATTTAGGCAAAGTAAAGCCCGAAGAGATAGCTTTGATTACAGCATATTTTGAAGACGAACCTGATTTGCCAGAAATGTTCAGATCATATCTGCAGAATGGTGCTATTTCTTTTATAACAAAGCCTTATGCAATTGCAAAATATAGAAATGAGTTTTCGAAGATTTCTGATGAATATAAAGAGCTAACTAAGCAATACTCAACAGATCGTGATAGTCTACTATACATTGTGGATGGGGATACTCTTAAGCCTAATGTTGAAGGTGCGCTAATTAATATTAATTTATCAAGAATTGAAACAATCCAAGTCATCTTTCCTGATGAAGCTCAAAAGAGGTTTGGTGATATAGGTCGATTCGGCGTTGTTTTTATTAATCCACGTAAGGAATAGGAAGATGCCTGCATTCATATCTGGCAAATTTGACTTGGTTTTATCCATACATTTTAAAAAAAATATCAGTGATTTTAGCAATTGAATAAATCATTAACAGCTTAAATGCCTGGGGCATTGTCCGCTAAGTGTTTAGATTCAGGGTTATATTACGGAATGGTCATCTTTGAAAAAAATGGAATGACATTTAACATCTATAAATTTTTATTATCTTCAGTTAGCCAGCTTTTCAGTTGAGGTTTTCCATTTTTTTAAATACCTGCGCCTTTAATTTAACCGTTTAATAGGATAAAATTTAATATATGAAAAAATATTTCATTCTATTTTTTATTTGCATTTTTCTTTTATCATTTCAAGACAAACAAACAACTCAAAAGTTACTAATTGGACGTTGGTTATTTGAAAAGTTCGACCCTTCAACGTTGGACAGTAAAACATTGAAGGAAGCAAATCAAATGAATAAGGGAATGATCTTAACTTTTAGAATTGATGGAAAATTTACATCTAGCCAATCTGGTGGGCCTCAACAAAACAACTATTATGACAAATACAAACTATTAAATAATAATTTTTTGGTTTTAGGTAAAGACACAACAAGGATTGTAGTTGTAAATGGTGAAAAGCTAACTCTGGCTGCAAATGGAAGACCACAGATATATTTTAAAAAAGAAAAATAGAGTAGCAGAATAGTCATTTGTAACAATTGGTGATTTAACTAAATACATAACCAAACACCAGTACTAAGCTTTTCACTATAAATCCTATAAGGATAAACATGTTAAGTATCAGTCCGTGTCTATATAGGAAATGAATAGCAAGGATTACAGTAGATTCACTGTTAATTATAATCTAGTTTGTATACTTTTAAGTATTTACCTATAATCAGAAGCTTCTTTTTTAAAATAAAAAAAGACTACCAGAAACCATACATTAACCTAACCTATGGATTTAAATATCTTACATACAATATCTGGGATACTAATTATTTTATTCTTTGTAAGCAAAATAATATTGCAATACTATCTCAACTTTAAACATGATAGGAGCGTTAGCTTTTTATATTCTTTAATGATACCTTCACTTCTTCTCATTACAGATGCTTGAAATAGAATAAATAAATACACCAGTTAGCATTAAATAACATGAAATATATCACATCTTTCATTTTTTTGTTCCTGATCTACCAAACCTGCACAGCACAAACAGCACAAGTAGAGGATTATAAAGCACTTTATAAAACGGCTGACTCTTTAAATAAAATCGGAAATGATTTTTCTATGAATACTTCCGTGCTTGATAAGTTGCATGAGCTAGACACAAAAATTCCTTCAGGTTACTTTGAGGAATCCTTACACTTATTCGATGAAGACCAATTTGACGAAGCTGCTGTGATTTTCTATATTGGAATCATCCGACATAAATATTATATCAGTGTTAGCCCTAATTATGCTCCTAATGATGATTGGGTTACTGCTGAGTCAATGAAAGCAGCCTACTTCAAGAAATTTGATTTGATACTTAAAACCAATATCGAAAAGTTTATTCTTGTTTTAAATTTGGCTACTGATTATTGCCAAAAAAATGATTATTTATGGGCGTCTAAGCAAAACAATCTAGAAAAGTATAATTTTCAAATCGAAGCTTTCAAAAATATAATACATGATTACACAAATAATAAGGAAGGCTATATGAAAGAATGGAGTGAAGAAAGAAAAACACTGTTATCTAAAGAGAAGTAACCATTGAATGCTGTAATCTGTGCCTGTACTATTCATTAGCTTATTATTTGTTTTTAATATTGATAAAAAAATATAATTCCTTTTATAATTATTAAATTACCACAATATGACAAATACAGTTCAACACAATACACTGCAAAACATTCTAAGAATAATACTAGGTTCATTGATGGTTTTAGCTGCCATAGGGCACCTGACTTATCAAAGAGCTGAATTTCAAGCCCAGGTTCCAGATTGGATTCCCTTGAGTAAAGACCTTGTTGTTATTTTATCTGGTATTGTTGAACTGGGATTAGGATTAGGCATGATCTTTTGGAAAGGTCAAAGAGTAAGAGTAGGATTGGCTTTAGCCATATTTTATGTATTAATCTTTCCTGGAAATATTGGGCAGTATGTCAACCATATCAGCGCCTTTGGACTGGATACAGATAAAGCCAGATTAATTCGCTTATTTTTTCAACCCGTTTTAATGGTATGGGCCCTTTGGTCAACCGGCGCTTTTAAATTTTATTTTACATGAAATAAAAAGTAACCATCCGTTATTTTACGTGTAAGGTGATTTCTTTTTCTTTTATCAAGAAATCTGCATCCACTAATTTCTGAACGCCACTTTCCAATAACTTACTATCTGCAACTTTTTCAATCGGTTGAATACAAGACATATTCTTTTCTCTGAATGGAATATTATAACTCAGATTGTAGGCAGATATGATGGACCATCTTGATTTCTCAGAAGTATTGGCTGCAGAACGATGCAAAATATTACTGTGAAAGAATAAGGCATCACCTGGTTGTAGCTCAACATACATTAGTTCACAAACCTTTTCAGCGGCATGCACAAAGTCCATATCTGCGCCTTGTTGCTCACCTGCAAAACCATGTTCAAAACGTTGCATTTTATGACTACCCTTTAATACCTGCAGGCATCCATTTTCTTTTGTTGCTTCGGTCAACGCAATCATAACAGAGATCATCGCTTCGGGATACAAGAATCCATTTTTATACCAATAACCATAATCCTGGTGCCATTCCCAAGCGCCACCCACTTTGGGTTCTTTCTGCATCACTTTAGAATGAAAATGACAGACATCTCCTTCAGTGCCTAAAAGATCTGCAACAGCATGTACCATTCTTTCTGAACGAGACATTAATCCAAAGGAATCATCTCCTGGAGTGAACCATAATGTAAGTCTCGTGCGGTTTCCACTCTGGTCGTTAAAATCCATTGAGTTGCCAATCACTGTATCGTCAATGGATAATTGGTACAAAAGATTGGTTTCTTCATTAGAAAAAAAGTTTCTTTTAATCACATAACCATCCCGATGATAAGCCTGTTGCTCTTCTTGCGTTAATTGGTAATGCATATAGAATTCTTTAGTTTGATTTGAATGATAACAATATTCTAAAATGATTAATCAAGATATTTCATATCCTCCTCTGATAATTCAATGTGAATGGATTGAAAATTTTCATCAAAGTGTTTCATAGAAGATGTGCCTGGTATTGGCAAAATATAAGAGGATTTTTTTAGTAGCCAAGCCAAATTTATCTGTGCTACCGTTCTATTATATTTCTTAGCCAATTCACTAATTCGATTATCTTTTTTAGGAAGGGCATTCACTAATGTGAAATAGGGAATTAATGGAATGGCATTTGCTTCACAGATCTGTAAAACCTCTTCGCCACCTCTGTTTTCTCCATGTAGATTTTTTAAGGTACTACGCTGTGCATGACCATACATATTTTCAACTGTAGCAATATTACCCATTTTCATCGCTACATTTAATTCATCCACATTCACATTGCTAACACCCACATGTAAAATTTTGCCTTGTTTTTGTAAATCAAACATTGCGTCCATCGATTCTTTAAATGGTACATCACTATGCGGCATCACTCTAAAATGAACTAATGAAACCTGATCTAATTTAAGCGTTCGCAAATTATTGTCAATACTGGTTTGTAGGTTTTCTGGTCGATTAAAAGCGATCCAACTTTTGTCTGGTCTTCTGGTAGCACCCACTTTACTACAAATGATCAGATCGGACTGATAGGGATAAAGCGCTTCTGCAATCAAACGATTGGTAACATCTTCGCCATAATAATCTGCCGTATCCAGAAAATTAATGCCAACTGCTCTGGTTTTTCGCAATATTTCTAATGCCTCCTTTCTATTAGGCGGCTCACCATATATTCCTTCTCCAGTTAACCGCATGGTGCCATATCCCATTCTCTTAACTTTTAAAGGGGTAGTGGAATTCGGCGCAATGATAATTTCTGATATATTATCGGAATAGGACATATTACTGATCTGATTTAATCATTAAAGTAAAGCATTTTTAATTTTATTGGGATACTTATGTGATGGGCATTTAACTAATCATATATTTTTGAATCCTACTATATTACAAGCCATTCTCATTTTATTCCCTACATTTAAAAGAACAAAATAATCTCTGCATGTATAAGCTATATTCTTTTTTATTGTCTTTATTAATACTGACTTCTTTTTCAGTTGTTGCACAGAAAACTAAAAAGTTGGCCGACATCAAAACACCTGTTCTGGGTTCTTACGATTCTGTTTTCAAAGGATTACAATGGAGAAATATCGGCCCCTTTCGCGGTGGTAGAGCAAACACAATCACCGGTGTAGTAAACAATGATCAAATATTTTATGCAGGATACACTGGTGGAGGTGTCTGGAAAACCGAAGATGGCGGATTGAATTGGAAAAACATTTCTGATGGTTTTTTCAAAGTTGGATCGATTGGTGCTATCAGTGTTTCAGAATCTGACCCCAATATTGTATATGTAGGATCTGGTGAACATGCGGTGCGTGGTGTAATGACTTCTTACGGTGATGGAGTTTATAAATCAACTGATGCCGGTAAAACATGGAAAAACATTGGGCTGGAGCAAAGCAGGCATATTTCAAATATTACTATCCATCCATCAAATCCTGATATTGTTTTTGTTGGCGCACAAGGAACCGTTCACGGTCCCAATAATGAGCGCGGCGTTTATAAATCAATTGATGGTGGTACTACTTGGAAAAGAACATTATACGTTGATGATGGTACGGGAGTAAGTAATGTTTGTATAGATATGAATAACCCACGTGTATTGTATGCCGCAACCTGGCAGCATCGTCGTTATCCCTGGACAATGGAAAGTGGTGGCCCGGGTAGTGCTATCTATAAGTCAACAGATGCCGGAGAAACCTGGAAAAAGATCATCACAGGATTGCCAGCGCAAATGGGAAAAATTGGAATCTCTGTTTCCAGGGCAAACCCGAATAAAGTTTTTGCCATTATAGAAGCAGAGCGTTCAAAAGCAGGTTTGTACCGTTCAGATAATGGCGGTAATAGCTGGAGTTTAATTTGTAATGATAATAAAATTACCGCACGTGCATGGTACTACATGAAAGTGTTCGCTGATCCCAAAAACGAAGATCTTGTCTATGTGCTCAATTATGGGGTTTCTAAATCTATTGATGGAGGAAAAACCTATAACGAGCTGCCTATTCAACATGGCGATACCCATGAACTTTGGATTAATCCTAGTGAAACTAAAACAATTGCTCTTGCTGACGATGGAGGAGCTTCCATATCATACAATAACGGAAAGGGTTGGAGTACTTTGATGAATCAACCTACTGCACAATTTTATCGTGTAAATGTAGATAATCGTTTTCCTTATTGGGTCTATGGTGGTCAACAGGATAATACCTCTGTGATGGCCGCAACAAGAAATAACGGACAAGGACTTAGTGAAAAAGATTGGTTGGTTGGACCGGGTGGTGAAAGTGCCTACATCGTTTTTGATCCCAATAATCCAACTACTTTATTTGGTGGTGGATATCAGGGCTTTATCGATGTGATGGATATAAAAACAAAAGAAGTAAAAGATGTACAGGCTTACCCTTCTGTAAATATGGGTGGCGAACCTAAGACCATGAAATACCGCTTCAACTGGAATACACCATTGGTGGTATCTCCACACGATCCAACTGTGATGTATCAGGGCGGAAATGTATTATTTAAAACTACCAATGGTGGCATCAGCTGGGATGTGATTAGTCCGGATCTTACCAGAAACGATACTAGTAAACAAGGCCCTGGAGGAAGACCCTTTATCAACGAAGGTGCCGGCGGCGAAAACTATAACACCATCTATTATGTGATGGAATCTTCTTTGGAGAAAGGTGTGATATGGACTGGTTCTGATTGTGGTTTATTACATGTTACAAAAGATGGTGGAGCAAATTGGACGAATGTTACACCAACTGGTTTACCGGAATGTATGATCCACTCTATTGAATTGTCGCCACATGATAAAGCCACAGCCTATATTTCAGCTACACGTTATAAATTCAATGATTACGCTTCTTATACTTTTAAGACAACTGATTATGGTAAAACCTGGGTAAGAATTGATAATGGAATAGACAAAGATGATTTTGTTCGCGTGATTCGAGAAGATAAGAAAACCAGGGATCTATTATATGCTGGCAGTGAAAGAGGATTTTATGTGTCCTATAATGGCGGCGCAAATTGGAATAAACTGCAATTGAATTTGCCAGTAGTATCCGTATTAGATTTGGTGATTCACGAAAATGATTTGATCGCTGCAACCGGTGGCAGAGCATTCTGGATTTTAGACGACATCGGTTCATTACAACAATCCAGCAAACTGATTACTAATCCAGAAATAAAACTTTTCCAACCCAAACCCGCCATTCATTTTAGTGGAGCAAGATATAGTGCGGATACAGATAATAGAGACGCTACTGCAGGTATCAATCCTTTGCAGGGTGTAATACTGGATTATTATTTACCTGAATCTGCTGATAGCAATCTGTTGAAAATAGACATCACAAACATGGATGGAAAGATCATTAGAACCTATTCGAATAAAAAAGATGAGAAGCTTAAAACCTTTCCAGGCGGACCATCACAATCGGCTTTGATTCCCGCAGAAAAAGGACTCAATCGTTTTGCCTGGGATCTTAGCGGAGAAGATATTACCCCTGGTGTACAAGGTATTAATGTTTTATCAGGATACGGAGGGTACTTGCAGGCACCTGGAAAATACAAAGCAAAATTTAGTTACAAAGGCAAACAATTGGAAACTGAGTTAGAAGTATTACAAGACCCGAATTTGAAGGTTACCAGTGCAGAATGGAAAGAACAACAGCAATATTTAAATCAGGTTGTGAAAGACTTGTCAGAAGTGTATACAACTATTAATCAGATTCGATCTGTCAGGAAACAATTAGAGGCCTATCATGAATTATTGACAGATACCTTGGAATATAAAGAAATGATTGAAAAAGGAAAAGCGTTGATTGAAAAAATAAACCAATTCGAAATGAAGTTGGTTGAAACAAGACAAAAAACCGGTCAGGATTTTGTAAACTATCATGGCAAATTAAATGCAGAATTCATGTACTTGAAAACACTGGCAGATGTGCATGATCCAAGAATCACAAAGGGATTAAAAGATAGATTGAAAGACCTTGAAAAAGAATGGGTAGCACATAAATCTTATTACGAAAACGACCTTAAAAAAGGAATAGAAAACTATAATCTATTATTCAAGTCAAAAAATATTCCAGCTATCAAACTTTAATCTTTTAAGGAAGCTTGAATTTTTGCTTTAATAGAATCAGGTAGTATTAAAGGATGATGTTCATGTATCTGATTGGCATGATCACCGATAATACTTGATTGTATTTGAAATTGCTTGCAAAAATGGCATATCGATAAATGGAAGCGCATTCTTAAACGATCCATAAAACGAAGTTTACCCTCTTCATTTTTTAAAATAAAGAGGGTAGCTTTTTTACAAGTGATATGTACAAGTTGTTTCAACTATTACTGATTAAACCAATTTTTACTTAAACAGCTTCGTAACTGCAATTTTGCCCGATGCATCAGCACCCAATAGTTAGACGGGCTAATGTTTAATACCTTACATATGACTTCAGATTCCTGATCTTCCATGAATTTTAATACAAAAACAGACTGTTGTAACTGCTGTAGCTTGCTTTTACACAGTTCTAAAATGTTATAAAATTCTTTCTTTTCAATCGTATGGTGATCTTGGATTCCCCAGCTAACCGGACCATCTTCTTCAGTCCAATGTTCCGCTTCGTTAAAAAAAGAATCAGAAGAATCAAGAGCAGACGGACTAACCTTCAGTTTGTTGATCTTTCTAAAATGATCAATGATTTTATTTTTACAAATGGCAAAAAGCCAATTTTTCTCAGAGGCATCCCCCTTATAAGAATCCCGATTTTTCCAGGCATTTAAAAAGGTGTCCTGTACGATATCCTCCGCAAATCCAGTATCACAAACCCGCACCATCGTATAAGCATATAGTTGATCAGCGTAATTGGTGATCCACAAGTCTGGGTTGAGTTTTTTTTGTTTATTCATAACTGACATGGCTAAAATAGGATAATCCCAACCATTAGTGTGTTTTCATGCATACAAGAGGAGCTTAAAAAAAGGTTAAAGGTTTAGTTCTCTGTAAGGAATTATTTGAATAGTTGTCTTCACTGATAAATAAATAAGTTTAATATGAAAATAATAGCAGTACAACTAATGAGTCTTTTTTTTGTAGGTTTTATTCATGCGCAAGATGGCCATTTTTATAATTCAAATGGTGTAGCAATTAAAGGCTATGATCCTATTGCCTATTTTACTCAAAATAAGGCAGTAATTGGAAATGATAGTATCACTATGGAGTGGAGCGGTAGTATTTGGAAATTTGTTTCAAAAGATAATTTGAAGATATTTGCACTTGAACCTATAAAATATGCACCTGCCTATGGAGGATTTTGCGCATATGGTGCCAGTGAAAAACATCTTTCTCCAACTGATCCTACTGCGTTTACAATTGTAAATAATAAACTTTATCTGAACTACAACTTAAAAGTGAAAGAATTTTGGATAAAGGACACAACTAGCAGAATAAAATCTGCAGACAACTATTGGGTGACCCTGAAAAAATAATTTTAAACCAAAATGTATTTCGTTTTATGAAAAGTATCATTAAAGTAGTAGTAGCATTTTTTTTAGTAATTACTAATTTGAATGCACAAGTAACATTACGTGCCAAAAATTTCAATCTGGATAAAAATGTGGCCATTCAGGGATACGATCCCGTTTCTTATTTTACTACCGGTAAGGCAACAAAAGGGAACAAGGATCTGGTAGCTGTGGCAGAAGGTATTACTTATTATTTTGTTACTGCCTCCAATAAAGATTTGTTTTTGAAAGACTTTAAAAAGTATGAACCGCAATATGGTGGTTGGTGTGCCTATGCTATGGGAACTTCAGGTGAGAAAGTAGAGATTGAACCGGAAACTTTTAAAATCCTTAACGGTAAACTTTATTTGTTCTATCATACATGGACAAACAATACACTGAACAAATGGAATAAAGACGAAATGAATTTAAAAACAAAAGCAGATAAAAACTGGAGTTCTTTTTATCACTAATAATTCGACTGAATTAAAAAACATTAAACAGTAAATAATAGATTTTATGAATTTCAAATCAATTCTTTCATGGGCACTTCGCATTGTTGCTGCCATTATTTTGTTGCAAACACTCTATTTTAAATTTACTGGTCAGCCAGAATCTGTAGAACTCTTCAGCAAATTGGGAGTAGAACCCTGGGGTAGAATTGGCACTGGTGTAATGGAATTAATTGCCAGTGTATTGTTACTAATTCCCACAACAATTGTAATTGGTGCAGCTCTTGGAGTTGGACTGATGTTGGGTGCTATTTCTTCCCACCTTCTTGTGATTGGGATCGTTTCAAATGCAGATGGGGGTTTATTATTTGTGCTTGCTTGGGTAGTCCTGCTTTGTTGTGCAGCTGTTTTAATCCTGCATAAAACCCAAGTGGAGAAAATCAAAAATCAATTACTTAAGATTCTTGCAAAATAAAGCACAAAAAAGCCCCATGATTATACAGCAGCTGTCAGATCAAATATTTGTTTTAAAAGAATTGTTGATCTCCCTTACAGATCAGCAATACACCCAAAAGATTAGCTATTTAAATGCCTCAAGTATTGGGGCCCATACCAGGCATATTATAGAGCTGATACAGTGCGTGGCTAAAGGACATACAACTGGTATGGTTGATTACATCAATCGGGAACGAAATTTTGAGATCGAGCAGAATAGGAATGTGGCCATTGCCGAGATAGAGGGTCTAGTAATGCACCTGCCAAGTACAGATAAATTGTTAGGGCTTCTCACTGAAACACAAGACAATGAAGTTGCCGGTATTTTAAGTACTACTTATTTCAGGGAAATCGAATACAATAGAGAACATGCCATTCACCATTTGGCATTAATCCGAGTGGCATTGCATGAAATGAACCTGTCTCTGGTGAATGAAAGTTTTGGAGTGGCTCATGCTACTTTGAAATATTTATCTGTACAAAAACAATTACAATCCTAATGTGTACGGTCGTTTTTATTCCGCAACAAGGAAAATATATTCTGGCTTCTTTAAGGGATGAAGATCCGAAGAGGGAAAAAGCTAGTAAACCTATATTAAGGGATACCCCTATCAATTTTATCGCACCCATCGATCCTCAAGGTGGTGGCACTTGGGTAGGCATTAATGAAATAGGTACAGCTATCATATTATTAAATGGGGCATTTGTAAATCATGTAAAAAAAGAATCTTACAAACAGAGCCGTGGAACTATTGTAACTGCTTTATTAACTGTTGATGATGCTATTGCATACTGGCATGCTTTGAGTCTTGAAAATATAGAACCGTTTACACTGATTGTTTGGTGTAAGAAAAATTTATGGCAATTCGTATGGGATGGTTCTACAAAATATAATTTGCAATTAGACCATACCCAACCCTATATCTGGTCTTCCTCTACATTATATAATGTGACCGAAAAGAAAATCAGGCAGGAAAAATTTGAATACTGGATGACAATGGAAGTAATGAAAAATCAAGAATCCTTATTGTCATTTTTTAAAAATTGTAAAAACGAAGAAGATACAGTTTTTATAAAAAACACAGAAAATATTCAAACCCATAGCTATACCAGTATTGTCATCGACTCAGAAAAAGAACATTCTCTCAGCTATCATGATCTGATTTCTGAAACCATTCATCGTCAACCCATTCAAATTTTATAATAAGTTCCAATTGGAAAAATTCATTCTTTACTGTAGAATAAAATATATCAAAATCCTTCATTGGGAATATTGGCCAATGTGGGCGGTGTACCTTCCTGTAAGTTTTTATTACTTGTATTTATCTATCAAAGCAAGATCCTTTTTTTTCTTTTCAGCAGCCAACCCTTCTATAGAAAATGGGGGGATGTTTTTTGAAAGTAAATGGTTGATTTATCAGCAAATGCCAAAGGAGTTATTTCCATCAACCATTTTTGTAGCGCCATTAGATAGCATGGATCACATACTACATAAAATGAAGGAAGCTTTTATTCGATATCCGATCATTGCCAAGCCTGATAGGGGTGAACGTGGATGGCTGGTTAAAAAAATCGAATCAGAACAGGCACTCAAACAGTATAAAGATGCGATGAATATTACATTTTTAATACAGTCTTATGTTGCTGCTCCAATTGAATTAAGTGTGTTTTATTATCGACATCCGAACGCTGCAAAGGGTAACATTACTTCACTTACTTTTAAAAAACTACTGAGCATTACAGGGGATGGATCGCATACAATTAAAGAATTAATATTTCAACAGGATCGAGCATTTTTGCAATATCCACATTTGAAAAAAAATTCAGAAATAGATTTCAATCTTGTATTGGAAGAAAATGCTGTACTGCAAATTGTACCCTATGGAAATCATGCTTTAGGTGCTATGTTTGTAAACTACAATCATTTAATTACCGCAGACTTAGTAAATGTCTTTGATGTAATAAGTAAAAGAATCGAAGGGTTTTATTTTGGAAGATATGATCTTCGTTGTAGCAGTATCGAAAATTTAATGCTGGGAAAAGATATTTCTATCCTGGAATTAAATGGTGCGGGAGCAGAGCCTGCGCATATCTACGATCCGGAATTTTCATTTTGGCAGGCACAAAAAGTGCTCGCCAGACATTATAAAATGATGTTTGATGCGGCTATGGTAAATCAACAGAAAGGAATCGAGTTTATGAGTTTTCGAAAATTTAAAGAGACGATCCGATTAGAGAAGAATTATAAAAGAAATCTATTATGCTATTAGAGGGTAAAAAAATACTGGTAGGCATCACCGGGAGTATTGCGGCTTATAAATCCATTCTGTTGGTTCGATTATTAGTGAAGTCTGGTGCCGATGTAAAAGTTGTGATCACACCAGCTGCGTTGGACTTTGTATCGCCCCTGGTTCTTTCAGTACTTTCTAAAAACAAAGTCTCTATTCAATGGCAGGAGCAGCATGAATGGAATAATCATGTGGAACTAGGTAGATGGGCAGATGTTTTTGTATTGGCGCCTGTTACCTGCAATACGCTTTCCAAGATGGCTCATGGTGGTTGCGACAATTTATTATTGGCTGTTTATCTTTCAGCAACTTGTCCGGTAGTAGTTGTTCCGGCAATGGATGAAGAAATGTGGCATCACCTTACAACCAAACAAAACCTGAGTAAGTTGATTTCTTATGGTAATAAAGTTCTGGAAGTGAATGATGGAGAATTAGCGAGTGGAATTATTGGTATGGGAAGGATGGCGGAGCCTGAAGAGATTATCACTTACCTGGAAGAAAACTGTTTTAGAGAGAAAAATTTAACAGGAAAAAAAGTACTGGTAACTGCTGGTCCTACTTACGAGGCAATAGATCCTGTTCGTTTTATTGGAAATCGTTCTTCGGGGAAAATGGGGTTTGCCATAGCAGAAGCCTTTTATCTGAAAGGAGCAGAAGTTGTGTTAGTTACTGGCCCAACCCATGAGATTACCAACTATAAAGGAATACAAATAATTCATGTAGAAACTGCCGCTGAAATGTTTGATGCCTGCATCAAATTTCAAGATGCAGCAATTGTTGTCATGAGTGCAGCTGTAGCCGACTTTACAGCATTGAAAATAGAAGATCAGAAAATCAAAAAAACTGGAGAAGCCTTGCAAATTAACTTGGTAAAAACACAGGATATTTTAAAGTATTTCGGTTCTTCGAAACACCCCCAACAATTTATTGCAGGTTTTGCTTTGGAGACAGAAAATGAATTAGAGCATGCAATTAAAAAGTTGAATGAAAAAAATTTGGACTGCATCATATTAAATTCCCTAAATGATGATGGAGCGGGATTTGAAAAAAATACTAATAAAATAAGCATCATCAATAAAGATGGGATCATGTCATTTGACCTAAAAAGTAAAAAAGAAGTAGCCACAGATATTGTGAATTATATAATAAACCAGATTTGATTTAGTGTTAATAGCTTTATAATTAATTTAGGTACAAAGGATTCAAAAGAGCACCATCATGTAGTGCTCTTTTTTTATTGCCACAACTCCAACCTTTCGAAACTGTGAATAATGCAAATATTTTAAAGGAATGTGTTACACTTTTAAGTTGATATGGAATGACCTTCATCTATAGAATAGTTCGTCTTTTATATATGATTACTGCATTTTTAAAAGCGGATGGCATTCAGCATCTTTTTCTTATACCAAACAAATAAAATGAGAAACAAATCCCTAATTTATATACTCCTTTTCACCATCATACTGGTTATCATCAGTTCTTTAATCAGTTGTACCAGTAATAAAGAAAATGATGCTGCAACCAATCGTGAAATTGATTCTCTTCGCAATCAGATCAAAGAATTAACTGCAGGTGATGAAATGATTGCCCAGCATTTAGTCACATTCGACACACTCGATTTTACAGTTTTTTCTAATCAGGCCTGGACAAGATTGCACGAAAGTCATGCCGAGAATATCAAAGTAAATTGGCCTGATGGTCATTTTACAAATGGTATTGAAAGGCATATTGCTGATTTGAAATCAATGTTTATTTACGCACCCAATACCAGTATCAAACAACATCCCATTCGTTTCTGTTCAGGAAATTTGACTTGTGTAACAGGCGTAATGACTGGAACATTTTCTGCACCGATGCCAATTGGGGTAGGGAAATTTATTCAGCCTACCGGAAAATCATTTTTGCTTCCTATGTGCACGGTTGGGATCTGGAAGGATGGCGTAATGATGGAAGAATTTCTTTACTGGGATAATCAATCTTATATGAATCAAATAGGATTGAGTAAGTAATAGGAATCGTTGAAATTAAATTATAATCACCTGATAAAATATTGATGTATGAAAGTACTAATGGTATTAATCTCACATGCCGACTTAGGCAATACTGGTAAGAAGACCGGTTTTTGGATCGAAGAATTTGCAGCACCATATTATGTATTGGCTGATGCTGGAGCAATCATTACAGTTGCATCACCTAAAGGAGGTCAACCGCCAGTAGATCCCAAGAGTGAAGAGCCGGATGCGCAAACACCTGCCACCAAAAGATTCTATCAGGATTTACAAGCAATTGATAAAGTTGCCAATACTATTAAATTGGCGGATTTAAAAATGGATCAATATGATGCTGTTTTTTACCCCGGTGGTCATGGTCCATTATGGGATCTGGCAAACGATACAAACTCTATCGCACTCATCGAACATTTATACAATAATCAAAAACCTGTAGCATTTGTTTGTCATGCACCTGCTGCTTTAGTAAAAGTAAACCTGGAAAACGGACAGCCATTAGTAAAAGGAAAAAAAGTAACTGGCTTTTCTGATACGGAAGAAGAAGCAGTTGGCTTAACCACGATCGTTCCTTTTTTATTAGAGGAAGAATTGAAAAAACTGGGTGCAATTTATAGCAAAGGTTCCGACTGGGCTTCCTATGTTGTGGAGGATGGTCTTTTAATAACCGGGCAGAATCCTGCTTCATCTGAAGCTGTTGCTCATTTGCTATTAAAAGCGTTGGCGGATAAAAAATTTATATCACTTGAAAACAATAACTAGTTATGAAAGGATTTAAAGGAAATATTGAAGAGCAAGCGCTTGAAAATTCCAATTTCAGAAAAGTTCTATATACGGGTAAGCATCTACAATTAGTTTTGATGAGCCTAAGGCCAGGTGAAGAAATAGGTGAAGAAACACATGAGAACAACGATCAGTTTTTTCGATTTGAAAGTGGTTCGGGGAAATGCACTATCGATGAAAACATTTATCATGTACAGGAGGGAGATGTAATTGTAGTTCCTGCAGGTGCCATGCATAACGTGATCAATACAAGTGAGATTTCATTTAAAATGTATACCATTTATGGCCCTCCCAATCATCAGGATAGGATTCTAAGGGAAACAAAGAAAGAAGCAGACGTAAAAGACGAAAAATTTGATGGTGTAACTACTGAATAAAAAACAAACAGCTTATTAATATTTGGATCAATGAAAGAACTTACATTATTTACTGCAACACATCTGGGCACACTGTTTTTATCCAATCATATTGTGATGGCACCCATGACAAGGTGTAGGGCTATTGGAAATATTCCCAATAGTTTAATGGCAAAATATTACGAACAACGTTCTCAGGCTGGTTTAATCATCACTGAAGGAACTTCACCTTCACCAAACGGATTAGGTTATGCCAGAATGCCAGGCATTTTTAATGCACAGCAAATAGCAGGATGGGAAAAGGTTGCACATGCGGCACATGGAAACGGAGGTAAGATATTTATGCAGTTAATGCATACAGGAAGAATTAGTCATTCCCTGAATATGGCGCCGGGAACAAGAATTCTGGCCCCTTCTGCAATTAAACCTTCCGGCCAGATGTGGACAGACGCCAAACAATTGCAAGAATATCCGACGCCAATTGAAATGACTGATGTAGACATTGCTCAAACCAAAGCAGAGTTTGTTAAAGCTGCACAAAACGCCGTGGAAGCTGGTTTTGATGGTGTGGAGTTGCATAGTGCAAATGGTTATTTACTGGAAGAATTTTTATCTCCAATTAGTAATACCCGTAAACATAATTATGGCGGAAGTATTGAGAATCGTTGCCGTTTTGTACTTGAGATTGTTGCAGAAGTTGCCAGTGTAATTGGAAAAAATAAAACAGGCATCCGGATCTCACCATTTGGTGTGGCAAGCGACATGCCTCATTATCCAGAAATTAATGAAACCTATAACCATCTTACAAAACAATTAAACAATCTTGGTATAGCATATATCCATATCGTAGATCATTCAGCCATGGGCGCTCCCGCAGTTCCAATGGAGATGAAGCAAACCATTAGAAAGAATTTTAAAAATACCATCATCCTTTGTGGTGGATATGATAAGAATAGGGCTGAAGCAGATCTGGAAACAGGATTAGCTAACTTAATTGCTTTTGGAAGACCATTCATTAACAATCCTGATTTAGTGGAAAGAATAGCCAATAACTGGCCTCTTTCTGAAGATTTACACATGGATCAGTTTTATAGTGCTGATGAAAAAGGATATACGGATTATCCATTCTATCAAATGCATTCAGTTACCGTTTAAGTGATTTCTTTACTTTGTCAAGCTTTGAATCATAAAAATCAATTTAATAGCACCTCATCAACCTTTATACCTACAACAAAAATAAATTAGTAAATTCAATTTCATTTATTGCTTATGAAATTGAAATCATTACTGATTGCCGCCTTACTGATCACAAGTATTAACTATGCGCATGCCGATGGCTATCCGCGTAATTATGCCATCGATATCATCCATTATGCATTTAACCTAACATTCTCTGATCAAACAGATGAGATGAAAGGCATTGCTTCCATCACCCTGCAATGCAAACAAAAAGACGTGAAACAAATCAGATTGGATCTGATCAATCAAGCCGATAAATGGAAGGGAAAGGGGATGAGTGTGCAGTCGGTTTCGCTCAATGACAAAGCACTAAAATTTACGCATAAAAACGACGAACTGCTGATTCAATTGGAGGCTGCACCTGCCATCAATGAATCTATCACAATAGTGGTTACTTATAGCGGCATCCCTGCAGGAGGCATGAAAATTCAGCCCACCAAATTTGGCGACCGAAGCTTTATGTGCGAGAACTGGCCCAATAATGCACGTCACTGGTTGCCTACAGTTGATCATCCCTATGATAAAGCCACTAGCGAATTCATCGTTACTGCACCGGCTCACTATAAGGTAGTTTCCAATGGTTTACTCTTGGAAGAATCACTCATCGATAAAGAAAACAAACGCACACACTGGAAACAAACCGTACCAGTTTCTTGTTGGTTATTCGTGCTGGGCATTGCAGACTTTGCGGTGCAATATGTGGATGAGTTTAATGGCAAGTCTATTCAAACATGGGTATATCCTAAAGACAGAGAGAAAGGGTTTCTGGATTTTAAATCACCTACCAAACAAGTACTGCAATTCTATTCTGATTATGTAGGTCCTTATGCCTATGAAAAACTTGCGAACATAGAAACGCAAAGTGTGGGTGGCGGCATGGAAACATCTTCTGCAATTTTTTATGATGAGAAACTGGTTACTGGCGAACAATCTGTGCGTTTAAGAAATGTAGTGATCCACGAAATTGCACACCAATGGTTTGGTAACGCTGTAACAGAATCTACCTGGGATGATGCCTGGCTGAGTGAAGGCTTCGCAACTTTTTTCACTTTATTATTCATAGAGAATGCATATGGACATGAAGAATTTTACACTGGAATAAAAGCAGCTCGTAAAACAGTTTATGACCTCACAAAAAAAGACAGCACATTTTCTATTGTAGCGAATCGCAGTGCAGAGACTGGTTTGGTTACCAGTGGCCTCACGTATCAAAAAGGCGCCTGGACCTTACACATGCTGCGCGAAAGAATTGGTCACGACAATTTTAGAAAAGGCATACAAGCCTATTATAAAAAGTATTTCAATGCCAATACCACTACCAGTAATTTCATTGCTGAAATGGAAGCAGCTTCTGGTCAGGATTTGAAAGCTTTCTTTAACCAATACCTGCTTCGTTCGGATAATTTACAATTAAAAGGTTCCTGGAATTATGATGCTGTTAATAATAAAATTGTTCTAAAGCTGCAACAAACACAAAGCTCTCAAATTCCTTTCGACTTCCCTATAGAAATTGCCGTTTATAGAACAGGGGCAGTTGCTACAGAAATAGTAAAACTAAACATGCATGGCTTAACCGCCGAATTCAATATACCATCTACCACTAAGCCAGAATTATTGGTAGTAGATCCAAGAGCGGTTTTATTACATGAGTTTGAGTGGAGATAAAAGAATATGGAAGTTTTGAGAGAAAATTCAGTAATTTAATTCTCGCCAAACCTAACAAAAACGATTGCCATGAAAAGATATCCTTTGCTTGCGCTAGCATTAATGCTGGTTGTGTTTGTATCTGCACAAAAATTATACACTTATCCTATAGGCGTGCAGACCTATACTTTTAGAAATCACTTTCCAAAAGGCGTTGAAAAAACACTAGATCTTATTAAAGAATTAGGGTTTACAGAAATTGAAACCAGTGGCGCCAATGGCGTTACAAATGCTGATTTTAAAAAATTATGCGACGCCAGAGGAATTAGTATCCCCTCTACTGGTGCAGAATTTGGTGAGCTTGTGAAAGATCCTCAGGTAGTTGTTGAAAGAGCTAAAACATTCGGTGCAAAATTTGTGATGTGCGCCTGGATTCCGCATAAAAACAGTGCGTTTTCTTTGGAAGATGCAAAGAATGCTATTAATGTATTTAATGCTGCAGGGAAAATATTAAAAGAGAATGGACTTACCTTATGTTACCACGATCATGGTTATGAATTTCATGCTTACGAAGATGGTACCTTATTAGATTACATGATCAAAAACACAGATCCCAAATATGTTTCATTTGAAATGGATGTCTTGTGGACCATGCATGGCGGTGGAGCAGATATGCCCATCACATTATTAAAAAAATATCCTGGTCGATTTAAATTATTGCACGTAAAAGATTTGAAGAAAGGCGTAGTAGGAGATTTATCTGGTGGAACACCTGCGGAGAATGATGTGGCAGTTGGTCAGGGTCAGGGTAACTGGAAAGAGATCATCAAACTCGCTAAAAAGAATGGCGTGGTTCATTGCTTTATTGAGGATGAAAGTAATATCGAAGTTCAAAATATTCCGTTGAGTATTGCCTATTTAAAAAAATTATAAGCTTAAAAAAAACCTATCAAATGAATCAACGTCGTCATTTCATTAAACAAATATCATTAGCATCTGCAGGCATGATTGCAGTGCCAAGTTTTGCAAGAAGTAGTTTTTTTACAACAGATACTTTACGTGTTGCCACGATTGGTGTAAACGGAATGGGATGGGCCAACACAGTAGCCGCATTGAAAGTAAAGAATGTGCAAGTAGTGGCACTCTGTGATATTGATGGTTCTGTGTTGAACAAAAGAAAACAGGAATTAGCAGTCTTGCAACCCGATGTAAAACAAGTTGATCTTTATAGCGATTATCGTAAAATATTAGATCGAAAAGATATTGATGCGGTAATTGTGGGTACTCCAGACCATTGGCATGCTTTGCAAATGATCAATGCTTGCTCTGCTGGGAAACACGTATATGTAGAAAAGCCTGCAGGAAATTCAATCGGAGAGTGCGATCTGATGATCAAAGCTAAAAACAGGTATAATAAAATTGTACAGGTGGGTCAGTGGCAGAGAAGTCAGAAGCATTTTAAAGATGCATTAGATTTTGTGCACTCTGGTCAGTTAGGAAATATCAGAACCACCAAAGTGTGGTGTTATCAGGGCTGGATGCGTCCTCAGCCAGTTGTGGCAGATAGTATTCCACCGGATTATATCGATTACAAAACATGGTTAGGTCCGGCTACTATGAGAACTTTTAATACCAGTCGTTTCCATTTTCATTTCAGATGGTTCTGGGATTATGCAGGTGGTTTAATGACGGATTGGGGTGTGCATTTATTGGATTATGCGGTGCAAGGCATGAAAGCAGAAAATCCGATTTCTGTAAGTGCGTTGGGTGGAAAATTTGCTTATCCTGAATTAGCGGAAGAAACACCAGATACCTTAACCGCTTTATACGAGTTCGAGAAATTTAATTTAGTATGGGATTCTGCGATGGGTATTGACAATGGTTCTTATAATCGCGATCATGGCATCGCATTTATTGGCAATAATGGTACGCTGATTTTGGATCGTGGGGGATGGGAAGTGATTGAAGAACGTCAAGCGAAAAACAAAGTAGTAAAGCCTTTACAAAAAAGAGAAGACAATGGACTGGAATTACACTGGGAAAATTTTGTGGGAGCCATTAGAAATAATAC
>CANBQT010000046.1 GCA_947371755.1 Chitinophagaceae bacterium
ACTCGTCCTTTGATCTTGTTAGATGGAGCTGAAATTCCATTTGCTAACCTTTCTACTTTAGATATGACTCAAGTTGAGCGTGTTGAGGTGGTACAAGGTGCGGCTTCTTCAAGTATCTATGGTGCACAAGGTGCGAACGGAGTAATTCAGATCTTCAGCAAAAAAGGTGTAAAAGGAAGATTGAATATCAACGTATCTTCTGGATATGCTGATAACTCTTTCATCAATGCTGGAAACTTCGGTAAATCTAAATTACATCCATACTTAACAGATGCTAGCGGTAATATGATTTCTGCTAACAACTCAGGTGGATTCACTGCTGGTCAGCCTTTAAAAGTTGATCCAATTGTAGGTGGTGTTTTAGGTTCTGGTTCTTTGGCTTACCGTTATGGTAGCAACGTTGGAACTAGCCCAGGTGCTCCTGGTGAAACTCAGAACTATACTCGTTATGGTATCCTGGATCCTCGTAACGTAAGTGATCAACCTTATGTTGGTAACTTTAAATTCGTAGACCATTTTGCTCAAGTATTATCTGGATCTTCTTCAATCAACAACTCACTTAACATTAGTGGTGGTGGAGATAAAGTTGATTTCAGTTTATCTTTTGCTAATAACCACAGCACTTCTCCTTTCTTGAAGAACAATGGTTATTTAGACAGAACTAACTTAACTGCAAATATTGGTGTTGAATTATTCAAAGGATTTACCCTTCGTTCAATCACTAGTATCGCTTATGTTAAAAATACCATGCACCCAGGTCTTGGCGCTCCAGGTGGAGTTGGATATGGATATGGTACGAGCAATGCAGGTGTTGGAACTGTTTATGGTTTCTTAAACACATCTCCATTCTTAAGTTTAACTGATACAATCGTTGGTGGTCACTACGGTGCTTACCAAAAAGCGAGCTTCGTATCTGTAAACGCTTATAACCCTTACTACCAATTAGATTACACTAAAGGAGATAGTAAGCAATATAATGTGAACCAAAACTTTGATGCGAACTATAAAGTAAACAGAATCTTAACCTTGAACGCTAAATATGGTGTTAGTTACAAGAATGAGAATGATATCTGGACTTACTACAACCAAACTTTGAATGAAAGTTCTAACTACTATGGTTCATGGGCTGCTAACTACAATGGTGATGATAACACAGGTGAGTTGGTTAACTATCAATATGCTAACACTAAGCAGAATTTCTTAGCTACAGCTTATATCAATTTGGATTTCCAAAGAGATTTCAACTTGAAATTGCCAATTCAGTCTAGCACTCAACTTTCTTACGATTACAGAAAGAATGATTACAAAGAATATGACACTCGTGGATATTCTTTACCATTGACTCCTCCATTCAACATGAATGCAACTCAGTCTCAATATATTATTTCTGACTATGTAGAGCCATTTGTAACTTATGGTTATGTAGTAAATCAGAAATTTGATATTGGAAACTATGGTGGTGTTACCGCTGGTTTCAGAACTGACTACTCTTCAACTTTCGGAGAAGGATCTAAGCCATTTACTTTCCCTCACTACAACGGATATTTAAACCTTGATGCGTTTAAATTCTGGAATGGTATCAGTGGATTTATTCCTTCTATGAAATTGAGAGCAGCTTATGGTGAGGCTGGTATTCAACCAGGTGCATTTGACCGTTACCCAACTTTGAGTGCGCGTCAATTAGGTACTGACCTTTCTTATTCTAACAATGCAGCTCAGAAAAATCCAGACTTAGGTGTGGAAGTTTCTTCTGAAACTGAGATTGGTACAGATATCAACTTCAATATCAATAAGAGCAGCTGGTTCAGAACTGCTAACCTTTCTTTCTCTTATTGGAGTAGAAAAACTGATAACGCTATCTTCTATCAAAACGTACCTATTTCAACTGGTGCATCTAGTTTGTTAACAAACGCAATTGGTTTGTCTTCAAATGGATGGCAGGTTGGTATCAATATCCCAGTATATTCTTCTAAGAATTTCCAATGGGATGTAACCACTAACTTCAGTCACCAAACTTCAACCATTGACAAAGTAGTAGGTGGAGATATTCCATTAACTTCTTCTGCAGGTTCAACTGGTCTAGTTTTGGCTGCTGGTAGAAAAATCGGTGAGATCTATGGATACCACGCTTTAACAGCTGTTGATCAAGTAAGAGCTGATGGCGTTACTCCATTTATCGCTAAAGCAAATCAATCTAATTATGAGATTGTTCAAGGTAGAGTAGTAAATAAAAACACTAAAGCAATCTTCTTCTCTGACGAAGCTGCTTCTTTAGGCGATCCTAACCCAACTTTGACTTCTTCTATCACTAATACCTTTACTTACAAAAACTTCATCACATTTGGTTTCCAATTTGATTGGATCAATGGTTCACACTTGTATAACCAAACTAACGAGTGGATGTATCGCGATGGTATCAGCAGTGATTATTCTACTCCTGTTACTATCAATGGAGAAACAAAAGCTTTCACTGCTTATTATGCTTCTGCATACTATGCATTGGGTAACACTCCAAAAGGTGTGGGTAATAACGTAACTAAAGATTACTTCTATTACGATGCTTCTTATGTAAGATTGAGAAATATTTCTCTAGGTGTTGATTTAGCAGGTTTTGCTAAACAAGCTTGGTTGAAAAAAGCACAATTGGTGTTTAGCGGAAGAAACTTGGTGACTTTCACAAACTATCATGGATTTGATCCAGAAATTTCTTCTGGTGCATCAAACTCAGCATTTGATAGAGGTATTGACCACAGTACTATCCCTAACATGAAATCATTCCAAGTTACTTTGAATTTGGGCTTCTAATTTATTAATCTTCAATTTAGTTCTAATGAAAAAAATACATTTTAATAAAAAACACAGAGCCTATTTTCTATGTTTTTTAATCACGGTAATGGCATCTACTGCTTGTAAGAAGCAGTTAGATGTTAAAAATCCAAACGATCCTACGTTTGGCGGTAACGTAAACACCGAAGCTGGCCTTGCAGCTTATGCAAAGGGTAGTGTTTACTGGAATGGTTTTAGTAATGGTGATGGCTGGTTAGGAGATAGTTATTTCTCTTTACCATGGGGTTACCATGAATTGATGGGAGACGTTGTTGGTGGTGGCCAAGGTTCTAACAACCAAACTACTACTATGGGTGTTCCTGATAGTTTTATTGCTGATCCAGCTAATCCTGGTTCAACAACTTTTACTAACTCAGCTCCTCAGGCAACTTCTATCATCAGAAGCTTTAACAATGCAGCTTCTACTGGTCAAGGTAATAATGCCTTGTACTACGAGTGGTTGAATATGTATGCATTGATTAACTCTGCTAACACTACTTTAGAAAATGTGGCTAGCATCGCTTCTTTATCTGCTGACAAAGTAAATGCTGTTAAAGCATGGGCTTATTGGTGGAAAGGGTATGCTTATGCACAAATCGGTACTTTATACTATGCTGGTTTGATCGTTGATCATTCTAACACTGTAGTAAGCACTTTCGTACCACAAGCAACTATCATTGCTGAATCAAACAAGCAATTGAACCTTGCTTTAACTACTTTAAAAGGTATTGGCAATCAAGGTGATTATAAAGCAATGATGGATCAGATTATCCCATCTCAAAACAAAACTGGATTGGGAAATACGCCAAGTACTGCAGAGTTTATTGCTACCATTAACACAATGTTGGCTCGTAATATTCTGTTGAATCACTTAGCTCCGTTTGTAAATGGTAATCCATCTGCATCTATTAGCAAGGCTTCTATTCCTGCTATGACTTCTGCTGATTGGACTGCTGTTGTTACTTATGCAAGTGCAGGTGTTCAAAAAGGTATGAACGTATTTACAGGAAGATCTAGCACCAGTAACTCATTCTTCTCAGCAACTGCTGGAACTGTGGCTTCTATCTGTGCTTCTTCTAACCAAAATACTACTTACAAAGTTTCTGAGCGTTTAGTGCAAGCATTCCCTGCTGGTGATAAGCGTTTGGCTAACTTCACTGCTGCTAATGGTACTTTCTACGGTGATGCGAATACTAACACTACTCGTTGGAGCTTAGTGGATGGTGTTACTGCTGGTTTAAGTGGTATTCCTGTTCTAGGTTCTCGTCAGATTGGTGGTATCGAAGTTTATATCGGACCAACTTATGAAGAGAATGCTTTGATGCTGGCTGAAGCTAATATCAGAAGCGGAAATATTTCTGCTGGTGTAGCTTTGATCGACGCTGTTAGAGCTTCACAAGGTGCTGGAGTTGCTCCATTATCTACTTCATTAACTGTTGCTCAGGCAATGACTGAGTTAACCAATGAAAGATATGCTGCTCTTGCTTTCAGAGGCCTTTCTTACTACGATGCTCGTAGATGGGGATGGACTTATGGCACAGCTGTAGGTGGTGGTCGTTATGGTGCTACATTGATCTTCAACAAGGTTGTGTACAACAATGCTACTATCAACTATAACTTCATGGACTACTGGGATGTTCCAGGTGATGAAACTGAAAAGAATCCACCTGCTACAGGAAGTTCTGCAATTAAGAATCCTAACTATTAATAGGAAAATAGGTAAAAGTTGCACTGCAGCTTTTACCTATTTCAAAAAAAAGAGACAGCTAATAACTGTCTCTTTTTTTATGCACTAAAGCGAATATTTTTGATCAATTAAAATTTGATCTCTTCCTCGTGTTCGTTGAAGAATCTGAATTCGATGATATGATAATTGGTATTGGCCTGCACTTTTAAATTCATCTTATACTTACGTTTCCACTGCCTGATAATCGGATTGAAGAAACCTTTTGTCAAATGAGAATATACTATGGGATGTACAGCTAAAGTCAATGAATTATGAGCGTGTGATACCAGGTAATTCAGTCGTTTTTCTATTTCATCTTCCAGAATCAGTGTTGAAGTGATTTTACCGGTGCCATTGCAAGCCGGACAAACTTCAGAAGTGTTGATGTTCATCTCCGGACGCATGCGCTGTCTGGTAATTTGTAACAGACCAAATTTAGAAATTGGTAATAAGGAATGTCTTGCACGGTCGGTTTTCATAAAACCTTCCATAGCTTCCTGTAATTTCCTTTTATTATCTGGCAGTTTCATGTCAATGAAATCAACCACGATGATTCCACCGATGTCTCTAAGCCTTAATTGCCTTGCGATCTCTTCTGCTGCTTCTAAATTTGTTTCCAGTGCGTTCTCTTCCTGATTGTTGCTAATGCTCTTATATCCGCTGTTAACGTCAATTACGTGCAAAGCTTCAGTATGTTCGATGATCAGGTAAGCACCACTAGGCAGATTTACTGTTTTACCAAATGCAGATTTCACTTGCTTGGTAATGCCAAAATGATCGAAGATCGCACCAGGATGATTGTACATGGTAACGATATCTGCTTTATCGGCAGCTATACGTTGAATGTAGGCTTTGGTATCAGTATAAATATTTTTATCGTTGATCACAATACGATTAAAATCTTCACTTAAAAGATCGCGAAGAATACTGGTTGTTTTGTTCTGTTCGCTCATGATCTTAGCAGGAGCAACTGCACCTTTCAAATTCGTTTGAATGGTATTCCAGATAGCAACCAAGCTTAACATATCCTGATGTAACTCAGCGGTACTCTTGCCTTCAGCAGCGGTACGAACAATAACGCCAAAATTTTTAGGACGAATGGCTTCTACAATTTTATGTAAGCGTTTTCTTTCCTCTGAAGAGTGTATTTTTTTGGATACAGCTACAATTTCATTGAAAGGGGTAACTACTACAAAGCGACCTGGTAACGACAATTCGCAACTTAAACGAGGGCCTTTTGCAGCTATTGGTTCTTTTAAAATCTGAACCAATACATTCGGTTTCCCATTCAATACTTCATTGATTTTACCTGTTTTTACTATCTCAGGTTCTGATTGAAATTTTGCAAAATCAAACCCATTTTCATCCTTATCATTCATCGCAATCTGTGTGAATTTGATAATGGAACGGGCATACGGACTAAGATCTGTATAATGTAAAAAGGCATCCTTTTCAAAGCCTACATCAACAAAAGCAGCGTTTAATCCAGGGATCAGCTTTTTTACCTTACCCAGATAAAGATCACCTACTGCGAAGCTGGCGTCTGCTTTTTCGTTGTGCAGTTCCACCAATTTTTTATCTTCCAGCAAAGCGATCTCAACGCCTGTTGGGGCTACATTAATAATTAATTCTTTGTTCACAAAGCGCAACTTTTAGATACACAATTACTCGCCCATTATAGGGCATACATCCTCACATCAATATCTGTATTACTAGCCACCAGAAAGGAAGGAAAAGGTAAAGTTGCAGCGTAGGAAAGGTGAGTGGCTAAATTCAGATAAGTGTTAAATCCCCGTCCTGAATAATCGGAACGGGGATTCTATCATGTTAGTAGAAGAACTATTTGTTCTTTTTCTTATGACGATTCTTTCTTAAACGTTTTTTTCTTTTATGCGTCGCAATCTTATGACGCTTTCTCTTCTTACCACAAGGCATACCCAAGTAATTTTATATAGTTAAAAAATAAATTGTTATTTCTTCAAATCCTTTATGCGTTTGTCAAGCGCAATTTTAGCATCTGGTACTTGTATCATGTCTCTGGCTTTTTGATACCAGATAACAGCATTTGTTTTATCACCCTTCATTTCAAAAGTCTCGGCTAAATTAAAAATCGCTTCCAAATTATCCGGTTGTTTATCCACTACTATTTTAAATCGTTCAATAGCTTTATCATATTGGCCACTTTTCTTACCACCCAATCCTAAAACCAATTGTCCATATAAATTGTCAGGATGTTCCTGTACCACTTTTCGTACTTCTAAAATTCCCTGCATCGGGTTATCAGAAATATTGCCAAACATGTAACAGATACCCAAACCAATTTTGGATGAATCATTAGCTGGATTAATCACCAACGCCTTATCTAAAAGAACTTTTGCATTCTCACCCAACCAGTGTTGCATGGCCGGATCTCCCTCAGTTAATAGGTTATCTAAAAACAGGTGGGCGGCAAAGGTGAGGCTTTTTTCAGAATTTTCCAACTTCGCTGCTTCAGAAGTATAATATGCAAAGGGTTCGAACATCTTGGCAGAGTCCGACCAGAACTTCGCTAACTGATGATATATGTGTAATTGTTGGTCTTTAACATCACCCCTTTTTACAGAACTTTCTAAGGCCATTAGTCTGGTAACCTGCTCAGGCTTCAGACGTTGTTTAGCTCTTTGAATTAATATTTCAGATGTAACTGGCTGAATTCCAGCAGATTGAGGTGATGCAGCGGCAGGAGCGTCCGATTTGGGTGCTTTGGTTAACCCGCCTATATATATTACTAAAACTAGTATTAGACCTACTAATACAATGATCCATTGCTGTTTTTTCACGAATTAAATTTGTGCGAAGTTACCCAGACTTACGCTTGGTTTTTACTTCTGCAACAAATTCTTTTGCGGGCTTAAAAGCAGGAATAAAATGCTCTGGAATCTCTACAGCGATGTTTTTCTTAATATTTCGTCCAATTTTGGCAGCTCTTTTCTTAGTGATAAAGCTTCCAAAACCACGGATATAGATATTTTGCCCATTTGACAAACTTTCTTTCACCTCTTTAAACATGGTTTCAAGGGTTACTAAAACGTCTACTTTAGGGATACCTGTTTTATCTGAAATCTGATTGATTAGATCTGATTTTCTCATATGGTTGACATTTTGTGGGTGTATAATACCAAAATACGATAAAAAATTCTGTTTGTGCAAGTAAGATAGCTTAATTTTTATAGGCGTTACTAATTGATTGATAAATGGTTTAAAGCAGATTAAGGTTGGTTAAATTAGATATTCACCTGTTATTTGATTCAGGAATCAGTTCAAGTGCTAATAATTGTTATTTTCAGCCCCATGGACAGCATTTTTACACGCTTACTCATGCAATGGCATTTCGACGATAATTCCAGGCAAATGCCCTGGAAGGGTATCAAAGACCCCTACAAAATTTGGCTTAGCGAAATCATACTCCAACAAACAAGGGTAGAGCAAGGGATGACCTATTATGAAAAATTCATCAAAGCCTATCCTAAGGTGCAGGATTTGGCAAAAGCTAAAGATGGAGATGTTTTTAAACTTTGGGAGGGACTAGGATATTATAATCGTTGTAAAAATCTTTTATTCACTGCAAGAAAACTGGTAGCAGACTTTGAAGGAAAATTTCCTGCATCCTATGAATTGCTTTTAACCCTCAAGGGAATTGGTCCGTATACAGCAGCTGCCATTGCTTCATTTGCCTTTCAATTACCTCATGCAGTAGTTGATGGAAATGTGTATCGTGTATTGTCGAGATATTTTGGTATACAAATTCCGATAGACAGTACGGAAGGAAAAAAATATTTTCACCAGCTCGCAGAAAGTTTATTGTACAAAGATGATCCGTCATCCTTTAATCAAGCAATGATGGATTTTGGGGCTACTATGTGTAAACCATTTGCTCCTGTATGTATAGAATGCCCACTGCATATGCATTGTAAGGCTTTTAAAGAAGCAACAGTGAATCATTTGCCCGTAAAAGAAAAGCGACTTTCGAAAAAGAAAAGGAACTTAAATTATTTTGTTTTTAAGCACAAACAAAAATGGCATGTTCAGAAACGGATACAAAAAGATATCTGGCAAAATTTGCATGAATTTTATTTATTGGAATCCGATGAACTAATCAATTGGGATCAAACAATCATACTGGATTTTTTAAAGGGTCAATTAGGTATTCATAAAGCCATTGTTTTACATCAATCAAAAAACTTTACACAGCAACTCACGCATCAACAAATCAAAGCTTGCTTTATTGAAGTTGAATTATTGGAAATGCCTGCAAGTTTAAAAAATTTGGATTGGTTTGGGAAGCAAAAAATCAAAGAATTTGCCTTTCCGAAAATTATTAATGATTGGCTCATTACATCTGATTTGGCGGCTTTATAACCCTTTACTTTACTAGTTGTTATTTTTTTAGAAGGGCTGCTTTTGTTTATTAAAAAGGGGTATTTTTAAGAGAGATTCTATTTAGACGAACTTAAAACCAAATGTATGAGAGGTGTTAATAAAGTAATGCTTATCGGAAATCTTGGAAAAGACCCAGATGTTCAACATCTCGAAGGGAATATTGGCGTAGCAAAATTTCCGCTGGCTACAACCGAAACCTATAAAGACAGATCGGGAAAGTTGATCTCACAAACAGAATGGCATACCGTAGTTCTTTGGCGGGGATTAGCAGAACTGGCTCAGAAATATTTACACAAAGGAAGTTTAATCTATGTAGAGGGCCGACTGAGAACAAGAAGTTGGGAAGATAAAGAAGGCAATAAGAAATTTGCCACAGAAGTGGTGGGAGATAATTTGATCATGTTAGATAAAAGAGGGGAAGGTGGTGGAGGCGCTGAAGGATTGGATGGTTTTCATACCGATGATTTACCCCCATTAGGAGATCCAGGAGAGAGACTGCCTTTCTGATAGCACAAAAATGATACTTTTGTAACGAACCTTTGGTACAACTGATGGGTTTAGATTTTTAACTTAAAAATTTGATTTTGGATTATCATTCGGTAATGTCTTCTTTTTTAACAACTCCCCCGTTCTTATCCGCTATACAGGCGCAGGGAACAACTGTATTGGTAATGGTACTTTTGGTTTTATTGTTTTTATCTTTTGTTTTGGCAGGTGCTGAAGTAGCTTTTTTTTCGCTTACTTATAAAGACATTAATCTACTCAAGTCGAAACAACAACCTCCCTATAAAAGAATAGTTGATCTTTTAGAAGAACCTAAAACTTTATTGGCATCTCTACTGATTGCCAATAGTTTTATCAATATCTCCATTATTATTATTTCTAATCTTTTGATCGATGACATGTTCAATTTCGAAAAATTTGATGCAGTCTGGGTGGAGTTCGTGATCAAAGTAATTTCTGTTTCATTTCTTTTGGTACTATTTGGTGAAGTAATGCCGAAAGTATTGGCCACCAATAATAACATTCGATTTGCAAAAGATTTTGGTGGAATTGTTCAGGCAGTTTCTTATGCCTGCGCGGGGCTCAGTAAACGCCTGGTGAGTTTCTCGGATATTATTGAAAAAAGATTATCAAATAAGGCCTTTGGTAGTTCCTATAGTTTGGAAGAATTAGATCATGCCATAGATTTAACAACGGATAGTACGGCTTCTGAAAACGAGAAAAATATTCTGAAAGGGATCGTGAAATTTGGAAATATCACCGTGAAGCAGATCATGAAAACCAGAATGGATGTGCATGGTATCAATGAACTTGCTTCTTATCCTGAACTGATAGAAATTGTAAAAGAACTACATTATAGCAGGCTGCCAGTTTACAAAGAAGACCTGGATAATGTTGTGGGTATGATCCATACAAAAGACCTGATTCCTTATTTGAATGAAGCAGACGATTTTAACTGGAAAGTACTCATGCGCTCTCCCTATTTTGTACATGAACAAAAATTGATTGAGGATTTATTGAATGAATTTCAATCCAAACACATTCACTTTGCAGTAGTAGTCGACGAATTTGGCGGAACCAGTGGTATTGTAACTTTAGAAGATATTCTAGAGGAGATCATTGGAGATATCAAAGACGAATTTGATGAAGAAGATTCAGGGTATAAAAAACTCGACGACAACAATTATATTTTCGAAGGCAGAACTATGCTGAATGATGTTTGTAGGATCATGGATCTACAAGGAGATATATTTGACCAAGTAAAAGGAGAGAGTGATTCATTGGCCGGATTAGTGCTGGAACTTGCAGGAGAAATCCCTCAGATCCTACAAGTTGTGCAATCTGGCGATTTTCAATTCACTGTTTTGGAATTGGAGAAACATAGGATCAACAAAGTTAAAATCACTATTAAGCCACAGCTTACAGACTAGACCTCGCAACAATGACGCAATTTTTGATCCGTTTTAAAAAGGAGATACTTACCAAGAGCCTGATAGTTTTCTATATAGTGGCAATTCTATTTTCGATAGCTTCTTGTAATAGCAATTTCACAGCCAAGCCGCAAGGTTATTTCAATATAGATTTTCCGAAGCATGAATATCAGGAATTTAACCAACCTGGATACCCTTATACATTCGAGTATCCAGTTTATGCCAAAGTGTTAAAAGACAGTACATTTTTTGGGGGCACTACCGAGAATCCCTGGTGGATCAATATCGACTTCCCTCAATTTTCAGGGAGAATCTATGTGAGTTACAAAGAAGTAGGAAAAAACAATTTCGATACGCTGATTAAACACGCATACATCCTTACAGGTAAACATAGCTCCAAAGCATATTCGATAGACGACTCATTGATCAATACATCGAACCAGGTTCATGGGATGTTTTTTTCTGTAGGGGGAGACGTGGCAACTTCTAATCAGTTTTATTTAACCGATTCTACCAAGCATTTCTTGAGAGGAGCTTTGTATTTTGATGCCACCCCGAATGCCGATTCTTTAGGGATAGTGAATCAATTTTTGTTACAAGATATGAAGCATTTGATCAACACTTTCAAGTGGCGCAAATAATTATTTGACCTTTGCTTTCTTAATTTTATCAAGCCCGGGGAAATGTTTTTCTAAATAAATATTGCCATACTTCATCACAGAATCTTGATATTGAAAAGCTATGGTATCCTGATAATTTCCATAGAAGTCTTTCACAATATCTAAACCCCTTATAACAGTTCCAATTGGCGTGTAAGTTCTGTAATTGCCTTTTGGGTCCAACCATTGATTATCAATTTTATTTATGAAAATTTGAACGGTTCTGTTATTTTCACCCCCAGTTGCAAACGCAACGCTACCAGCGGTATTCGATTGAATTAGTTTCTCGTCGAGGATGCTTTTTTTATCCATATAACTATTCAATTCCGGGTGGTCTGTAATACCAAATTGGACGTATTTATTCGTACTTCGAAATATATACATATTCTGGTAGAATTTAGATCTTACCAATTGATAGAAACGTGTAGCTCCCAAAGGCGACCAATTTTTATATACTGCAATTTCAAATTCGCCTTTGTTTGTATAAAATACCACATGAAAGCTATCAGGAGCTTCTCTCAGTAAATTTCGATTGATTTTTTTGATCGACTGCCCAAATAATCCAACTGTAAAAACCAGTAGTAGATTCAGCAATAAAATTTTCTTTGACATCTGAAAAAGGTTTCTAACCACAAATTAATCTAAAAACAAATGCCTGCAAGTACCCCATTAACCCGGATAGCCTTTATCTTTGGAAGAAGAATTAGAATAGGTAAATTATGATAGCAATTGATAATGTACTGGTAAGTGAGGAGATTATTGAAGAGCAATTCGTATGCGATCTCAATAAATGCAAGGGTGGATGCTGTGAGGACGGAGACGCTGGTGCACCCATGGAAAAATGGGAGCTGGAAAAATTAAATGAATATTATGAAGTGATCAAGCCATATATGACCGAAGAGGGAATTAAGGAAATCACTAAGCAGGGTAAATATTTATACGACCAGGAATTTGGATGGGTTACACCTACTATTGATGGCACCATCTGTGCTTATGGTTACCGCGATAAATATGGTATTATAAAATGTAGTATTGAAGACGCGTATAACGACGGGAAACTGGATTGGAAAAAACCAATTAGTTGCCATTTGTTTCCCATTAGGATTAAAAAAAGCAAACGCGATCCGGAAATTGAATATGTGAACTACGAACCAAGAGAAGATCTTTGTGCTGCAGCTTGTAGTTTGGGTAAAAAATTAAAAATGCCGGTTTATATTTTCTTGAAAGAATCTATTACAAGAAAATATGGCGTAGCATTCTATGAGGCATTGGAAGCAACTGCTAAAGAATTGAATAAAAAGAAATAGCTGATACATGAAAGATAACGCCGCATCATTTATTGCAAAAAGTACTATTAAAGCAGCTGATCTGGATCATCGCAGAAAGATCAATTTTAATATTAGCAAATACAATGCGGTGGTACCTATTGGCAAACAGCAGTTCTCTGATAATTTGCTTGCCAGAGAGATTGCAAAAAATAAAAAATGGGATGCCATTGAACACTTAGATACCCATCTCGAAAATTTTGAAAAAAGGATCACAGCTCGTGGTGCAAAAGTAATCTGGGCAGAGAACGCAGAAGAGGCCTTGGAAGAAATCGGGAAAATTTGTCGGGCAAAAAAATGTAAAACCCTTGTGAAAAGCAAGAGTATGGTTACGGAAGAAATTCATCTGAATCATTATCTTGAATCAATAGGAATTGAAAGCGTTGAAACCGATCTGGGTGAATATATTCAACAGCTGGATGGAGAACCTCCTTATCATATTGTTACCCCTGCCATGCACAAAAGCAAGGAAGATGTAGCAAAACTTTTTGCAGATAAACTGGGAACACCGGGTGGACTTTCACCAGAAGAATTGACGCTGGTAGCAAGGGTGAAATTGCGTGAAAAATATGTGCAAGCTGAAGTGGGTGTAACTGGAGCTAATTTTTTACTCGCTGATATTGGTGCCATTGCGGTTACCGAAAATGAAGGAAATGCACGATTAAGTTGTGCCTTCCCGAAAACACATATTGCGGTGGTAGGGATAGAAAAAATGCTTCCTTCTATTCATGATCTTCCATTGTTTTGGCCTTTACTTGCAACCTACGGTACTGGACAGCGTGTTACAGTTTATAATTCCATTATAACCGGACCTAAACAAGCGGGTGAATCAGATGGTCCGGAAGAAATGTATGTGATACTATTAGATAATGGCCGTACTAATTTATTGGCTAACCCAATTACCAGAGAAGCATTATACTGTATCAGGTGTGGGGCCTGTTTAAATGCATGTCCTGTTTATAAAAATATTGGGGGGCATTCCTATGAAACAACTTACAGTGGTCCCATAGGGAAAGTAATCACCCCGCATTTGCAGGGGATGGAAGATTATAAGCACTTAAGTTATGCTTCATCGCTTTGTGGAAATTGTACAGAAGTTTGTCCGGTCAGAATTAATCTTCATGAACTATTACTCGACAACAGACATGAGGCCGTTGTAGGAGGAAGTAGCACTATTGCAGAGCGTATCGCCTGGAAAGCCTGGAGAACAGCTAGTTTGAATAGAACCTTAATGAATATGGGGAATGGGAAATTGAAGAACTGGATGGTGAATAAAATATTCAAGGGATGGACAACACATCGTTCTGAATTAGATTTCAGTGCTAAAACATTCAGCGAAATGTGGGAAGACCAGAAAGCAGGTAAAAAGCAAGCTTAACTCAATCAATACTTCGTGTTATTAATTTACAGCCCTATCTCCAGCCCGAGACTGGAATATATTTGTGCTACTCTCTTTAATCAGGAAGTAACCATCACAACTGATAAGTGGGCATATATTAATTACCCTTCAGCCAAGCTGAATTATTCGAACGAGAAATTTTCAGAGCAAGACCTTACCATAACACCTTCGGGTTTATTGTTCCAGCAAAATATGCAAGACCAGCAGATCCTTTGCTTTGATTGGAATGGTCTCACAAGTTTTTTTAAAACCGATTCAGGAACAATTCCGTTTGATCTTTTATCAGCAGCTTTTTATCTGATCTCTCGCTATGAAGAATGGCAACCATTTACACCTGATCAATATGGTCGATATGCGCATACCAATAGTGCCGCGTATAAAAATAACTTTCTTCACTTGCCACTGGTAGACCTCTGGCTTTTAGCATTTGAAAGTAAGGTTCAGCATTACTTCCCAAATTATCAACTACCCCAAAAGGTATTTTCGTTTATTCCAACTTATGATGTTGACATAGCCTATTGTTATTTGCATCAGCCATTTTTTAAAAATCTCTTTGGATTTTATAGAGATCTGTTAACAGGTAAGTTAGAAAGCTTTTTAGAAAGAGGAAATGTTTATTCGGGTTATCATAAAGACCCTTACGATCAGTTTGACTTTCTGGATGAGATCAATAGTAGGTACAATTTGCCAGCTATTTACTTTTTTCTATTAGCAGATAAAAGAAAGGGGGTTGATAAAAACATACATCCTTCTAAAAAAGCATTACAAGCACTCATTATTAAAACAGTAGGAAAATATGCTACAGGTATTCATCCTTCCTGGCAAAGTGGTGAAGAGGATAGTTTACTAGAAAAGGAAATCAATACTTTATCAGACCTTACAAAGAAACCAGTAACTAGTTCCAGACAACACTACTTAAAAATGACCATCCCCGAAACATATCCACTGTTATTAAAAGCAGGGATTAAGCAAGACTATACGCTGGGATACGGTACCAGCAATGGTTTCAGGGCATCTTATGCCAATCCGTTTTTTTGGTATGATTTCCATCATGAGCAGGTTACAAATCTGAAAATTCATCCCTTCTGTTATATGGATGCGAATAGTATTTTTGAATTGAGATTACCTGTTTATGAAGCAAAAAATGAGTTACAAGCAATGTGGGATCAAATTAAAAAAGTGAAAGGAGAAATGATCTGCATTTTTCACAATCATTTTTTAACGGATCAACCAGACTGGGTAGAATGGAAAAAAATGTATATCGATTTTTTAAAAGAAAATTTCAGGCATTAATTATTTCAAAGCCTTCAAACTCCTGTTCACTAAATAAACACCTCCCAAAGTAATCAAGGATCCAATGATAATATTGGTAGTTAATTTTTCATTCATGATGAAAGAGCCTACTAAAATGGCAACAATCGGATTTACATAAGCGTATAAAGATGCGATACCAGGTTCCAGATTTTTCATCGAGTAAATGAATGCGATAAAAGCAATGATGGAACCTGCTGAAACCAGATAAACTAAGGCGCCCCATGTTTGTAGCGGAATACTTGCAATTGGAATACTATCGCCTGTGGCCAATACAATCAGAAACATTAAGAAAGAACTAATCAGCATCTGCCAGCCTGTAGCATAATAAGCGTTCATGTCTGTTTTTCTTCTGGCTATAAAGATGGTGGCAACAGCCCAGGTAATCATCGCAATGATGGATAACCCAACCCCATACCAGAAACCTTCTGTATGATTATGAAAAGCACTGTCATAAAATACCAGAGCAATTCCTGCAATACCTAAAAACAAACCAATGAAAGTACCCCAGTTAATCTTATTGTTTTTGTAAACAAACATTTCGATCAACACTACTGATAAGGGATATAGTGCTGCAATTAATGCTGCCAAACCACTTGGAATATATCTGAGTGCTAAGGTGGCCAATCCATTTGACGAAACGAACATCAGAACCGCCATGAGGGTAAGCCAACGAAACTGCTTCCAGGTAGGTAGTGGCAAGCCTTTGAATAGAAAAAAACAAACATAAATGATACCACCACTGAATTGTCGAATAGAAGCAACTTCAAAAGCAGGGGTCTTTTGCACACCAATCTTACTCACCACCCATGTGGTACCCCATACAAGGCTGGTGATCAATAATGCGATATATGCTCTTTGTTTGTTCGCTGCCATTTTTATTAGAACCAGATTAATGCCTGAAATGGCGTAATCCGGTCATTACCATTGCAAGATTATTTTGAACGCAATATTCTATACTGTCTTTGTCTCTAACGGAGCCGCCAGGTTGGATATATGCTTCCATTCCTGCTTCATGTGCAATTTGTACACAGTCGTTAAAAGGGAAAAATGCATCACTTGCTAACACAGCACCTTTCAAATCGAATTTGAATTGATGCGCTTTTTCAATGGCATGGCGCAATGCGTCGATCCTGCTGGTTTGTCCGCAACCCTTGCCAACTAATTGTTTATTCTTGATCAAGGCAATAGCATTGCTCTTTAAGTGCTTGCAAACAATATTGGCGAAAATTAAATTCTCTTGTTCTTCTTCAGTAGTTGCACGACCGCCCACTTCATCCCATTTGCTAAAATTACCTTCGTCGGATCCTTGCTTCAATGTTCCATTCAATAAAGATTTGGAAGGAGTTTTGATGGCAGCACCATCAGCTTTTAATCCTAATAAAATTCGATTCTTCTTAGTTTTTAAAACAGCCAGTGCATCTTCGTTAAATGCAGGTGCAATTAATACTTCAAAGAAAATTTCATTGATGGCATCAGCTGTTGCTTTATCAATGGTACCATTACATACTAATACACCTCCAAAAGCACTTTCGGGATCTCCTGCCAATGCCGCATCCCAACTTTCTTTTACAGAAGCCCTTTCTGCAATACCACAAACATTGGTGTGTTTGATGATACCAAATACTTTATTGGAAGAAGCGCTAAATTCTTTGATCAACTGAACAGCTGCATCAACGTCTACAAGATTGTTATAAGACAGTTCTTTACCATTTAATTGGGTAAAGAGTTGTGTAAGATCGCCATGAAATACTGCAGATTGATGTGGGTTTTCGCCATATCTTAAAGCCTGACTAATGCCTGGATTAAAATAATTACTAATAGCAATATCATAGTGCATCACTACTTCAAAAGCTTTTGCAGCATATGCTCTGCGTTGTTCTATGGTTGTTTCGCCTTTTTGTGTGTCTAATAATTTTTCTAAAGAAGCGTAATCATCTTTTGCAGCAATTACCACTAAATCTTTAAAGTTTTTAGCAGCTGCACGAATCATGGAAGGACCACCAATATCAATTTTTTCGATGATCAGTTTTTCTTCTGAAGTTGAGCGAAGGGTTTCTTCAAATGGGTATAGATCAACAATTACGAGGTCAATTTCCGGAATATTGTATTCTTTCATTTCAACCAGATCCTGAGGTTCGTATCTTCTTCCAAGGATCCCACCAAAAATGGCAGGGTGCAGGGTTTTAACACGGCCACCCAAAATCGAAGGGTAGGTTGTTAAGCTTTCAACAGCTACACATGTAATTCCAAGGTCTTCCAGAAATTTCTGGGTTCCGCCTGTAGAATAGATGGTAATTCCTAAGGCCTGTAATTGTTTGGCAATAGGTTCTAATCCGTCTTTATAAAATACGGAGATGAGTGCTGATTGAATTTTCTTTTGCATGATGAATTTTCTTAACCTGTTATGGTCGATGATAATTTCCCTTAGGGCTTCAATTGGAGCGGCAAATGTAAGTTTTCGGGCGCTTTTTTCCATGAATCTATTTTCCACAGAAGGTTTTCAAAGATTGGGGAAAGATAAAAAATTAGAAATGGGAAAGGCTTCTCATCAATACAAATAGGCAAATAATGCTCAAGGCGACCAGAAAACTCTTCGATTTTTTATGTAAAAGCCAAATGAATAGTGCGGTGATCAGCAGGTATAAAAGAATGGTTTCGGATAGATTGATAGAAATATTTCGTGTAAGGGCAAAGGGTATTCGGTTGGTTCTTTCAATGATGTTATTCATTTGTGTTATTAAATAACCTGTAAGAGCGCCCATCCATTTTAATAATATGGGTATAGGACTTACCAGTAGTATTAATAATTCTGCGTATAAAATAATACCCGATAATGGCACTACTAAAAAGTTAGTAAAAAGAAAGAGATTCGGGAATTGATGAAACTGATATAAAATAATAGGAAGAGTTAGTACCTGTGCAGCTATAGTGATACTGTTTAATTGCCAGATGAATTGAAGCAATTTGTTTTTGAAATTGAACCAATGTTCTATATAACCACTAAATAAAACAATTCCCAACACTGCAGTATACGACAATTGAAAACCGATATCCCATAATAAGAATGGATTGTACAACAGCAGAAAAAAAGCAGAAGCCGCAAGGGTGTTCAAAGTATAATTTTTATACCCTAAACTTTTGCTGATTAATAAAAATGAAAAACCAACTGCTGATCTTAGAATGGCTGCAGCACCACCAGTGATAAAACTAAACCCCCATAATATAGAAAGGATAATCATGGTGCGGAAATAGTTATTCCATTTTTTATTGCCAATGGGTTGCAGTACATAAATAAGAAGTCCATATATCATCGCAAGGTGTAACCCACTGATGGCTATAATATGCACCACACCTGTATTGCTATAAGACTGAACAAGTGATCGATCAAGGTCTTCTTTATACCCGATCAGCAATGCTTCAGCAACTGATTGTTCTGATTTATCTGGGATAGCTTTCTTTATAACCTTCAAGATCCGGTTTCTTGTTTCGTATAAATAGTATGTAAAGGATGGGCTATTTTTTTTGTATGGTACAATGGCAGCATTTGGAAGATATACCTGAAAATAGATCTGTTGAAAATGACAGTATCTAACAAAATCGAAACTGCCTGCATTAAAATCATTGGTGATCTTTTGTAAGGGTTCTTGAAATTTTATTTCGTCGCCAGTTTCTAATGTTGAACTAAGGCTGTCGTTTTTAATATAGATCAGAAGATTAGATTTTGCGTTCATCCAATTCCCTTGGTGTTTCACCGCAATGATGCTGGCAAGGGCTTTCCAGGTTTTTCTTTTCTGAACAAGTGGCTCTTGTATGGTGGCTATGATCGTATCATTTTTGTGGTATCGATAACCAATCCATGCTTCCTGATTTCTAAGATCCTGAAGCTTGTACATTGCTATTCCTAATACCATCAATAGAATTTGAATAGCGATTCCTCCAATGGCGATCCACTTGATTTTTTGAACTGCGGGTACAAAATATAACAGCAGGATTGCGAGTAAAGAAACGAAAGCTATTTTTTGTAGTACTGCTTCTGATACATCAAAATGATATGCTATTAACAAGCCTGCTGAAAAGGGAATCAACAAACGAAGAAAAGGAATGCTTTGCCAACTATTTTTTTGCTGCCAGGGCATTCTCTAACCTAATAAAAAAGCCACACTAAAACTAGTGTGGCTTTTAAATAGAATAGTAAAATTTATTTACTCAAGTTCATACTTCTTTCTTTGTACAGTGTACGGAAATAAGGATCGCGAAGGTCTTTGATAAAGCGGATGGCTTCACCAGTACTCTTCATTTCTGGTCCTAATTCTTTGTTCACGCCAGGGAATTTTTCGAAACTGAAAACAGGTTCTTTAATAGCGTATCCATCTAATTTATTTTCCATCACAAAGTCAGTCAGCTTAGCTTCTCCTAACATTACTTTAGTAGCAATATTCAAATACGGGATCTGATAAGCCTTTGCGATAAACGGAGTAGTTCTGGATGCGCGTGGGTTTGCTTCGATTACAAATACTTTATCACCTTTAATGGCAAATTGAATATTGATCAATCCTTTGATCTTTAATGCACGAGCAATTTTCTCACTATAATATTCCATGGTTTCAACAATCAGTGGTGTAAGGTTAAATGCAGGTAAAACTGCATTACTATCACCACTATGAATACCAGCTGGCTCAATATGTTCCATCACACCCATGATATGAAAGTTCTCACCATCAAAAATGGCGTCCACTTCTGCTTCCTGACAACGATCCAGGAAATGATCAATCAGAATCTTGTTGCCTGGGATATGTTTTAATAAACTGATTACGGCTTTCTCCACCTCTTCATCGTTAATCACAATTCGCATTCTTTGTCCGCCAATTACATAACTAGGACGAACAAGAACCGGATAGCCTACTTTATTAGCCACAGCCACCGCTTCATCAGCATCCACTGCAGTTCCATATTCTGGATAAGGGATATTTAATTCTTTTAAAAGGTCGCTGAATCGGCCACGATCTTCAGCCATATCCATACTTTCGAAAGAAGTTCCAACAATTGGAACGCCTGTTTCGTGTAATTTTTTGGCCAATTTTAAAGCAGTTTGTCCACCCAATTGTACAATAATGCCATCAGGTTGTTCCAGATCGATGATCTCTCTAAGATGTTCCCAGAATACAGGCTCGAAATATAATTTATCGGCCATGTCGAAATCTGTAGAAACGGTCTCTGGATTACAGTTTACCATGATCGCTTCGAAACCGCACTCTTTGATGGCTAGTAGACCATGCACGCAGCAATAATCGAATTCAATACCCTGACCAATCCTATTAGGGCCGCTACCTAATACGATGATTTTTTTCCTCTTTGAGGGGATTGATTCGTTTGAGTTTAAAGATTGATTCATTACCTAGAAATTGCGCAAAAATAGGGGTATCAAAGAAATTTAGGGGTTATTTTTTTACCCCACCGTCTTTCATCACCCATTTTACATCTTCTAAAAGTGTAATATCCTTGGTAGGATCTCCTTTCAGCGCAATTAAATCTGCGAATGCACCCGCTTTGATCTCGCCGATCTTATTGGTTTGCCCCAATAATTCTGCCGCGGTGATGGTTGCCGATTGAATGGCTTGCAGGTTAGTCATTCCGAAATTTACCATATAAGAAAAGTCCCTTGCTTGTGGCAATTTCCAGTCATACCCCCCAATATCAGTACCATACGCTATTTTAACGCCGGCTTTGAGGGCTTTTTTAAATAATTCGGGTTCTGATTGAGTAAAATAGAGGTTGATGGGGCTACCTGCTTTTGCTCTTCCTTCTGCTACATATTCGTTCACGTAGATGGTGGGGCACCAGAACACTTTTTTATCTACCATCAATTTGATACAATCATCATCCATACCAAAACCGTGTTCGATACTGGTTGCACCGGCATTGATGGCTCCAATGATTCCATCTCTGGTAACAGCGTGGGCACTGAGCTTTTTATTGGATCGGATGGTCTCATCACCAATGGCGTTTATTTCATCCGTAGTAAAGTTGGGTAAGCTTCTATATGAACCATCTGCTTGTTTGGTATACCCACGATCTGCATAGATTTTGATCCAGTCAGCACCATGAGCGATCTGATCCCGAACTGCTCTTCTGCCTTCATCAGCTCCAGTTATTTCCTGTAAGCCTTTGGGCATTTTTAATTCCCAGGCATAGTCAGATTCTTTGAGTGGATAGTGTCCGGTGGTATTGATGGCGAGGGTAGAAATAAACATTCGGGGTCCTTCCATTTCGCCTTTATTGATGGCTTTTTTGATATCAGCATCCGCAAATCCTGCACCTTCTGTACCCAGGTCGCGTATGGTAGTGAAACCATTCATCACACTTTGTTTTGCACTGCGAACAGCGCGGATGGTTCTGTAAGGGATAGATTCTTTGAGTACCTGTACATCGTAGTCTTCACTGGTAATATCACCTTGTAAAAGCACATGTGTGTGACAATCGATGAGGCCGGGTAAAACGGTAAATGCAGAAAGGTTGATGCTGGTATCAGCCTTTAATTTAAAACCCGCTGCTGGCGAAATCGACTCGATCAGGTTGCCTTTAATATAGATCACTTGATTCTGTAAAATTTCACCAGTGCGGGTATTTAAAACCTGACCGCAGGTAATAGCCGTTGTTTTTTGTGCAGCTATAAAGCCTACTAGAAATAAAGATAGAAAGAGGGGGAATAATTTTTTAGTCATGCCTATGTTTTATATTACAATGTACTAATAAACCGTAACAGAAAATGGCTGCTATTGTTCAACCTCTTGTGTTTGTGTGTTAGGCATTGCTCATCAATAAGTAGGTAGAGGGTCAGTAAAAGATAATATTTTAAAAAATAGTTTATTTTATTTCGCGGAGTTCTTCCCAGCGGGTGGTATAGCGGGGACTTCTCAGTTCCTGTCGCATTTTCCAATCGCGTTCCACGCCTGCTGCTGCAAATTTCAGGGTGTCGTTACGCAT
>CANBQT010000047.1 GCA_947371755.1 Chitinophagaceae bacterium
GGTCGTATGTCATGGGAAGAGCTTTTTGAAAGCCGTTATTTCTCTGGATACGTCATCAAATCAACCATTAATAATCCCGGAGATAAATACTTAAATGGTTTGATCAAAGATCCATTGATGCGATTATTAGAAGGTCAGAATATTAAAGAGAAAATTTTTAATTACGAACAAGATCTTTGGGCTTACTAGAGTAATACCACATATAATATTTAAAAAAGAGGCGATTTCGCCTCTTTTTTTTTGAAAATTGTCAAAAAAACGCAGTTTTAGGGATGAATTCTCTTTTTTTAATGCGATAGAATACTTAACTTAGTTATGGTTTTTCATAGGATATTGGATTTTAAAACGGGGCTGGATGTTCATCCTGGCCCCTTTTTTACGCCTTTCCTTCTTCAGTATTGTGAAAATGGGCAAAAACTAACCCTGCTTTTTGTGGGCCAATGATGCTACTTAAATTGTCTAAGCTTTGCTCCTTTATATTTTTTACTGATTTAAATTGTTTCAGTAGTTGTTCAGCAGTTTGTTTGCCAATTCCTGCAATTGTTTCTAATTCATTTTTAAAACTTCCCTTCGAACGTTGATTTCTATGGAATGTAATTCCAAATCGATGCACTTCATCTCTGATCCTCCTTACAAGTTTTAAACTATCGCTATCCCAGGGCATTTTTATGGAACTGCTGTCACCCGGAAAAAATAATTCCTCTTCGTTTTTGGCTAAACCAACCACAGTTGTTCTGCCGTGCAATCCTAACTTATTGATACTCTCCATAGCTGCACTCAACTGCCCCTTGCCTCCATCAATGATAATTAATTGAGGTATTGGGAGAGATTCATCCAAGACGCGCTTATAACGCCTGTAAACCACTTCTGTCATCGTTGCAAAATCATTGATGCCAACAACTGTTTTTACATTAAAACGTCGATAGTCGTTTTTACTGGGCATACCATCTTTGAAACATACCATTGCCGATACCGGAAAACTTCCCTGGAAATTACTGTTATCAAAACACTCAATATGCGTGGGTACTTCAGAAAGTTGTAAGTAGTCTTGTAACTCGTACAATACTTTTTTCTTTTCCTGATCTGTTTTGCCTTCTAAATGCAATAATTGTTTCCTATGCAAGGCCTCTTTAAAATAGTATACATTTTTTTCAGAGAGCTCTAATAATTTCTTTTTATCTCCGGCTTTAGGAATGGTGATGGTGATTGAAGGATCTGGATACTCAATTGAAATGGGTACAATGATCTCATTTGATAAACTATTAAACGTTGTTCTCAAATTAGCAACGGCAAAACTTAATACCTCCTCATCTGTTTCTTCGAGTTTAGTTTCTAATGGTACAGTATGAGTTTGAACAATGGTGCCATTTTGAACCATCAAATAATTCACATAACCCCACTGCGCTTCCCGAACAATAGAGAATACGTCAAGGTTTGATAAATGCTTACTGACTATAATCGATTTTGCCTCATAGTTCTCTAAGTGGTCTATTTTTTTTCTGATTAACTCAGCTTTCTCAAATGCCATTTCTGAAGCTGCTTGTTGCATTTCTTTTTTGAAATGAACAATTACAGGATTCAGATTCCCTTTTAGCATATTGCGCATCTGTTGTAACCCATCATCATATTCAGCAGCATTCTGAAACGCTACACATGGCGCTTTGCAATTCCCCAAATGATATTCAAGACATACCTTGAATTTTCCCTTTTGAATATTTGATTCAGATAAAGGAAGTTTACAAGTTCGCAGAGGAATAAATTGCCGTATAAATGATATTAATTCACGCACATTTCCTGCAGAAGTGAACGGTCCTAAATATTCTGAACCATCGTTTATCTTATTGCGGGTTAAAAATACTCTTGGATAGGGCTCCTTCTTAATTACAATAAATGGATATGTTTTGTCGTCTTTTAAATTGATATTGTATTTAGGTTGGTATTCTTTGATCAGAGAGTTCTCTAATAAAAATGCATCCTGCTCCGAATCAACAATAGTGAATTGAATTTTTTTGATTCGTAAAACAAGTTCGTGTGTTTTGTAAGTAGTAAAGGTTTTTGAAAAATAAGAACTTACGCGTTTCCGAAGATCCTTTGCTTTTCCTACATATAATAGAATATCATTGTCATCATAGTATTTATAAATACCAGGATTTGTAGGAATACTGTGGGCTATTTTTTGAAACTCTTTTGCGGTCATCCTACACTATCATTTTTTTCGATCATTCCAATTGACAAAATTAAATTCATTGGACACAAACCCACCGGGTGTTTTCGAAAATCGATTGATCTGAAAACTCTTGTCGGCCTTCCAATTCCACTGTTCAATGATACTCGTGTCTTTATGCATTGTTTCGATTCGAATAAAAACACGCTTTACAATATTAGTATGCTCATCCAATAAAATATCTATATTCTGGATGGATTCGTCTGCCGACTTTGGTCGGTAGTTTAAAGTGTAACTATTGGTGCTAAGATCATGGAATACCGATTCTGTATATTTATCGTGCATCTCAGGCGTACTCACATCTTTATTTAAAAAATCAGAGGCCAGTATTTTAAACTGGTCTTTATCAATACTCAAAGAATCTTTTTTGCCATTCAATTCCTTGATCAGGTAAATATTATAGGCACGTAGATCCACATCTACGATTTGCTCTTTGAAGAAATTATTTAAAGAGTAAAATCTTGTAGTATCTGAACTGGCTTTTTCCATTTTCAAAGGTTTCTTATTCTTACAACTAGCCATTAATAGAAGGATAGCAAAAAGATAGATGGAATTTTTCATAGCCAAAAATATTCAAAAGCACGTTAGTACCATCATTTTGTTCAAATGAGCATACTGCTTTAACAAAGTGATGATAAATTATTTAATCTGTTTGATAAAACCAAGACGAATACCATAATCCATCAGGTATTCCGTGATAGGATATTTGTTCGAATATGTAGGAAGATGTTGGAATCTAGCCTGCGGCCCTAAGAACCATTGATATACACCAGTTTGATAGGTAAGATTAATTCCTAAGGAACTATTGATATTCCATTTTCGCATCAAACTATTGCCATCTGCATAGTGCTTATAATCAGTAGATAAAAGATATAATGATTTATTCAGGGTAAATGTAGGTTGAATGGATGCCTCAGCTGTGATGCCTAAATGTTTTCCTTTTATAACATCATACTGGAATCCAATTGGGATGGAAACCTGATACATTTTATTATCTAATTCTGCATTGCGGTATCCGTTATTATTATTGTAAAGTGATAAAACACTTACGTTTTCAATGCCGTGATTATTCACTAATGAAATAGTAGTTACATCTGCTACAGACTGGAAAGTCTCAATATAATATTGTCGGATATTGAATTGGAATCCTGTTTTGAATTTAATTCGGTTTGTCATGTTATACAATACCGCAAATCCAAGTTCTAATCCTACTGCTGGTTTGTGACGAACGATTTCGTTGATATTGGTAGTGTAATTCAATCCTACAGGTGCTGATGCAGGAGCAGTGCCCAGAATTTCTTTTGCTTTAAAATCTGATAAACTACGATAGCTTGTGGAAGGAGTGATAAAGAAACCAAATCCAAATTTTGAATTCTTCGCACTGATTGTAGTGACGGGTTTATAAGCGAATTCCTTTAGATATTCGTCAGTTGAACTTGCATCAGAAATTTTCTTAGCCTTAACCGGTGCTATTATAGAGTTCTTTTCTATCGAATTTCCAATAATAGTCGTATTGTTTTCTTGTTGAATTTGAGTAGTAGCATTTGCTTCAGGCACGTCAATGAGAAAATTTGTCTTTTCAACATTTTCCTGGGAGGCCGAATTTTCTGAGGTATTGTTTAACTGAACTGTTTCGTATATAAAAGAAGGCTTGGTAGGTAGTTGTTTTTCTTTCAATGTTTTCTCAGCAATCGCAATTCCTGCATCCTCTTTAATAAAACGCATGGCAATCACAGGGGCTTCTGTAATAATTTTCTTCGACTCGTCTATGATGCGTTGCTGTTCAATTTGTGCAATGGTGGAAGCTGTAACTTGCTCAGCTGAATAAGCGTTGAATTCTGAATTAACAGCTGGTTGATTAGCTGGCAAAGGTTTTTTATTATTACCCGATTTCAGAACGATCAATTTGGCCGTTTTCTCTGAAGGATGATTATTGATAAGCGTAGCAACTGTAAGTGCTGAAATAATGAATAGGGAAATAAATGTTAGTGCTGGCCAAGTTTGAGGACCATGAACCTCGTTTTGTATATTCCTCCAAATTTGGTCAGAGGGGTACATACGATGGTCTTTGATCTCATCCTGAAGAAATTCTTCCAATTCGTCTTGGTACATCTTGTTATCCATACGCAGGGCAGCAGCAACTATTTTTTCAACGTAGCCAATAAGTTGAATTCTTCTTTTGGCCTCTCGATGATTTGTTTTCTTATTAGGATATTCTCCAGCATTGTTTTGGCTCTGGTATATTGACTTCTGCTGGTACTTTCTTCAATGTCCAACATAGCGCCAATTTCTTTATGGCTAAAACCTTCCAAAGCGTACAAATTCAATACCGTTCGGTAACCTAATGGCAACAATCTGATACATTCAACAATTTGGCGTGCCTGCATGATAGATGGAACCGTTTCTTCTTTAACCTGTAAATAACTTGCATAATCTAAATCAACACTTTCGTTGAATTTCTTATGCTTCTTTAAGAAATTGATACAAGTATGAACTATTATCCTTCTAATCCATCCCTCAAAAGCACCTTTATTTTGAAAAGTATGTATCTGGGTGAATACCTTGATAAATCCTTCTTGCAGCATATCCTCACCGTCTTCGCGACTTTGTGCGAAACGATAACAAACACTGAGCATTTTCGGACTATATCGGTTATACAACTCCCGCTGCGCAGCAACGTCATTGTGTAAACAACCCGAGATAATTGCCTGTTCGGTCATGAGGGGAGTTTAAGTTCCCCTAAATATAGACATAAAATGCATTTAATTGCTGCATCCTAAAGCAGAATTATTGACTAAAAACATGAAAAAAAACGGTTTTATGACAAAAAATAGCCGAAAAAAGCTGTTAGTGTCCCTAATGCTGGAAATTATGAACTGATATACATTCGTTAAAAAACAAAAATGGAACATAGAATCTTTAAGCCTATAATATATTTGCAATTCTTGATTCGGTTTTGACTCAACTTTTACTACCTGCATTAATGTTAATCAGTAGCTCTAAAATGTAACAATGCGCAATTTTTTATTACAGGTAATTTTCGGATTTACAGCTTTCATTGGCATCGCAAATGCACAACAGGGTCCAACTATCAAAAACAATTCTGGCTCAGGGAATAATAAATCTTACCTAACCGGAAAAATTACAAATCAAAAAACGGGAAGTCCACTCAATGGCGCCAGCATTTTTTTTCATGAATCAAAAACAGGAACGATATCTGATTCGAATGGAACTTTTATAAGTCAGGGAATGCCCACAGGCAAATATTTAGTTGAAATTTCATTTCAAGGTTTTGCCACCATTATTGAAAACATCGATATTAACGGGAAGACGGAGAAAAATTTCAGCATGACTGAAACCGTTGTTGAACACGAGGAAGTTACTGTTACTGGGGTGGCATCTGCTACTAAAACCAAATTATCTTCTCAACCAATTTCTATTCTTAAAAGGGCGGATCTTTTCCAATCTTCTTCCAGTAATATCATTGATGCAATTAGTAAAATGGTTCCAGGGGTTGCAAGTTTGGGCACAGGTCCGGCTATTAGCAAACCTGTTATTCGCGGACTAGGATACAATCGTGTTGTTACTGTGCATGATGGTGTTCGTCAAGAAGGACAACAATGGGGTGATGAGCATGGTATTGAAGTTGATGAATACAGTATTCAAAAAGTGGAATTATTAAAAGGGCCGGCATCATTATTTTATGGAAGCGATGCAATGGCTGGTGTGGTTCATCTAATTACCAATGTACCTGTGCAAAGAGGCACTATTAGTGGAAATATTCTGGGAACCTTTAATGGTAATAATGGGTTATTTGGAACCAATGCAAATATTGCGGGGCATTTAAAAAATGGGTTCAATTGGAATGCCTATGCTACTTATAAAAATGCTGGCGACTATCAAAATGCATATGATGGAAAAGTATTTAATAGTAGATTCAATGAAAGAAATTTCGGAGGTTATATTGGAATCAATAAATCCTGGGGGTATAGCCATATCATCATTAGTAATTTCAATCAACATATTGGCGTCATAGAAGGCGCTCGTGATGCAGTAACCGGACAATTCCTTGTATACCCTGAATCAACTCTTTCACATATCGCCACTAACGATGAATTGAACAGCAGGATACTTTATACTCCCTACCAACAGGTTACCCATTTCAAAATCGCAAGTGATAATAATTTTGTGGTACCGGGTGGTAGAATGACAGTAAATATTGGTTATCAGGAAAATAAGAGAAGAGAATTTGGTGATCAGGCTAAGCCCCAGGAACCTGATCTTTTCTTTGATTTGAAAACCATCAACTATAATTTACAATATCACATCACCGAAAATAATGGATGGTTGAATTCAATCGGGATCACTGGAATGTATCAGCAGAACAGAAACCTTGCTGCTGAAGTATTGATTCCTGCATATAATTTGTTTGATCTGGGTGCTTTCTTTTATACAAAAAAGACCTTTGATCAATTAACAGTAAGTGGAGGAGTGAGAGCCGATCATCGAAGTTTGAATGGCCTTCAATACATCGAGAATGGAATAGTGAGGTTTAATGATTTTAGTAGATCCTTCTCAAATCTAAGTGGTAGCATTGGCTTCAGCTATTCAGCTACAGAATCTTTAACCTGGAAGTTAAACATAGCAAGGAGTTATAGGGCCCCTAGTGTTTCTGAGTTGGCAAGTAATGGAGCACATGAGGGTACCAATAGATTTGAATATGGAGAGGAAAATTTAAAGTCAGAAACTGCTTTCCAGATTGATGCAGGATTTGAATATAATGAAGACCATATTAGTTTTGCAATAAGTACATTTTATAATAATATTCAGAACTATATCTTTTATAGTAAACTCGAGTCTATGCTTGGCGGCGATTCTTTAGTACAACAGGGATCAGCCAATCTTACAGCATTTAAATTTCGTCAGGCTGTTGCTTCATTGTATGGATTTGAAGCAAAACTGGATATTCATCCGCATCCTCTTGATTGGTTACATTTTGAAAATAATTTTTCATTGGTAGCTGCTCATTTTAATCAGGAATTTGAGGGAACCAATAAACTTCCTTTTGTTCCTTCACCCAGATTGTTGAGCGTATTACGGGCTAATTTTAATAAGAAGCATCAATATTTGCGAAATAGTTATTTAAAAATTGAGATGGATAATGTAGCTGCACAAAACAGGATATTTTCTGCTTATAATACTGAGACTACAACGCCAGGGTATACCATTTTGAATTTTGGAACAGGAACAGATTTTGTGCATGATGGCAAAACGATTTTCAGTATTTATATTGGAATCAATAACCTTACCGATGTAGCCTATCAGAGTCATTTAAGCCGACTTAAATATACAGACCTGAATCCTGTAACCGGTAGGATGGGAGTATTTAATATGGGTCGTAACTTTAGTGTAAAACTCAATATGCCACTGAGTTTTAAAACAAAAGCCTAATTTTAATCATGGACATTTCTATAAATACCCCTGCACTTTTATTCCCTGCTATTAGTTTGGTAATGCTTGCATATACCAATAGATTTCTTGCATTGTCGAATAGAGTGAGAAGCCTGCATGAAAAATATTTAGATACAAAAGATGAGAATAAAACGATACACGCGCAGATCAAAAGTTTACGCTACCGATTGAAACTTATCAAGCATATGCAGAGCCTTGGAATATTAACATTTATCGCAGCCATATTCTGTATTTTCTTACTTTATATCGACGAGAAATTTGTGGCAAATATTTTCTTTGCGATTAGTTTACTTGCGTTTACTGCATCTCTTATATTTTCGTTTATAGAAATTATGATGAGTAATAAGGCAATAGAACTTGAATTGAGTGATATGGAAGGCTTGGAAAACCCAAGTATGATAGAATATATTAAAAGTAAATTTTAAAAAAAAAGCAGGATTCGAGATCCTGCTTTTTTTTATACTGTTGCTAAAATTTTCCGCTCTCCGATTTGTTGACGCCACATGGCGTAATACAATCCTTTCTCTTCCAGTAATTGATGGTGACTGCCAGTTTCTACCACCTGACCTTTTTCAAGTACATAGATCCTGTCTGCGTGCATGATAGTGCTTAGTCTATGTGCAATCATTACAGTAATCTGCTCTTTCTCAGTAGATATTCTTCTAATTGTATTGGTGATCTCTTCCTCGGTAATACTATCTAATGAAGAGGTTGCTTCATCGAAAATGAGTAAATGCGGATGACGCAAAAGTGCTCTTGCGATAGATAGTCTTTGTTTTTCACCACCGCTTAGTTTTAATCCTCCTTCACCAATCATCGTATCCAACCCTTTTTCTGCTCGAGATAAAAGATTGTCACAACTTGCTTTATGAAGCGCATCACGAACATCATCGTCTGTTGCCTCTGGAAATACAAATGTTAGATTTTCCCGAATGGTTCCTGCAAATAACTGTGTGTCTTGCGTTACAAATCCAATTTGATTACGTAACTCATCAAAATCTATTTCGTGGCCATCAATACCATTGTAAAATATAGTTCCTTCCTGTGTTCTATACAATCCTACTAATAGCTTCACTAGCGTACTTTTTCCAGCACCAGATGGGCCAACAAACGCAATCGTCTCACCTCTTTTCACATCAAAAGAAATTCCATCCAAAGCTTTGTATTGTGCAGTTTGATGTTTAAATGCAATATTCTTGAATTTAAGTTCTTCGATCATGCCCACCTGCTTTGGTTCTAAAGGTTTGGGTTCTACCTTCTTCAACATCAGGTTGTGAAAGTTACTCATAGAAGCTTCTGCTTCGCGATAACTGATAATGATACTTCCGATTTCCTGGAGTGGTCCAAAAATGAAGAAGCTATAAAATTGTAATGAGATAAGTTGTCCAACAGTTAGCACCTCTCTAAACAATAACCACATCAAAGTGAATGTAATTACCTGGCGTAAAAAATTCACCATCGTGCCCTGAATAAAACTCAACGAACGAATATTCTTTACTTTCCTAAGTTCTAATCCAAGAATCTTATAGGTATTTGTATTTAATCTTTTTACTTCCTGATCTGTAAGTCCAAGACTTTTTACTAATTCAATATTGCGTAAACTTTCTGTGGTAGAGCCAGCCAGTGAAGTAGTTTCTTTGACAATATTTTTTTGGATGGATTTTATCTTTTTACTCAAAAGATTGGTCACTATAGCAATTAAAAAAGCACCACCCATATAGATAGGCATGATTGACCAATGTAAACGTGTTGCATAAATTGATACGAAGATTACACTCACTAAAATACCAAACAACACATTGATCACGTAGCCAATGAATTTTTCAGTATCACTTCTTACTTTAGTTAAGATCGACAAGGTTTCACCGCTTCTTTGGTCTTCAAATTCCTGGTAGGGTAAGCGCATAGAATGCTTAAGTCCGTCTGTAAAGATCTTTGCACCAAATTTCTGAATGATCACATTCACGGTATAATCCTGAAATGCTTTTGCAATTCTACTAACCATGGCCGTTCCTACCAGTAAGAAAAGCATAAAGCCTAACCCTCTCACATAAGTACCTTCATCGCGAATTGTTCCATTATCTGCAATTTTTGGGTGACTGGCAAAACGGTCGATCAACTTACCGAAGATCATTGGGTCGAACATTGAAAACGTCTGATTAATGCCTGCAAGGGCTAAAGCCAGAATAATGTGCCATTTATATGGTTTGAGATATGTTAAAAGTATTTTCATTGAATTTTATTAAGTTATAGAGTATAACAATATCCGTACTATTCTTTAAAATATGACATTATTACCTGTTTAGTTATTACAAAACGTCATTTTTCAATTGGGGTTTTCCACCTTCTGTTAATAATAAGATGATTTGTATCTAAGGGTTTCGCGGACTTTATTCGGTAAATTACAAAAACATCAATCTTATGCGTTGGAGAAAATTTAACGGTGAGCTGATTCATTTACCCATCAAGCAAGCGGTGGAAGATGCTATTGTTCAGGAAACTGAAAAGCGCATTAAACTAAAAGTATGTATCGGTACAGATAGCCAAGTTAAAGGCGACGATACTGAATTTGCAACTGTCATAGTTTTTTTACGAGAGCACAATGGTGGATTCATGTATATCCACAATGAAAAAACAAAGACAAAATACCATATCAAAGAAAGAATGTTGGTGGAAGTTGCAAAAAGTATTGAAGTGGCTTATGAATTGTGCGATCTGTTTATTGAACACCATATTGAAATGGAAGTTCATGCAGACATCAATACCAATCCACAATTTAAAAGTAACGATGCATTACGCGAAGCAATGGGCTATATCTTAGGAATGGGATTTGCTTTCAAAGCTAAGCCAGAAGCCTTTGCCAGCAGCTGTTGTGCCGATAAGATCTGTAACTAAAATAAAATGTTAGTAAATTTATTATTGCGTCAAATCTGATGCAACTGAAATTCAATCCCCTTTACTCTTTTACAATTTTGAAATCCCCATTCATTTGTTGTAATAAAGCTAAGATCTCTTCTCTGCCAATTTTCTTTTCTGCACTTGTTACAAAGTGTCTTGGCAGAAACTGCCATGTTTCTCTCAGCTTATCCATGAATGCCTGCACATTTCTTGCAACAACACCTGGTTTTTCTTTGTCAGATTTTGTAAAGACAAGACTAAATGGTATTTGCCAATGGTCGAGTTGATTCACAAACTCTAAGTCGTTTTTTTGTGGAGTATGTCTACTATCAATTAATACAAAAACCTGCATTAGATTTTCTCTTTTACGCAAATACCCATCAATCATTTGTTCCCAGCGATTCCTATCAGAAATGGAACGTTTTGCGTACCCATAACCGGGAAGATCTACTAAGTACCATTTTTCTTTCGGTCCTTTTAAAGCCCCGGAACTTTCAATATCAAAATGGTTAATGAGTTGGGTCTTACCTGGCGTACCAGAAGTTTTTGCAAGATTTTTCTGTTTTGTAAGCAGATTGATCAAGGAGGATTTGCCCACATTACTCCTACCAATAAACGCGTATTCCGGTCTATCTGGTTTCGGGCATTGGGTTACCAAGGCAGATGATATATTATATTTGGCAGAAGTAATTTCCATGCTGCAAAGTAAACGAATATTCAACTAGGAGGTTCAAACAGTAAGAATTGGGCATTAAAAAACCCCGATTCAATTCGGGGCTTTCTCTTATTTTCTTTTTGGCAATACCAGGCTATCGGCCGGATATCTTGCTTTAATACTATCTCTCACTGATGTACACCAGTCAAACAGTTGTTGTTTTTCCTGATTAGTCAAAATCGCATTTTTGTGAATCAAAGTATAAGATTCTAAAGGCATATCGCCTTCTTTTACCTGTTCAATACATTCTTCCAGTTTTTTATACTGACGAGCTATTTGATAACTATTGAATTCATTGAAATTCATATGTCTTTTGCCATCTTTCACATGATCATCTAACCAAAAGCGTATTGGTTGTACATTACTATACCATGGATAGGTAGTGTTATTGCTATGACAATCATTACAAGCTTTTGCAAGGATTTGTTTCACATCAACAGGTACATCGTATGATTTGGATATATCATTATCCAATTTATTGGAATCATTTTTTGCAGGACGATAAGCCTGTAATAACAATAGAATTACTAAAAGACCGATACCTACTTTTTTCATGATTATATTTTTAAATGAGAATATTACCTGTCATCTCCTTTGGAATATCAAGTCCCATCACTTTTAGAATGGTAGGGGCAAGATCACCTAGTTTTCCAGGTTTAATGGCTCCTTTCCATTCCTTATCTATAATGAAGAATGGTACAGGGTTTAAAGTATGAGCTGTATTTGGCGTGCCATCTTCATTAATCATGAAATCGGCATTACCATGATCGGCAGTTAAAAACACAGTATAACCATGTGCAAGCGCTGCAGTTACTACTCGTTTTACACATGCATCTACAGTTCTCGCTGCTGTCATTGCTGCACTAAAAATACCTGTATGGCCTACCATATCAGTATTTGCATAGTTCAAACAAATAAAATCTGCAGTTTCGTTTTCAATTTCAGGAATAAGTTTATCGGTAATTTCTACAGCACTCATCTCAGGTTGTAGATCATAAGTGGCAACTTTAGGAGAAGGTACCATGATTCTGCTTTCGCCAGTATAAGGTTCTTCTCTTCCCCCGCTAAAGAAAAATGTAACGTGAGGATATTTCTCTGTTTCTGCAATTCTAATTTGCTTCTTACCATTTGCTTCTAGAACCTGACCAAGTGTATTTACTAAATTGTCATTTTCAAAGATGGCGGATACGTTTTTGAATTTATGATCATATACCGTCATGGTGGTATAGGTCAGATCCAATTTATGCATACCAAAATCTGCATGGTCTGTTTGTGTGAGCACCTCTGTGATCTCTCTGCAACGATCGGTTCTGAAATTATAACAGATTGCTACATCACCAGATTGAATTTTTGCAATGGGTTGATTGTTTGCATCAACGATCACTGTAGGCAGAATAAATTCATCAGTTTTATTAGCCGCATAAGAATGTTCAACCGCTGAAATAGCACTAGTGGCCGTTGGTCCAACTGCATTTACCAATCCATCATATGCCAATTTTACTCTTTCCCAACGTTTGTCGCGATCCATTGCGTAATATCTACCACTTACAGTAGCAATCTTACCAACCGAATCTGTAAGGAATGCTTCTAAATCGGTAACATAGCCCAAACCACTTTTAGGATCTGTATCTCTGCCATCGGTAAACACATGAATAAATACATCCATTAGGCCTTCCGATTTACAAATATTAAGGATGGCTTTTAAGTGACTTGTGTGTGAATGCACTCCGCCATCGCTTAGGAGACCTAATAAATGCAGTGGCTTATGACTGTTCTTTGCTTTTCTGATTGTATTTAAGAAAACCTCATTGGATGCCAGTTCTCCAGTTCGAATGGCAACATTGATACGTTGTAATTCTTGATATACGATTCTTCCTGCACCAAGGTTTAAATGTCCTACTTCGCTATTCCCCATTTGTCCATCGGGCAATCCTACATCTTCACCACAGGTTATTAAGGTAGTATTTGGATATTGACTATATAGGCTACTTACAAATGCGGGATGTGCTTGTTGAATGGCGTCTGCGCTAGGAATTTTACCCAATCCCCATCCGTCCATAATTGCTAAAATTACTTTCTTACTCATCTCTAAAGGTTATTTTTACTAGTTATTTATAGCAAATTTAGCCAAACAAGTTCAATGTATCGAATTTGGCATGTTTTATGTAACAGTTATTGTAGAAATCAAGATCATGAAAAAAGTATTCTTAATAATAGGGTTGGCATTCAGTTTCTTATCTTTTGCGCAACAAGGAGACACAGAGGCTGTTGTAAAGGCTTTCAGATCTGCCAACACAGAAGAAATTGCCCAGTATTTCGACGATTATGTTGATTTGAAACTTTTGGATAAAGAAGAGGTAAAGAATATGGGTCGCAATCAGGCAGGCTTGGCTTTGAAAATGTTTTTTGATGAAAACAATATCAACGGTTTTGATATGGGCTCTAATCGCGAAATCGGAAGTACTTTATATATCACTGGAAAACTTACAAGCTCAGGTAAGCCTTATAATCTAACAGTGTTGTTAAAAGCCAAGGGTGGGAAACACCAGATAATTACTATTCGAATCAACTAGAATTTAGCAGAAGCCCTAGATTTGCAAGATGCAATCTTATCAGGAACTTTTAGATCATTTAATTCTCTCAGCTTTACAGGAAGACATAGGCGACGGTGATCATTCAACATTGAGTTGTATAGAACCCGCCGTTCAGGGAAAAGCAGTTCTGAAAATAAAACAAGCAGGAATATTGGCTGGCATGAAAGTGGCAGAGCGAATTTTTCATTTAGTGGAACCTACAGCTATTTTAAAGGCCATAAAAGCAGATGGAGACAAGATGGAGGTTGGTGATATCGCTTTTGATGTGACGGCTAAAGTTTCAACTATCCTAAGTTGTGAACGCTTAGTTCTAAATTGTATGCAACGCATGAGTGGAATTGCCACGCTTACAAATAAATATACCTCTCTATTAACAGGTTATCACACCCGTATACTAGACACCAGAAAAACAACTCCTAATTTCAGACTTTTAGAAAAAGAAGCTGTTCGAATTGGCGGAGGAGTAAACCATCGTTATGCTTTGTATGATATGATCATGTTGAAAGATAATCACATTGATTATTGTGGAGGAATTGAGCCAGCGATAAAAAAAGCCTGGAATTATGTACAGTCTACTCAGAAAGATTTAAAAATTGAAATTGAAACCCGTTCATTGACAGATGTAGAACAGGTAATCGCTATTGGGAAAGGAAAAGTATTTCGAATCATGCTCGATAATTTCAAACCAGCTGATGTGGCAATTGCTGTACAATTAATAGGTGGAATATTTGAAACTGAAGCTAGTGGTGGAATTGATTTGTATAATATAAAAGAATACGCCGCTACAGGAGTTGATTTTGTAAGTGTTGGTGCACTGATTCATCAAGCTCAAAGCCTTGATTTAAGTTTAAAAGCAAGTTTCTCTTAGCCATAGAATCAATAATTGTTTATGTCAAAAAAAAATAAAGTAGATACCCGCGGTTTTGTTTATAGTACTGACCCAAATTTTTCATTTGAATCTTCTGATGAAATACAACAAACCCTTTCCCCTGCACAACAAAAATTACGCGTCCGTTTAGAAACTAAACATAGGGCGGGCAAGGCGGTTACGCTTATTACCGGGTTTATAGGCACAGAAGCTGATCTGGAAACCTTAGGTAAGCAATTAAAAAATTATTGCGGTACTGGTGGATCGGCAAAAGATGCAGAAATCATTGTACAAGGAGATCAACGTACGAAAATATTACCTTGGTTAATTAAGAACGGATTTACACAATCGAAATAGAACTTAATAATCGATATCCATTTTTAAACGATCTTTTAGTTCACGGACCAAGGGAAATTGCTCAGCAATCCTTTCAAATTTTTGTCGACTGTTTAATCTTAAATGCACAGGTACTTCTTCCTGCTCACTTGCATCAACAAGAATTTCAAAAGAGATGCTTCTATTGTTAAAGCCTTTCTGTAAGTGTTCCAGAAGCGACATCCTTTCCTGTTCCACAAACTTTTGGGAAGTAATGGATCCGACAGAAATTGTAAAAAATATTTCATTCTCTATTGAGAGTCTGGCAATTTTAAAGGTACCAAAGGATGAATGCTTTTTCTGTTCTTCTAAAGTAACTGCAAAAGCATCCCAAAGTGATTTTAGTTTCTCGAGATTCAACACTTCGGCCTCTTTTACTTCTTCTATGGTATATTGTTCGCCATACCGTTCGCGTAAAGAGTCTAGCAAGCCCTTTTTTGTTCCTCCTAATTGAATAGGAGTTTTAGGTTTGATGGGCTCTGTGATAGTGTTTTTAATTTCTGCAACTACCGGTTTAGTAATAACAGCAGCTGGTTTGGGCGTTTCAATATAAAGTTTCGATTCTGGAGCGGCTACGGCAGTTGCCTGCGCACTTATTTGAATAGAAGGAACCTGCTTTAGCTTAAAGGCTATCGGCCCGTCAACTCGTTTTTTTTTTACGAGTTGACCATTATCTACTGAAAGCTCAATGGCTTGTTGTAGAAAGTTTAGTTTGATTAAAGTGAGTTCAACATGCAATCTCTTATTGCGTGCCATTTTATAGTTGATCTCAGATTCATTCAAAATATTTAAAGCGCTAACTAAAAAAGAGACTCCTGATTTTTCAGCTGCCTGAATATATTTCGATTGCATGCCTTCTACCACTTCTAATAAAGCAGCAGATTTAGGATCCTTGCAAACCAATAAATTTCTTATAAATTCTGCAAATCCATTGATCACTAAATCGCCTTCAAACCCTTTTCTATTTATTTCATCAAAAAGTAACATGGCAGATGCAAGGTCTTGCGACTGCATGGAATCCAATAATTTAAAATAGTAATCGTCGTCTAGAATATTTAAATGTTCTAAAGTATTTTGATAAGTTACTATTCCATTAGTAAAGCTTACTATTTTGTCGAGAATACTTAAAGAATCGCGCATACAGCCTTCGCTTTTTTGAGCGATAACCTGCAGTGCTGCTTTATCAGCCTTAATAGATTCTTTGTCTACAATTTCCTGTAAGTGTTCAACAGTATCATTATTGGTGATTCTCTTAAAATCAAATATTTGACACCTACTTAAAATAGTAGGTAATATTTTATGCTTCTCGGTAGTTGCTAAAATAAAAATGGCATAGGGTGGCGGCTCTTCTAATGTTTTTAAAAATGCATTGAAGGCACTAGCACTTAGCATGTGTACCTCATCTACGATATACACTTTATATTTTCCTGCTTGTGGTGCAAATCTAACCTGCTCAACTAAGGCTCGGATATCATCCACCGAGTTGTTACTCGCCGCATCCAATTCATGAATGTTCATAGAAGTTCCCGCATCAAAACTGGTACAACTATTACAAGTATTGCAAGCTTCTCCCTCTGGAGTTTGATTGGTACAATTAATGGTTTTAGCAAGTATACGCGCACAGGTTGTTTTACCAACTCCTCTTGGACCGCAAAACAAAAAAGCGTGTGCTAACTGGTTATTCCTGATAGCATTCTTTAAAGTGGTTGTAATATGCTGCTGCCCTACAACCGTATTAAAATTCTGAGGGCGGTACTTTCTTGCTGATACGATGAAATTATCCATAATTGCTGTAACTCCTCCAAAAGTAAGCAATGGAAAGATTTTTAAAGCGTAAGTTTTTTAACATCTAATAATTAGCCCATTTAAATAGAATTAAAGGTTATTTCGTCTATTTTGTCTATTTTGACAATTCCCGGAATAACACACTAAATATTTTTATACTATGAGTTTACATACCATTTTAGGAGCTGGAGGGGCTATTGCGAATGAATTATTACCCATTTTAATAGATTCTAAAGAGAAAGTCCGAATTGTTGCCCGCCATCCTAAACAAATAAGTGGAGCTGAATCTGTTGCTGCAGATCTGAGTGATGCCAAACAAACTTTGGAGGCAGTGAAGGGTTCTTCCATTGTATATCTGTTGGTTGGACTTGAATATGAGTATAAAGTTTGGCTTGAAAAATGGCCAATTGTGATGACAAACACGATCAACGCCTGTAAAGCATCAGGAGCAAAACTGATATTTTTCGACAATGTATATATGTATGGGAAGGTGAGTGGTTTGATGACTGAGGAAACTCCATTTAATCCCTGCAGTAAAAAAGGAAAAATCAGGGCTGATATCGCTCAACAATTATTGAATGAAATCCATTCAGGGTCATTAAAAGGACTGATTGCGAGGAGTGCGGATTTCTATGGATCCAGTGCCACCAAAACCAGTGTACCTAATATGTTGGTATTTGACAATTTTGCAAAGGGTAAAAAAGCACAATGGTTAGTCGATGTTAACCTGCCTCACTCTTATACGTATATTCCTGATGTGGGAAAAGCATTGTATTTATTGGCAAAAGATGATAGTGCATTTAACCAGACATGGCATTTGCCAACCCATTCAAATCCATTAACAGGTGCTCAGTTCATTGCCTTAGCTGCTGAAGCCATGAATCAACCCAATAAATATTCGGTCTTATCAAAATTCATGATTCGATTGGCAGGTCTTTTTATTAAGCCAATCAAAGAATCATATGAAATGATCTATCAAAGTGATAGCTCTTATATTTTCGACTCTTCAAAATTTGAAAAGCATTTCGGCTTTACAGCTACGAGCTATGAGGTTGGTATAAAAGAAACGGCTAAATATTATTTGTAAATCATTTCAGGATGTCGTTCAAATGGTTGATTTTGGTCGAATAGATATCGGAATGTGATCATGCGCCTGCTTTGATAGCCACCTAGGCTTTTATAAATATTGAGCATTTTAGGATTCCAATCGCCAGCCCAACCCATTTCATACTGTTTATACCATCCTTTTCCCTGAACAAATGATCCGCATTCCTGTATAATAAAACTATCAATTCCCAATGCCTGATATTTTGGAACTACTCCAAATGCAAGTCCGGTTAGTTGTTTGTTGGTACCTCTCCATTTCATCCACAAAAGCTGCAATTTTTCTTTCCATCCAAATTTTCCATGGAAGTGTTTGAAGTATTGATTCAGGTCAGGAATATTGATGAACATGGCAATCGGTTCTTCTTTATAATAGGCAAACCAAACTGTACGCTCATCCATAATAGGTTTCATTTTTTTGAAAAGCTTGATCACTTGTTCTTCTGAAATCTCTTTGGCTTCACCATGTTGTGCCCAGGCCGCATTATACACTTTTGCAAAATCACCTGCATATTTTTCTAACTTGCTTAATTCGGCATGCCTAGCAGTATAATCTGTCTTTGCCTTTATTCTGGCATGTCGTTCTATTATTTTATCAGAAAATGTGTCATCCACATTCATATAATAGTAATACTGGTTGTAATAATTCTTAAACCCGTAATTATTGAAAAGAGTTTCATAATAAGAGGGATTAAAAGACATTCCATACATTGGTTCGTTATCAAAACCTTCTACTAATAAACCCCACCATTTATCACGATCTCCAAAATTGATGGGACCATCCATTGCTTCAGCACCCTTAGATACCAACCACTCTTTGGCTTGATCAAAAAGTGTATTAGCTGCAACCTGGTCGTTGATACAATCAAAAAAGCCAAAACCACCTGTCGAAAATTCAGTTCCTTTATTGATGTATTTACTACTTATAAAAGCCGCTATACGACCAATGGTTTCAGACTGATCGTTTTTAAGGATCCATCTTTTTGCTTCACCGTATTTAAATGATTTATTTTTTTCAGGATCAAATACCTCATTCACTTCATGATCTAATGGACGAATATAAGCGGGGTTGACACGGTTTATGGTAACATTGATTTCCAGAAATTCTCTGACTGTATTTTTATCGTTTACTTCAATCAATCGCATGGTCCAACTTTTTACAAATATAGTGAGTTAGAAAAAATAGTTATTTCGTGAATAGTTTAGACGCCATTTTTTCATCGTGACCATAAATATCTTTTCTAAAATTTAGCTCTCCAGATTTATCAACCCAGGCAGTAAAATATACTATGATAACAGGTACTGTTTTCTTAAGAGTCACCCAGCGTTCTTTAGTTAAGTGCATGGAACTGTCTATATTATTACTATTCCATGATGAGTCAGATCTTAACAGGTACTGAGCCATTTTTTTGGGTTCACTGATTCTGATACATCCATGACTTAAACTTCTACTTGATTGTGAAAACAGATCATGATTGGGCGTATCGTGTAAATAAATATCGTAGTTATTAGGAAATAAGAACTTTACTAGTCCTAATGAATTATGGGGGCCAGGTATTTGTCTTACTAAAGGAAGCCCGTTACTTTTACCTGTAATTTCCATATGATTCTTTTCGAGGTAATTGCTATTTTTTTCCATTGAAGGAACTATCTCTTTTTTTACAATACTTGTAGGCACATTCCAATAAGGACTAAATACGATATACTTTAAATTACCAGAAAATATAACGGTACTGTTAGCAGACTTGCCTACAATTACATTCATATCCATAACCGTTTTACCACTATCAAAAACATGTAAGCGATATTCAGGGATGTTTACCAGAATATAGTTGCTGTCTTTTTCGGGAGGCATCCAACGCAACCTTTCCATGTTTACAAGTAATTGTCTGATCCTCCATTTTAAAGGAACATTTAATTCTTCGATCATTTTATTTCCAACTGCTCCATCGATACTTAAACCCATTCTTCTTTGGAAATTTTTAACCGCAATGATAGTAAGAGAGTCAAATATCTCACTAGTATCAGCTACTTTGAAGTCGCCTAAAACCAATAATCTTTTTTTAATCAAAGAAATGGTTTGGGCACTATCGCCTTTTTTGAAAGGCTTTTTAATATAGGGTATAGTGTCGGTCGAAACAGATTTTGCCATTTCATTATACCTGACTAATTGCTCTTGTAATTTTTTGTATTGAGGATTTTGTTTGGCGTAGATTTCTATATCTGTTGCTTTTGATTTGATACTTGAATCTAATAGAGCGCTTAAGTTTAATTTTTTTCTAGGTATGAACCAACCCAGATCGGCTGCATCAATATCACTTCCTTTATAAACTTTTGCAGCATAAGCAAAGAATTGACCAGTAAAAGATAATTCAGTATACAGTACTTTTTCAAGTGATTGTTTGTGTAAACTATCTGCCAAGGCTTCTTCGTATAATTTTGTAAGTGTAGGATTGTATATACTACTATCCTGTAGATCCGCAACTGTTGAATTGAGGAGGTTTAAAAAATTAAAAGATTGTTCTGCAATGCCTTTGTTATCGAACCATGCGTATTGATAATTTCTTTCCTTGTAAAAATTTATAAACTGTTCTTCATAAGGTTTGAATTCAGCATGAATTTTTAAGAAATCTTCAATTTGTAAACTATCAAAAAATAGGTTATTAAAAGAGGTACTTGTATTGATGGACGTATCTCTCATCACCAGCCTTTTAGCCCTTTTAAAATTTTTGCAACTGATTATTCCAATGACCAAAAAGGTCAGAATCAGAATAGAACAATTTTTCATATGTGTAAGATAGTGAATTATACAAATTCACCATCAACGATTGGCCAAAAGTGTTATCCCAACTAGACCAGCTGTTTCTGTTCTAAGCCTGGTATTGCCCAAACTCACGGGTAGAAAATTAGCATTCAATGCAAGTTCAATTTCTTCGATTGTAAAGTCGCCTTCAGGGCCAATTAGTAACAATGAATCTAATGACTCCGGTAAATCTTTCAATAAGGTTTTCTTATGATCTTCACAGTGTGCAATTATTTTTTGTTGATGGTTGCATTGAGGAATGAATTTATTAAATGCAATAGGTTCATGAAGCTCCGGAAGCCAGCACTGTTGACTTTGCAACATGGCAGAAATCAGAATTTGTTGCATTCTTTCTGTTTTGAATCTCTGTTGTTCTGTTCTCTTACAAATCAAAGGAAAGATTGATGTTATTCCTATTTCCGTGATTTTTTCAAACATCCATTCCAGTCTGTCTGCATTTTTCAACAATGAAATGCCAATGCTGATTTTATTAGAATTGGGTGCTGTATAATCTGTCTGTTCTATAATTGCAACAGATTTATGTTTATCAGCACTGATGATCTTCGACTTGAATAATTTTCCTTTTCCATCTGTTAAATGAATCAATGCATTGTCTCTCATGCGTAAGACCTGTACACAATGTTTACTGGTACTCTCGCTCAAAACAATTGGCTGATTTGATTCTTGAATGGTTGGTTCGTAAAAGAATGGTATACTCATTCCTGCAAAAATAAAGAAAGCGCCGAAATTAGTTTTCGGCGCTTTACAATGAAATATTAATTAGAAAGGTTGTTCTGTTTCATATCCCTGATCAAAGTCTTCCTCATTCATTTTGCTTCCTTTTTGCAAATAGAATTT
>CANBQT010000048.1 GCA_947371755.1 Chitinophagaceae bacterium
ATGGAATATAGTATCGAAAAATGTATCGAACATTTTGGAAATGGTCCGATCAAAATTGGTGCACAACTGTACCTAAAAAAATTCTACGAATCATTTGGTTTTGTGCAAAGCAGTGAAGTTTATGATGAAGACGGAATTGATCATATAGAGATGATCCGCCAACCTTCTTAACACTAAATTTTTGAAATTGGTTATAAGAAGATTCCCCAGTCATCCACTTCGCCTTCTTTTCTGAATGTGGCAACCCAGATACAGAATACAGATTTGAAATTTTCGAAACTGTCTTCTATCACTCTTTTATAGTCTTCATCAGACCAGCCCATCAAAACAGCGAAATTGATTTGCTCCATCATTTGTCTGCAATTGAATCTTACTAATGCAGCATTTTCCATTTTCATGGTATAAGTGTCTACACTTACTGCACCAATAATTTTAGGTGCCACAATCAAAGCATTCTGATAGATCAAAGATTTAGTAGTGGATTGATTATTTTCATCTGTTTCGTCTTCCAGATTTTCTGCAAACGCCACCACTAACCCAAATAATTCACGCCATTGTTTGTATACTTCTCTTGCAGCTAAAATGCCGGGGCCATTTTTCCAAGCTTCGCCATGTCGGTTCATTTTTTTGATGAATCGGTTCTCATCCCAATCAGGCAAAAAATTCAATTGCTCTAAATCCATGATGAATTTAATTTTCCAATTCAATTTTAAGAAAGCGTGCAGTGTGGCTTTCTTTCACGTTTACCATTAATTCTGGCACACCTTCAAACAAGATCCTTCCACCTCCATTTCCACCTTCAGGCCCAAGATCAATGATATGATCTGCCACTTTTATTACATCCAGATTATGTTCAATTACCAGCACAGAATTTCCACGGTCAACTAATTTATTCAATACATCCAATAAGTGTTGAATATCCTGAAAATGCAATCCAGTGGTTGGCTCATCTAAGATATAAAAAGTTTTACCGGTATCTTTTTTACCCAGTTCTGTAGCCAGCTTAACACGCTGTGCCTCCCCGCCACTAAGCGTTACAGCTGATTGCCCTAAAGTAATGTACCCTAACCCTACGTCCTGCAATACTTTGATCTTTCGATAGATAAAAGGTACAGGCTGAAAGAACTCGCAGGCTTCATCAACAGTCATATTCAACACATCACTGATAGATTTTCCTTTATAACGGATCTCTAAAGTTTCACGATTATATCTTTTACCATTACATTTTTCACAATGCACATATACATCTGGTAAAAAATTCATTTCAATGGTACGCATGCCACCTCCCTCACACATATCACACCTGCCGCCCTTTACATTGAATGAAAAACGACCAGCATTATATCCCCGAATTTTCGCTTCAGGAACTGCTGAGAATAGTGTTCTTATTTCAGTGAAGAAACCACAATACGTAGCTGGATTACTTCTGGGGGTTCTACCAATAGGCGATTGGTCTATTTCTATTACTTTATCAATATTTTCTAAGCCCTTGATACTTTTATAATCCATTGGAAAAACACGGCTATTGTAACAGTGTTTGGATAATAAAGGATACAGTGTTTCATTGATCAAAGTAGATTTTCCACTTCCACTTACACCACTCACCACTACTAATTTTCCTAAAGGAATTTTTACAGAAACATTCTTCAGATTGTTTCCAGTAGCTCCTTTAATCTCTAAGAATTTGCCATTCCCCACCCTGCGTTCTTTTGGAACAGGTATTGATTTAACCCCGCTCAAATAAAGAGCAGTATCTGACTTACTCAATAACACTTCAGCAGGTGTTCCTGCAGCTACTATCTCGCCACCGTGTACGCCAGCTTTAGGACCAATATCAACTAAATAATCTGCAGCCATCATGATGTCTTTATCATGCTCTACCACTAACACACTGTTCCCAATATTTCTAAGATTTTGTAATGCAGTGATCAATCGATGATTATCGCGTTGATGCAAACCAATAGAAGGTTCGTCTAATACATAAGTAATGCCTTGCAACTGAGAACCAATTTGTGTAGCCAAACGAATTCGTTGAGACTCTCCCCCACTAAGGCTTCTGGATGGTCTGTTCAATGAGAGATACGTTAATCCTACATCTAATAAAAATTGTAGTCGCTCACGAATTTCCTTTAAAATATCTTTTGCAATGGCATTCTGTTTATTGCTCAATCTTTTCTCAATACCATCAAACCAAACTATAAGATCACTTAAATTGAGATCACTCAATTCAGCTATATTTTTCTCATCTACTTTAAACCAGAGACTTTCTTGTTTTAATCTTGCTCCATTGCAGGTGCCACATTTTTTTAGTTCCATGAACTGCTCCACCCATTCGCGCAAAACTTCTGTACTTCCATTTCCATTAAACCATCTTTTCAACATTGGGATGATACCTTCGAATGCTCCTTCATAAGGTGCTCCCGGTATTAATTCTTCATCCACCTCCAAGGCATCCACAGTTGGACCATCCGCATTGCCATATAAAATCATATTCAAGGAAGCTGCAGGCAAATCTTTAATCGGTTTATCTAAACTGATTTTATTTTTCTTTGCTATAGCTTCTACGGTTCTAAATACATGTGCCTCTCTTTGTTCGCCAAGAGGTACAATCCCACCCTCTTTAATAGTTTTAGTATAATCAGGAATAATCGATTCCATACTAATGCTGTAAACATTTCCAAGACCCTTACAGGTAGGGCAAGCACCATAGGGAGAATTAAAAGAAAATGCATTGGGCGAAGGCTCTTCATAACTAATACCTGTGTCTTCGCACATCAATTGTTTGGAATATTGTATGATCTTATTGGTATCATTTACCAAAAGAAATAAAAGATCCTTCCCTGTTTTTAAAGTCTGCTGTACGCTTTGACTTAATCGAACTTTCATATCAGCAGTTACTGATAAACGATCGATCACAACTTCAATATCGTGTATCTTATATCTGTCGACTTGTAATTTAGGCGTGAGGTCCATTACTTCTCCATCCACACGCACTTTCAAATACCCCTTCTTTCTTATGTCTTCAAAGAGTTCACGATAATGCCCCTTTCTACCTCTCACTAATGGTGCAAGCAGGGAGATCTTTTTATTAGCGAATTTTTGAACAATATTTTCTACTATTTCCTCTTCACTGAACTTCACCATTTTCTTTCCAGTGTTGTAGCTATAAGCTTCTCCTACACGCGCAAATAACAAACGCATAAAATCGTACACTTCCGTAACAGTGCCCACAGTGGAACGGGGATTTTTATTCGTGGTTTTTTGTTCAATTGAAATAACCGGACTTAATCCAGTGATCTTATCTACATCTGGCCTTTCCATATCACCCATGAACTGACGAGCATAGGCACTAAAGCTCTCCATATATCTACGCTGACCTTCGTTATAGATAGTATCGAATGCCAGGGACGATTTTCCACTACCACTAACACCTGTAAAAACAACCAATTTATTTTTAGGAATGGTAATATCAATATTCTTTAAGTTGTGCTCACGAGCCCCAAAAACTTCTATAGTTTCCAGCTGCTCAATGGCTGTATTTGATACGATTTCGGTAGTAACGGATTTTTTCTTTGCCATGCTTATTTAAGGAGCTCAAATGTACAAACAATGTGTTAGCTATTAAGTTTAAAATGAGCGGGATCTTTTAAAATCAAATATCTATTGAATAATGTAAAAAATATTTTCACGACTTAAAACCCTTACCAGGAAAGGGTTGCAATAATATTCCTACTATTTCGATAGACTTTTATTTGGAAAATTGAGGTCTATCCCATTATCTTTGCACTAGTTCTTTAGATAACTTATCAAGAAAGGCAGAGGGATTTGGCCCGTTGAAGCCTTGGCAACCCATATTATTACTCAATAATATGAAGGTGCCAACTCCAGTATCGTGTATAGCGATACAGAGATAAGTCAGAGTAAAAGTTTGTATTTTTTCCTTAGGGATTATAATATCGCAAGCTCATCTGACTTACTGATGAGCTTTTTTTATGTCCATTGGACACCAGAAAAGCCCACTAGTAAGTCCTGCACCTCTCCTGATAAGTTGATTTAGACGATTATTTACATGTCAAAAAACTATCATGAGCAGCGCAACAGAATTAATCCACAGCATTCCAGTAGATCCTCTAACAGGTGCGGTTTCAGTGCCTATTTATCAAACATCCACGTTCGTGCAGGATGCACCAGGTGTAAATAAGGGATATGATTATTCTCGTTCTAATAATCCAACCAGAGCGGTATTAGAACAATTGATAGCAAAATTAGAGAAAGGTGCAACCGGATTAGCTTTTAGTAGTGGACTGGCCGCTATTGACTGCGTGATCAAGTTATTGAAAACTGGCGATGAGATCGTGGCAGTGGATGATATTTATGGCGGTGCTTTTCGTTTATTTGGTTCTGTATATGAGCAATTCGGAATCAAAGTAACCTATGTAGATACTTCAGATACACAGAAAGTATTCGAAGCGATCACAGAAAAAACAAAATTGATCTGGTTAGAAACACCCACCAATCCTACCTTAAAAATTTCTGATATTGAGGCTATCGCCAAAATTGCAAAAGCAAATAATTGTTTGCTGTGTGTCGACAATACTTTTGCTACTCCTGCTTTGCAACAACCTCTGGCACAAGGTGCTGATATTGTGGTGCACAGCGCTACCAAGTATTTGGGGGGACATAGTGATTTGATTGCAGGTTTATTAGTGGCAAAAGATCCGGTAATCGGCGCTAAACTTAAGTTCTATCAAAATGCATGTGGCAATATCCTTGCACCTTTCGATAGCTGGTTAACCATCAGAGGAATTGAAACCTTACATTTGCGCATCAGGCAACATTGCGCCACGGCTTTAGAGGTAGCTGAATGGCTGGAACAACATCCATTGATAGAAAAAGTGTATTACCCAGGTTTAAAAACGCATCCTAATCACGATCTTGCTAAAAGACAAGCAAAAGGTTTTGGTGGAATTATTTCTTTCAAATTAAAAGATGATACAGAAGCTGCGGCATTGGAGATCGTAAATAATACTTCACTATTTAAATTGGCAGAGAGTTTGGGCGGCATTAAAAGTTTGATTTCTCACCCAATGAACATGACACACAAATCTATTCCAGCTGCCATTAGAAGAGCAGCTGGTGTTACAGATAGTTTGATCAGATTATCTATTGGCTTAGAAGAAGCAGAAGATCTTATTCAAGATCTGGAGCATACTTTTGCAGAAGCCGGAAAATCAATAGAAAAGAAAAACACATTTGCAGAAGCAAGTCTATCATAGAAAAAAAAAGTATGGAAACACATAAGAAATTAACCATTGGATTATTTGGTTTTGGAGTAGTTGGGGAAGGATTGTACAAAGTTTTACAACAAACGGAATCCCTCAACGCCAGCATTAAAAAGGTCTGTATCAAGCATCCGGGCAAATCTAGAAATGCACCGGATGCCTTGTTTACCACAGATAAAGATGTTCTGTTGTACGATGAAGAAATTAATGTGATAGTGGAAGTAATTGATGATGCAGATGCTGCATTCGAAATTGTGAGCATCGCATTAAACAATGGTAAAGCAGTTGTTAGTGCCAGCAAAAAAATGATCGCAGAACATTTACCGGAAATTTTAAAACTGCAACAGGATACTGGCCTGCCTTTCCTTTGCGAATCTGCCGCCTGTGCCTCAATTCCAGTGATCCGCAACTTAGAAGAATATTACGATAACGACTTGTTACATTCTATCAAAGCAATCGTTAATGGTTCTACTAATTTTATTCTTACAAAAATGTTTGAAGAAAAATTAGATTTTCAATCAGCACTTTTATTGGCCAAACAATTAGGCTTTGCAGAAAGCAATCCTAAACTGGATGTGGAAGGTTACGATGCAGTAAATAAATGGACGATCTTACTCAATCACGCTTATGGTATCGTAGAACACCCCAATAATATTTTATTTACGGGTATTCAAAATATTCAGTTAAGCGATGCGCTTGTAGCTAAAGAAAAAGGGCTTGATATAAAATTAATTGCACAGGCTAAAAAACTCAAGAACGGAAAAGTGGCGGCATTTGTGCTTCCGCAATTTGTAACACTGGGCGATCCAATGTCGTTTGTAAAGAACGAATACAATGGAGTAGTAATCGAGAGTGGCTTTGCAGATAAACAATTTTTCTATGGCAAGGGTGCTGGCAGTTTCCCAACAGCTTCAGCTGTGTTGAGTGATATTTCTGCACTACGTTACAATTATAGATACGAATACAAAAAGCTATACCATCATAAACCACACGAACTAACTAACGAATACTTCGTAAAAGTGTATTTGAGTTTTGATGATTGGAAATATATTCCCAGAGAAAAATTTGAGTGGATCGAAGAATGGCATGCAGATGCAGAAAGAAAATATCTGATCGGTGTACTGCCCATTCAAGAACTCATTAATAATACCTGGTGGAAAGAAAATCAAACTTCTTTGATCTTAACTGCCGACCCAATTATTGACAATCTGGATATCATTCATTTAAAAAAACGAAGTCTGGAATTAGCAGGAGTTATCTAATTGATTTGAATAAGGCCTTACTTAGGCCTTATTCTTTTTTATAGTAGTTTTGTGAAAAGTACCCTCAGTAAGAATGACTGAATTATCTATCAAAAATTTTAGCACCGGTGCAATCATCACAGCTGCATCAGGAATTACATTAATTGTATTCTCCTTTCTAATTGGTAAACCTGAATTTTTCTTGTTACTCAATGGAAACTTAGGACCCATTGCTGATAAAGCTTTTACCTATATTACCTATTTAGGAGACGGAGCCATCTGGATCCCAATTGCAGTGTTTGTTTTATTGATGCGAAGAAAATATACAGTACTGTTATTGGGAAGCATCGTCTATTCTACCATTTTTGCACAGATACCGAAACACTTTTTTTTCAACGGAACTCCCAGACCAACAAAACTAATTGCCGACTGGAGCAGCATTCATATTGTTCCAGGTGTATACTTAAATTCTGTAGATAGTTTTCCTTCTGGACATACTACCACTGCTAGTAGTATCTTTCTTTTATTCTGTTTATTGATTCCCAAAAAATGGATTATTCCTGTAGGTTGTCTTTACTTATACCTTGTTGGTTATTCAAGAATTTACCTGGCGCAGCATTTTCCTTTGGATGTAGGTGCTGGTATGATCGGCGGGATCATTAGTATTTATTTTTCTCTTCGATTACAAAATTGGAAGGATCAATATTCAAAATAATACCGACCCTTCCCATCTGCTAATCTTTCCAACGCCACTCACCTGCTATTTGTAATGGCTCTTTTAAGTTATTTTTTTCTAAGAATAGTTTTGTTTCTGCATCAGTGAAATGCTTCGCTGTGATTTCTTTTGAATCTGCAATACCATAAATTAACATGCTGCTAAATCGCACATTGTTTACCATACCTTGCTTATCTACTAAACTAAATACGTCACAGTCTGCATGGTAACAAGGACCCGCATTATTAGGTAAACCATTGCCACTACTTCCACCTGTTGGCACTCCTCTCAACATAAATGGCTGATGATCGCTATGCAGGCCAGCACCAGATCTAAATGTGTTTTTGAAATTAGAGTCTAATGAATGTGCGATGGTACCAATTGATTCAAATAGTGCTTTACTCCCTTCATCTGAACTATTATAACCCTTTGGATCATGCGTCATATCGTAATTCAACATATATCTGATCTGATCAATTGATTTGTCTTTTATGGCAGCGTCTACATATGCTCTTGAACCAAGTAATCCTTCTTCTTCACCCATAAATACCACAAATTCTACAGTTCTCTCAGGTTGCAATTTCAATGCAGCAAAAGTGCGGGCCATATCCAATACTGCAAAAGAACCGATACCGTTATCAATGGCTCCTGTTGCCAGATCCCAGCTATCTAGATGCCCACCTACTACCACTTTCTCTTTAGGTAAAGTTTTTCCTTTAATCGTAGCCACTACATTTCTAGCTTTGATCAAACCCGAGAAATTGTTCATTTTAATATGAGTATACAATTTTCCATTCTTCAGATCTTCTTTGAACTTCATCCCATCTTCTAAACTGATGCATACAGCTGGAATAGGAATTAGCTTACCAGTTACAGATGCTGTACCAGTTAATAAGATCCCGCCCTTCGCGGTATTGATCACGATAATTCCTTTCGCACCCCATTTGGTAGCAATAGCTGTTTTCTCTGAACGATGTAAACTTTTTGTTCCGGCTTTTGACCCTGGTAAAACACCCAGATAAACCAAAGCGATTTTACCCCTTGCTTTATCAGGAGCTGCCTGATAATCTTCTTCCAATCCATTACCCATATCTACAACTTCATTAGAAATATTGGATGCTACGGGCGAATGCGCCAATGAAACAGATTTAACTGCTACCAAATGATTCGTATCCGCTCCCATGGCCACACTTAAATTTCCTCTGCTCCAGCTTTCCACTTCAAAAGGTTGGTAGCGAAGATTGGTAAACCCATAGCTCTTCAATAAATTATAGGCATAGTCCTCTGCTTTTTTGCCATTTGCAGAACCTGTTAAACGATGCCCAATGGTTTCGGTGGCTTCTTTTAAAGTTTCATAAGCTCTGGAATAATCCAGGGCTTCCTTATTAATGTTGCTGAATATTTGTTTCCATTCGAACTTTTCTTGCGCAGTAACTGTTTGAAATATAGCAAGTATAAAAATGCTACAACTGAGAATTGTTTTTTGCATGGGGATTAATTTATAATGATGAAAACAAATAGAAATCGCAATTTAATTGGGAATTGAATAGGTTCGTCAATTTATTTGACGAATCGGAAATATAATTCTGTTTTCCAATAATAACACATTGAATGCAGTAATTTTAACCTCTTTAAACAATTTATTTATATGGAAAATAATACACAAAATATGGACGCGAAATGCCCCTTTACCGGTGCAACTGCTTCTTCTGCCGTGCAAAGCAGCGCAGGAAGAGGCACCAGAAACAATGATTGGTGGCCTAATCAATTAAGATTAAATATTCTTCGTCAACATTCGGCCCTGTCGAATCCAATGGACGAATCATTCAATTATGCCAAAGAATTCTCTTCGCTTGATTTGAATGCAGTGAAGCAGGATATTTTTCATTTAATGACGAATTCGCAAGACTGGTGGCCAGCAGATTATGGCCATTACGGTCCTTTCTTTATACGTATGGCCTGGCATAGTGCTGGTACTTATCGCACAACCGATGGAAGAGGTGGTGGTGGCGCAGGTATGCAACGTTTTGCTCCCTTAAATAGCTGGCCCGATAATACCAACCTTGATAAAGCAAGATTACTATTATGGTCTATTAAAAAGAAATATGGTAAGAAACTTTCCTGGGCAGATTTGATGATCCTAGCTGGAAACTGTGCTTTAGAATCCATGGGATTCAAAACATTTGGTTTTTCAGGAGGTCGTGTAGATGTTTGGGAGCCTCAGGAAGACGTAAACTGGGGTTCTGAGCGCGAGTGGCTGGGAGATAAAAGATATACTGGTGATCGTGACCTTGCCAATCCTTTGGCGGCAGTACAAATGGGATTGATCTATGTAAATCCAGAAGGTCCAAACGGCAATCCCGATCCTATTGCATCTGCCAGAGATATTCGTGAAACCTTTGCTCGTATGGCCATGAACGATGAAGAAACCGTGGCATTAATTGCAGGTGGACATACATTTGGGAAAACACATGGTGCCGCAGATCCTGGTAAATATGTAGGAAAAGAACCAGCTGCTGCTAGCATAGAAGAACAAGGCCTTGGCTGGAAAAATACATTGGGGGCTGGAAATGGAGAAAATACCATTACCAGTGGATTAGAAGGTGCATGGACAACCACACCCACTAAATGGAGCAATAATTATTTTGAGAACTTATTCGGATTTGAATGGGAATTAACAAAAAGCCCGGCCGGAGCTCATCAGTGGAAGCCAAAAGCTGGTGCAGGCGCAGGAACAGTTCCTGATGCCCATAACCCATCTAAAAGCCACGCTCCAACGATGCTAACTACTGATTTAGCATTAAGATTAGACCCAATTTATGGCCCAATTTCAAAACGCTTTTTTGAAAATCCTGATCAATTTGAAGATGCATTTGCAAGAGCATGGTTTAAATTAACACACCGCGACATGGGACCCCGTTCTCGTTATGTAGGTTCGGAAGTTCCAGCAGAAGTATTGATCTGGCAAGACCCTATTCCTGAATTGAATCATGCATTGATTGATGCAACAGATATTGATTTTTTAAAGACTCAAATCCTTAAAACCGGCTTATCTGTATCAGACCTGGTTTCAACAGCATGGGCTTCAGCATCTACCTTCCGTGGTTCAGACAAAAGAGGCGGTGCCAATGGAGCTCGTATTCGTTTAGCCCCTCAAAAATATTGGGAAGTAAATAACCCCGCTGAATTATCGAAAGTGCTTGACCATTATGAAAAGATTCAAAATGAATTTAATGCAGCACAGACCAGTAATAAAAAGGTATCTATTGCAGACCTGATTGTTTTAGGCGGATCTGTTGGAATTGAAAAAGCAGCAAAGAATGCTGGTATCGATATTGTTGTTCCTTTTATTGCAGGCAGAACAGATGCAACACAGGAACAAACAGATACTGCTTCCTTTGCGGTATTAGAACCAGTTGCTGATGGATTTAGAAATTATATTAAAACCAAAGCCATCGTTTCGGCAGAAGAAATGCTCATCGACAAAGCACAATTATTAACCCTTACAGCACCTGAAATGACAGTGTTGGTGGGTGGTATGCGCGTATTAAATACCAATGTAGGAAATTCACAAAATGGTGTTTTCACAAAACGTACCGAAACATTAAGCAATGATTTTTTTGTGAATTTAATGGATATCAATAATACCTGGAAGGCAAGCTCTGCCGCTGCTGATTTGTTTGAAGGGAGTGATAGAACTACAGGAAAAATCAACTGGCATGGATCAAGGGTTGATTTGATCTTTGGTTCAAATTCAGAATTAAGAGCACTTGCTGAAGTTTATGCATGCGAAGATGCACAAGAAAAATTCGTACAGGATTTTATTGCGGCCTGGACCAAAGTGATGAATCTTGATCGTTTTGATCTGGCATAAATAAATCAACACAATGAATTTAAAAGTGGTCTGGAAACAGATCACTTTTTTTATGCCATAAAAAAGGCGCCTCGAAATTCGAGGCGCAACATAGGATATTATAATACGATAACGCTATTGCTACTTCCAAATACATTGGAGTTAACACTATCCGCTTCTGGCTCATTCAACCACTCAGAAGCATTTACGCGATACTTAAATTCGTGTTGTGAATTTTTAGGTAAAGAAACCTCTGCACTAAAGCTTCCGTCTTTCTTCTTACTCATTACGATTGAGTTTTCCCAATCGCTGTTCAAGCCTAAGATTTCAATTGTTTCTGCATTTGCAACATTAAAACTGAATTTTACTTTGCAATAATCTTTTGTCTTGAAGTATGTTTTTTGTACCATTTTTTAAGGGTTTTTTACAACCTTTAATACGATTTTCAAAAAAAGGTAACCCAAAACAGGCTCTGATAGCTCAATAATTTATTATGTTTAATTTTTGCCATATCATATTAGAACAGATTTTTACAACAACATTTTCTTTCTGCTCACAATCATTTATATTTAAGTTATTGGAAAACAAGTAGCTTTTGTCTTTAAAAAAAATGTCTCATGTATAAGAAAGTTTTATTCCTTCTTTGTTTTGTTAGTCTGGTTTTCATCAGTAATGGCCAATCGAATCTGGTAAAGATCGAACCCATTAATTTTTCTAAAGTGGTCATCACCGATCATTTCTGGAAACCCAAACTACAGTTAGTAGCTACCAAAACTTTAAGTGCTTGTGTGTATCAAACAGAAACCGCTACTCCAAGATTGCGCAACTTTCTAAAAGTAGCCAGAAAAAAAGGTGAAAAACACGAGGGGATTTTTTATGATGATAGTGATGTATTTAAAGCACTGGAAGCCATTGCCTATTCTTTAAAAAATAATCCAGACTCTGCCTTGGAGCGAAAAGCAGATGAATGGATTGATATTATCGCTGCTGCTCAACAACCCGATGGTTATTTAAACACATGGTACACCTTATCTGATATTGAAAAAAGATATACCGATATGAGTATGCATGAAGATTATAATGCAGGCCATATGATTGAGGCTGCCATTGCATATTATTACGCTACTGGTAAAAGAAAATTCTTAGATGTATCTATTCGCTGGGCTAATCATTTTGACGGATTATTCGGACCAACCAAAAGACATTGGGTAACTGGCCATCAGGAACTGGAACTCGCATTGGTAAAATTGTATAAGGCTACGAACGACAAAAAATATTTAACACTGGCTGATTGGCTTTTATCAGAAAGAGGGCATAAAAATGCTGTGGGTTATACATGGACAGACTGGAAAGACACTGCCTATGCACAGGATGTTGTGCCAGTTAAAATGCAATCAAAAATTACCGGGCATGCCGTACGTGCCATGTACATGTATACTGGTGCAGCTGATGTGGCAGCGCAAACTGGCGACACAGGTTATCTCAGTGCGATGCAACGAGTATGGAAAGATGTAGTATATAAAAACATGTATATTACTGGTGGTATTGGATCTTCTGGAAGCAATGAAGGATTTGGTATTGATTATGATTTACCCAATGAACAAGCTTATTGCGAAACCTGTGCGTCTGTTGGTATGGTTTTTTGGAATCAAAGAATGAACGCATTAACAGGTGATGCAAAATACATGGATGTGTTGGAACGTAGTTTATACAATGGCGCATTAGATGGATTAAGTTTATCGGGCGATAGATTCTTTTATGGCAATCCGCTTGGATCCAGTGGAAAAAATGCCAGAAGAGAATGGTTTGGAACTGCCTGCTGCCCCGCAAATATTGCACGACTCATTGCCTCTCTGGGGGATTATATTTATGCAAAAGATCAGGAGTCAGTTTATATCAATCTATTTGTAGGAAGCGAAACTAAAATAAATCTTAAGGGTAAAGATATTGGCGTAAAAATGGAAACCAATTATCCTTTGGATGGAAATATTCAGATTACAGTAGCACCAAATGCTGCAAGTAATTTCAGGGTGTTGTTACGCAAACCAGGATGGTCTAACAATACAGTTGTTCCTGGCAACCTCTATTCTTTTGTTTCGTTTAATGGATTACAACCTTCGATATTGGTAAATGGCCAGGCAGTTGCAACAACTGAAGAGAATGGCTATTATATCATTCAAAGACAATGGAAGAAAAATGATGTGATTAGTTACCAATTACCGATGGAAATCAAACGGGTTATTTCAAGTGATGCCATTAAAACAAATCAATACAGAATGGCACTTGAGCGTGGGCCATTGGTATATTGTATAGAAGGGGCTGATAATGATGGCAAGGCATATAATATTTTATTGCCTACAGATTCTAAAATAGAAGAACAACCCATGCAGATTTTGCAGGAAAATATTGTTGCATTAAGTACTACAGTTCCTAGTATACAAATAGCTGCAGATGGAAAAAGTATTCAGACAGTAGATAAAAAAGTATTGGCCATACCTTACTATACCTGGTGTAACAGAGGAAGTAATCAAATGCAGGTTTGGATTCCTACTTCGATCAAGGATATCAAATTAAATAATTAAAAAAAGGGGAACATTTTGGAATGTTCCCTTTTTTTTATCCTTTTGAAGCTTTTAAATCCATGCCACATTTAGAGCATTTACCGGGCTTATCGCTGGTAATTTCTGCGTGCATTGGGCAACTATACATTTTCATGGCATCATGAGAAGCTTTTGTAGTACTAGCTTTTAGATTCATGCCACATTTAGGGCATTTACCAGCTTTATCACTGGTAACTTCAGGGTGCATTGGACAACTATATTTTGTTGTTTCTGCTTTTTTAGAAGTCTCTTTTGTCTGTGCAACCACTGATAAAGAAATGATGGTAATCAATGCCATCAATAAAAATTTAAAAGATTTCATATTGTTTATTTTATTGGACAAATTAAAATTAATCGAATTTATTTAAAATAGAATCAGATCATTGAAACGGCAAGCTAATGACAAATTCGGTCCATTGATTTAATTCACTTTTAACATCAATATCACCACCCAGAAAATCAACCTGCGATTTAACCAGGTATAAACCAAAACCCCTTCCTTCAACTGTAAAATTGAACCTTTTATATAATCCAAACACATCCTTCGCGTAACGTTTCAGGTCAATTCCAATTCCATAATCCTTAAAATGAATATTGATTTGATTTTGTTCAATTTCCGACCAGATTTGAATCCTGGGTGCAGTGTCTTTTTTTGAAAATTTAAGTGCATTCACGATCAAATGATAGAATATATTACTGAAATATGATTCCAGCGAATGACAGCTAGGTGCTTTTGAAAAGTCAGATTCAATGATTGCCTTCTTTTCATCAATGAATTGTTCAAGATCTGTTTTCACAGATACCATTAAAGAATCAAAATTGATTTCACTCCGCTCTTCTAGACTCAGCTTGTTTCGATTTATTACCTGAGTGATTTCCCTTATAACCTGATCCATAGAATCTGCGGAATCTGAAATCGCCTGGAGTAAGCTAGCTTCCACCCCTTTAGAACTATCTCGCTTCAGCGCATTTTTCAAACCAAGAATATTCGATAACGGGCCCCGTATATTATGTGATAAAATATAAGAGAATTTTTCAAGGTCATGATTTCTTTTGATCAGATCAGTAGTTAATTTATGCTGGTCTTCTTGCAGAATTTTCTGCGCTGTGATATTTTCTTTTACTGCTACATAATTCGTGATCTCTCCCGCATCATTTAGTACTGGTGATATAACAGCATACTCCCAATATAATTCACCGTTTTTCTTTTTATTGCAGAATTCCCCAGACCATTCGTGTTTCTGAGTTAAATTTTCCCAGAGATGGCCATATTCCTCAGGTGGAGTATAATCAGTTTTTAAAATGCGTGGGTTTTGCCCCATTGCTTCCTCATAGGTATAACCTGTTAATTTAGAAAATGCAGGATTCACGTATTCGATATTCCCTTTCACATCAGAAATTACAATGGAAGCTGAGCTTTGCTCAATTGCTTTTAATACTTTAGTCAACTGCATATCTGCAGCTTTTTTCAAATCAGCCACAAAGAAAGCCTGCAAGGCGAAACTTAAGTTCTCTGAAATATTCACCAATAATCCAACCTGGTCTTCTGTGAAGAAATGTGGCATAGAAGTATACAAAGTAAACAGATAGCTAATTTTATTATCAACTTTGATAGGTAATGAAATAGAAGAACGATAACCTCTTTTTAACGCTTCCTCTCTCCAGATCAACATAGCATCGTCATTAGCAATATCATTGCTATAATAATATTTCCCATCTCTAAATGCCCTACCAGAAGGCCCTTTCCCTTCGGGCAAATTTTGAGTGGAAATAGATTTGATGGCTGTAAGATACCCATCTTCTTTCCCAGCCCATTTAAGGGCACTTATGATGGTATTCTCTTTCTCAGGTGCTCCTATCCAACAAAAAAGAATATCATCAAAAGATACAGCCACATCACATATATTTTGAAATAACTCTTGTGCATTTTTTGAAATAAGTATCGTCTCATTAGCCTTACTGATAAACTCATACATTTTTTGAGATTTCAGGATCTCAGCTTCTGATTTTACTTTTTCAGTAATGTCTTTAAAATAAAGTGAGATTCCATTTTTGGAGGGATACACATTTCCTTCAAACCAATACCCAGTATTCAGATTTTTGAATTCGAAACTACTGTTCTGATTACTTGCAAAAGTCTTTTGTGGGATGTGTACATAATCAGGACCTGCAATAGTATTTAAAAAATCCTTTACATGCATCCCTTTAAGAATATCAACACTCAATCCAAAAATGGATTCAATATGTTTACTCACATAGTTGATCTTAAAATCAGAATCGGTTCCTACAAAAACTTCTTTAACCCTTTCAAAAACATCTTTGATCAAGGTTGTCTGTACATTTACCTGATCACTTAAATGCAAGTTCATATCCGACAATGAATCAGCTAATGCCTCTATTTCATGTTGGGCTTTGGCTAGTTTCGTTATATCGCTCAATATGGAAAAATAGCCCTTTGTATTTCCTTGCAGGTCTTTAAAGGAATTTAATGTTACGTGTAAGTCAATGCTTTTCCCATTTGATTCAATTCGTTTTAATTCACCCATCCAAAAGCCATACTTTGTAATAGACTTCCTTCTTTCAAGATGATCTTCCTCTGACTCAATGGTTTTAAAGATCTTATCGGGATCCTTACCTAATATTTGATTCTCTGTATAATTAAATAGTTGTTCAGTGGCTTTATTACAGTAAGTGATTTTATAATTCAGATCAAGCATCAAGATTGCATCCGAACTAAAATTGATGATATCAGAAAAAGTTTTATTCTTGAATAATAGTTCATCTTTTATTTTCAGTTGTTTGTTACCCTTGAAAACTGAAAACAGCAACAATGAAACCATCAGAAATATTACTACCCAAAGTATCTGGTAAATTTTTTTAGTATCTGCATTATGTGTTTCCTGCTGAAGATCCAACTTTCTCCTGATCCTACTATAGATTCCGTTATAATGAATATAAAAGTTTCGCACTAGTAAACTATCATTAGAGATATTAAAAATTCTAATGGCACTATCAACCTGATGATTTAAACTTAGTTGAATTATTAAATCAGAGAGGCGACTTTTATTTTTAATGAAATTTTTCAAAGTGTCAATCTCATAGGAATAGATCTCACCGCTATATTGAGTTTTCCTAAGACTATCCAGCGATGTTCTAGCCAATTCATAACCTTCCTCAATTTCATTGATACTATTATTGAAATGATTGATCAGTTCGGGTTTTTCATTCCTTTCGATATAAGTTATGGAGCTATTTAGTTTGTCTAAATGTTCTAATACCTCTAATCCGATTTTAGTCTGATTGGTCAAATCAATCGAATTGGTTAGTTCTGTATAAATCAGTTTGGAGGATATAGCTAACCCTACTAAAACAATAGCTATAAAAAATATTAAGCGTGTTTCACCAAATTTTGAACTAGTCATAATTCCGGGGTTGCAAAGGGGGCACCTCTGAAGTTAAGAAGTAATTATCATTAGAATACTCTTGTATTTTCGAGAAAGTTTTCTTATATTATTCTTATTAAAAGAACCTGACACTTCTCTGATATAGATAACATGTCAGGTTTTAAAATTTATTTAATCTTCATCCTCCATCCTACATACAACATTCTTCCAGTGATTGGCCCCCAAACCATGGAGGCATCAAAGTATTGTCCAAATGGTTGATCGGCTGCTACAATGGCGTTTTGTTGAAAGAAATTAGTTAGGTTCTCTGCCCCAATATAGATATCTATCGGAACCTTACTGCCAAATGATTTAGTGAGCTGCGCATTCATATTGAAAAAGTCTGGAGAATAGTTCTCCAACTGATAAGGCAGTGGATTTGCACTAGTATTGGGTAAGCGTTTTTTTCCATTGTAGGTGATAGTATAATTCATTTTCCACCCATTATCTGTGGCAAAATCGAAACTTAAGAATGCTCTATCTTTTGCTATCAATGGACGATCTAATAATTGACCACTATAAGTTGTTTTAACGTCGAAATAGCGATATGCCAATCTGATATCGAATTTATTAATCGGAGTTACATTTAATTCTGCCTGAAAACTATTGGAATAAGAGCTTCCGGCTAGATTATAGAATTTAACTGTTCTTGCATTTTCTACATCCACAATTACCTGATCCTTAAAATCATTTCTGAAATAATCAACACTCAATGTGGCATCTTTTGCAAACAACTTGAATTTCTGATCGATACTGATACCTTTATTCCAGGCTATTTCCGGGTTAAGTCCATACGCTTTACCAGCAGCCGTTGTAATGATGGATACCTGTCTGGCACTTACAAAAACACTATTATTTTCTGCAAAAATATTGGCAGTTCTTTGTCCCCTTCCAAAACTTGCACGAACCACAGTTCCCTTGATCGGTTCATACCTAAGATTTAATCTCGGTGTTAGAAAAGAACCAAACAAATTATTATAATCTGCTCGCATACCTAACACAGCACTAAATGTTTCTGTAGGAGTAAAAGTATATTCAAAGAAAGCACCTGGTACTATTTCTTTTCTTTGATAGATCAGTCCCTTGAAATTTTCATCATAGTTATCGTACTGAAAACTTAAACCAGTTCTATACTTATGAATAGTGGTACCGATGATGGATTGAAAGATCAGGTTACTATAAAAACTCTTTTGTTTGGCCTTGAAAGTGGTTAACCCAAAATATGAATCCTGCTGATGATCAATCGCTGCCATTTGCAAACCGATACTCTTATATTTCTGTTGAGGAAAAACATAACCGATCTTACCAAATAACTCATAGCGTTTTGTATTGATTCCTAATCCATAAGAGTTGCTGGTATTTTTGTCAATATCAGGATTGAAGGCAGTTTGTCCCCCAACTTTTTGATCGTTCAATACTTTCAAACCAAACTGAGCAAGCAAACCTTTACTATTATCAAACTTATATCTGTTCACCAGGCTTAGCTGATTACCAGTAGGCAAGTCACGGAAGCCATCCTTATTAAAATCCATGTTTTTATTATTGAGAAAATCATCGTGCAATAACAAAGCAATGGACCATTTGGGACTCAACTTTTCTGCCAGATTCAAATTCAAATCTGTTTTACCTAGATCATTTATGTAGACATTAGCCAATATCCTTTCGGCAGATTCTGGTTTCTTCAATTCCACATTGATCTGTCCGGCAATACTTTCAAAACCATTTGCTACCGACCCCACACCTTTTGTTAATTGAATACTTTCGATCCAGGGACCAGCAATGGAATTTAATCCCAGTGGAGTAGCCAGTCCACGAGGGCCAGGTAAATTTTCGACTGTCAATTGCGTATAATTACCACTTAAACCCAGTAACTGAATTTGCTTTGAACCTGTTACCGCATCATTATAAGAAACGTCTACCGATGGATTCGTTTCAAAACTTTCACTCAAATTACAGCAAGCTGCTTTTAATAATTCACCCCCAGTCATTACTTGTGTTCGAATAGTACTAATGGGAGACGCATATGTAAATCGCTGGCGACTCTTTACGGTAACTTCTTTCAATTGATTTTTAGAAGCTAATATAATTTTCAACTCATTCACGTCCGTTACAGCAATCGTATCAGATTGTAGTCCTGTATAGCTTACCACTAATCTGGAATGGATGGTGTCGAGTTTAATTTTAAATATGCCGAGACTGTCTGAAATAACGCCCTTATTGGTGCCTAACCAATAGATACTGGCACTTGCCAGTGGCTTAAATTTTCCATTTGCGGCATCTTCCATCACTAAGCCCTGCACCATTCTATTATCTACATGAATCGTATGGTTATGTTGAATCGTATCAGCATCTGGAATAACACTAGGGGTTATAAAGGCAACACTACTATCAAGTTTGATAGCATCTTTTTGTGCATCTATTTCTCTATAATGGCAACAACTGGGTAAGGCATCATAAATAATTTTTTTGGCCTTTTTATTTTCTAAGTCATGCCCTAATCCAACAATTTTATTTTCAATTCTATCCAGGGTAATGATTGCTGGATTATACACTAAAGCCAATTGTTTAGTATCAATATCCCAGACTGCTTTCTTAACTCCTTTTAATTTTAAACCATTTTCAATCCGGTCTTTACATTGCTCACAAGCTCCGAATACTTTGAATGTAATGGATTTGTAATCACCTGAATTGGGAGTTTTCTGAGCATAAGTGGTAAAACTAATTACCAGCAAATGGATCAATATTATAATAGTAATATTTTTCATTTTCTTTCTTTTGTCGGCAAAGCCGATACATGAATAATTTTAATTACTTAATTGATTAGAGTAATGAAACTAACCAATGGCAATGCCATCAGTATAGAAATCAATAGAAAGAAAATCAGACTCTAAAAACGCAAAGAAATTCGGGAGCTTCCTGTATAGGAATTAAGGGTGGTGAATTATGTTGTAAGGGAATAATTGTAAGGGTAACAATATCCGCTAAGAAATAATCTGAAGCAATGGGCTGTGAACAAACCAGCAGAGAATGAACATTCGCATTTTTTGCGGGATCCGCTTTTTGTTGATCGGCGGCTAATTTAATTTGAGCTTTACTGTCTTTACAGCAACCACCTTTTTTTTCCATACCACAGGTATGGCATTGAAGGTCTTGGTTATCCACCAAACTCCATCCAACCATTTTGTTCATGCAGTAATGTAAATGCACCGTTGTACCCATGGTGACTGAACCATAGATCATTAATAACAGTATTACGAGCAGCTTTTTCATTACTCTGCAAAGGTATAAAGAAAAAGCTGATAGCTTAATGTTAAACTATAGGAAGTGTATGGTAGGACCAAAAACGCTTAAAACTTAAAAGAAACCCCTATTTCGCCATAAAATACATTAGACAAACTCTCAACCGACTTATTTACAATAGGAGGTTGAGAAACAGAGTTGCCATTGAGAGTTATGGTAGTCTTAATCGTAGTTTCATAGGTAATTGGGCTTTGTGGTATCGCATAAGTAGGAATAAAAAAGAATCCCCATTTTTTTCCTCTATAATATAGTGGCACAGATACTTCATAGTCTAAAAGTGCCAGTTGATCTGTTCCCAAGGCCACTACGGTTTTCACAATATCAATTACGGGATTACCGCCACCTGTACCCCCACCACCTGTACCGCCACCACCTGTACCGCCACCACCTGTACCGCCACCGCCTGTACCACCACTTCCTCCAGAACTAGGTCCCTTTCCTCTTTTTCTTTGCCTTTCTGAAATATAACTTCCATAGTAATGTCTAGATCCAAAATTTACGTCAAATGCAGGTTCAATTGACCATTGCTCTTCAGGGTCTAGATTAAAAGTATGTGAGGCACTAAGGTTAAAACTAAAATCGGGATTGGTAGGAGTAACCATTACATTAGCTCCAGCAGAAAGGTCAAAATACTTGTTTGTATAAGTTACAATACCACTTACATTTCCCAAAATATCAGAAATCACTGAAACGCTATTACTATTGTAGATACTCTTAGAAAGGTTGATAGAAAAATCAAAATTGTCGTTGATTTCTTTAAAATAACCGGCATTGATATTAAAGGCATCGACTCTTTGAGCATAAGAACTTACTAAGTAGGATATGCCAGCACCTGCATAGAATCCACCACTATTCAGGTATTTTAAGCTAAAATTGAGATACGGCACCTCTAAAGAATCTTTACGGCCATTATATACCGAATTTGACAAATAGCTTGTTTTCACTTTAAAAATGGAGGTACTCGATTTAGCTGCAGTTTCTTCCTGTGCATTTAATAGAGTAATGTTTGCTATTGTTATAACAACAAATAGGAATATGATACGGGGCAGGCTGCGTTTCAATTTTTTATTTTTTGATTCAAAAAAGGGTTACTTGTTTAATGGATATACGTAAAGGACTCAAAAAGGTTCTAAAAATATAAAAAAAACTTTAACCCGTTAAACCTTTTAGTCTTTTTACCATCTATCTATGTATAACAACATTAAAATTATCATTATGAAACAATTATTCACACTCATCATTACATTGCTATT
>CANBQT010000049.1 GCA_947371755.1 Chitinophagaceae bacterium
AGTGAGGAGTGAGGAGTGAAGAGTGAAGAAAGGCTTGTAGGCGAATAAATAAAAGGTTTCCCCTCCATCGCATGCGATGGAGGGGATGCTAATGCCGGACCCGGCATATAGCTGGGGTGGTTGATGACTTTCAGATATTTTTTCTTTTAAAGCATTTAGTAATTTCAGCTAACACAAACTCAATATCCTCAAACACCCATTTGTTTTCAAATCTAATAACAACAATACCTTGACTTTCTAGAAAATTTGTTTTCTTACTATCTCTAATAATTCCTTCTTCCCAGAAATGCTGTTCCCCATCTAATTCAATAGCAATGTTTTCTTCAGGGCAATAAAAATCAAGAATAAAATCTCCAATACTTTTTTGTCTTGTAAATTTTCTGCCCACTAACTTCTTTTGCTTTAAATGAAACCATAAACAAGCTTCTGCAGAAGTACTGTTGTTTCGGAGATCTTTTCTGTATATACTAAATCTTGGGTCATTATATTTTACATGAAGTTTCATGTGAAAATGTAAAAAACAGAATATTTATGTGCAAGATTTTGGAGTGAATTTTTTTTATGGAGATTAATTCACGATTTGGGATTTTCTAATTGAGAAGCAACCACCCCGTCTGTTCGCTCAGCCGCTCCAGCCACCCCTCCATCGCATGCGATGGAGGGGAAACCTTTGTTTTATTTTTACTTTATTTGTCCAACTCTTTTCACTTTTATATCCTCACTTCTCACTCTTCACTTGTTTCTACCATCCGATCCCATAGTCTTCCCCATTATTCGAGCTTCCACCCCAGAGTGTATTGTGTTTTTGATCTAAATAAATAGCATTGATAGGTCCGGAGGTTCTGTTACCAAAACTTACGTTGTAACCCATTTTTTTCAGTGCATCAGTCACTGCTGGTTTTGTAGTGTTCGATAAAAGTATATTCCCGGCTTTGGGTTTTCTATCACTCATTTTCGTGCCACCAAGTGATAACCATAATTGGTTAGTATTAAAATTCGGAGCTTCTGTAGCTTCTTGAACTGTCATGTTGAATTCAATCATGTTCAAAAAGAATTGCAATAAGTTTTGATCTTGCGTATCGCCACCCTGAACTCCAAAACTGATCAAAGGTTTGCCATCTTTTAATGCAAGTGAAGGAGTTAAAGTAACACGTGGTCTTTTACCCGGAGCAACTACATTAAATGGATCAATGGTACTATCCAATACAAAACTTTGCATACGCTGACTCATCCCGATTCCTGTTTTACCTGCCACGCAAGCTGGTAACCATCCGCCACTAGGTGTAATAGAAACTACCCATCCAGAAGTATCGGCAGCTTCAACGGAAGTAGTACCGCGCCATAATCTATCGTGATAGGCTTCATCGCTTGATGCGATACTATTTTTCAAATCTTCGATACTGATAGAACTTGTTTGATCATGCTTAGGTATCGCTGTGCCTTGAATAGCATTGGTGTCAGTTAATAATTTCCTTTTTTGAAGAAGAGAAAGATAAGGATTCGTTTTCCCTTCATAAGGATAAGGATCGCCAGGTACAATATTGGGATCGTTTTTATCGAGTAATATTTGCTTGGCTCTGTCTTTTGCATAAGCCTTACTCAATAATCCTTGCATAGGAATATTTGGAGAGAAGGCAGGATCGCCATAATAAAAATCACGATCTGCAAAACTCATACTCATGGCTTGAAATACGGTATGAATATATTGCGGACTATTATAACCCATTGATTTCAGATCGATATTTTCTAATATGTTCAAGCCCTGTAATAACATGGGGCCCTGTGTCCATTGTTGTAATTTATATACTTCAATGCCTTTATAATTAACATGTAAAGGCTCTTCTATTTTTGGTTTCCAGTTGGCCAGATCTTTCATCGTAATCAAGCCACCCTGTTCATTATTTCCGCGAACAAATTCTTTGGCAACATCACCCGTATAGAATCGATCATAGGCAGCCATGATCGCTGCTTTGCGACTTTTTTTATTTTTTAAAGCGTTCTGTTCAGCTTCCACCAATTTCGTTAATGTTTCTAACAGATCTTTTTGTACAAATAGTTCTCCTGCTTCAGGCGCTTCTCTTTTTTGTCCAAGATGTGGAAAAAAGATAGCTTTTGAATAAGGCCATGCTTTCATCATTTCTTTTCCACGCTCCATACTATTTGCAGTCTGCGCTTCAATAGGATAACCAGCAGCCAATTGCATGGCTGGTGCTAATACTTCCTTTAAACTCATGGTTCCAAATTCACTAAGCATTAAGCAGAGACCACCAAAAGTACCAGGGGTAACCGCAGCTAATGGTCCGTATTCAGGAGGGAATTCATATCCCTTACTTCTAAAAAATTCAACAGTGGCTCCTGTAGGTGCAACACCCAAGGCATTGATGGCAATTACTTTTTTTGTTTTTGGATTATAGATCAGGGCCTGCGTTTCGCCACCCCAACTTAACACATCCCACATGGTGCATGTAGCTGCAAGCATCGAACAGGCAGCATCAACTGCATTACCACCTTTTTGAAAGATCATTGATCCAGCCGTTGCTGCAAGTGGTTTGCCAGTTACGGCCATCCAATTCTTACCATGTAAAGGGGGCTTCTGAGTAGGCTGAGCCGCTAAACCAAGACAAATAAAACCGCTTAAAGCGATAGTAAAAAATTTTCTCATGTTCTGTGATTTTTTCGAATACTATGATGGATAATATTACAAATTAAAATTGAGCTGTGATTCAATAAAATAAATAGACCTTACATTTGAACTCATAACTGAAAAGATTCATCTATGAAAGTCTCTTTCTTATTGAATAAGGATAATAACAATTTAAATCTCATTCGGTTGTTGCTGGCATCCATGGTTATTGTGGGCCATTCACCTATTTTAAACGGTGCAACCAATTATTGGGTAGACCCTATCAGTTATTTTTTCCCCTTTTCAGCCTCAGGCCCCTGGGCAGTAAATATATTTTTCTTTATCAGTGGCTTAGTGGTTACCAATAGTTTGATGAGTAGTAGAAAACCTTTGAGATTCATCACTGCAAGGTTTTTTAGAATCATGCCTGCTTTTGCTTTTGTTGTGATGATCTCTGCAATGGTAATCGGACCAATGGTAAGTGTGCTTCCTCTGAAACAATATTTCAACAGCAATATTCCGTACACTTATGTAACAGATAATTTATTATTCCAGGTGTACTATAATTTACCAGGCGTGTTCCTGGCTAATATTTATCCTACAGCAGTGAATGGGTCTCTATGGACACTGGCCTACGAAATGAGTTGTTATGTGATTTTATTAGGCCTGTTTTTAATTATCAGAAATAAAGGGAAGATATTTTATAATACCATTCTGGGTCTGATCATTTTCGAAAGCTTTTTACCTTATAAACCTATTTTTAATTGGTTAGGATCTAACCCTCAAATTAATTTATTGCCCGCGGCTTTTGCTCTCGGTTCTTTTTTTGCAATCAATGCAGAAGAAATTGTCATTGACAAATTTTCTGTACTGGGTGTATGCCTGGTTTATTTTTTCTTTCGTAGTTCCATGTATGCCAATCTCTTCTTTAATATTGCCTGTAGCGTAACACTATTATATTTTTCTTCTACGCATTTCTTAAACCAATTTAGACCCAAATACGATATTTCTTTTGGCGTGTACCTCTGGGGATTCGTTGTACAACAAACCCTTTATCATTATGTAGGTAAATTATATGTGGGATGGCATTGTTTGATTTCACTCATGATATCTATTGTGTTGGCCTACATCACGCACTTATTGATAGAGAAGCCAGGAATAGAATTAGGTAAGGAATTAAATCCTTATACTTCAGTTGAAGTTTAAAAATTATTTTCTTTGAATGTGCGACTTCAATTTTAAATAGTCTATAAAGTAGAGAATCTTGAATGATAGATTATTGTTCTGTGGAGATTGAAGTGTGTGATTCAAATTGTTCAGATAGCCATCTGTTACATCTGTGCCAGCAGCATAAATTGCATTTTTCCAAACAATATTCATAAAACTTCCAGGTGAAAACTCCCAGCTGAAAACCGCGTCAATATTGAATGAGTTGAAGCTGCTATTGGCAGTTCCGGTATATGTATTATTTTTCTTCAGATCTCCATTTTGTAACAGACTAAAATATTCCAGATAATCTACCTTGCTCCAGTAATGGCGAATTCTTGTGCTTAACCCAATTTTTTTATTGAAATTATACTTGATGTTCAAACCATTTTCAACTGTGTTGAGGTTTCTTCTTCCGAAAATAATATCTGATCCGTTATTATCAGCAAAACCTACACTGTTATGGATGTACTGATAAAATAAATCATTGCCAATGGAAAGCCTGTTGTTGAACTGATACTTGTTTGATAATCTAACATCATATCTTCTTCCATCTTCCAGGGTTCTGATGCCATGCAATAAATCAATGGTGTAAGTATATTTCTTTGACTGATTACCCACATATCCAAATTCAAAACCCTTAGCTTCTGTAGAATGAAAGACCCTGCCTGCTGTTCTGGGCTCATAAAAGTCATTACCCCTTGGTTCATACCAGATAGATATAAAGGCATATCCTAAGTTCTTTAACTGCCCATTCACATTCATATTAATATTGGCATTCTGAAAATCACCCGGTTGGAATCTTCTGGAATAATTCACATTGAAATTATAATAAAGACTATTGTACCATTTAGTAGGCTTGGTCCATTTATATCCCAAGTACATAAAATGATCGATATAATTATTGGTAAACAAAATCCCCAGATCGTTAATGTCGTATTTTTCGTTTGTCAATTCTTGTCCAACTTGAAAATTGAATTGACCACCCGTTTTACCAAAAGAAAATTTATGAGCATATCCATTGATATTTTTTCCATCTATTCCAAATTGTGAGCTATTCGCAATTTTTCCCTGCCATTCGTAAGTATTCTTTTTATTATTGAAATCAAATAAGAACGCACTCACATTGGCATCATAATCTGCACCGCTCCGCATGGTATTGGTATTGATAAATGAAATGGAGGAATTATATTTTAGACTTTGATCCAGCACCATGATATTATAATTCGTTAAGGGTGCAGTTTGGATCTTCCTGATTTTATTTTTATCATCGGCAATGGTAGCATACATGGGGTTGGTTACTGCATTAAAAAAACCAATACCCAACTGACTCTCTGTGCGTCCTGATATTTTAAAGGCATTGATAAGTCTTGATTCTGTTGGATTATCAACGATATGCTCATTTGCAGCCAATTGGCCATACACATCATCGTGGTGCATAGGTACCCCACCAACCCTTCTGGAATAAAATAAATTCCCCTTCGAAAACAGATCCGTTCCTTCTGTGAAAAAACTTCTATTCTCGTTGTATTTAACTTCAAAGGGAGTAAGGTTCAATACTTGATTATCACTTTGTACCTGACCAAAATCCGGGATCAAAGTCATGTCCAATGTAAAACTCTGATTAATCCCGTACTTAACATCCATACCGCCATTGATACTGGTCTTTGTATTGCTGATCGATGGGTCGTTATAAGGATAATGGTTTACATAGGTTGATAAATACGGACTGAATTGCAAGCGTAAGGGCGGTTTGATATTTTCCAATCCCGTCCAGAAAGCTTCCTGTGTAAGAATCCCATTTACATTAGGATCTACTGGATTCCAAGAAAATGTTTGTGAAGTTTTTTTTCTTTGTCTAACCAGGGTCATACCCCAGTCTTGCACAGGCTTAGTACTAAATCTGATGGCAGATAAAGGAAGAAAAATTTCAAAAGTCCAACCATCATTTTTAATTTTTGTAGCACACTTCCAAACTGCATTCCAGCTAAAATCTTCGTTGTTGCCATTTTGATTAGGTGAGAATTTTGCATCCATTTGTTCACCTAGCGGTGTTACGAAATATTCAAAACCGTTGATCTTGTCTTTGTATGTATCAAAGATCACTCCCACAAAATCATTATTTCCAAAACCATCTCTTCCTGCTAATTCTGTTGAGATACTGTCTTTAGATAATTCATGACAGTAGCCTCCAATATAAATGCCTTCATTGCTATACAGCATATACATTTCTGTTCTATTGTTTTTTGATTCCTTAGCAAAAGGAGTGGGTCTGAATTCAATAAAGTCTGTAGCCAAAGGAGCAGTTCTCCAGGCAGAATCTGAGATCTCTCCATCAATAACAATGTTTCCTGTAAAGCGTTGTGCAGGCAATGATTTTGGCGGTGCTGTTTTATTTTGCGCCTCACTGGTAAATGCACTGAAGCATAGTGTGATGAAAAGTAGTGTTAGTATATTTTGGTTTTTCATTGTGTAGTTATTGAAGACAAAGTAATACGTAGAACTACACAGAAATGTTACCGCTTATACCAATATAATCTTAATTAACTTTTATTAGCATTCATTAACCTACAATCAAGCTGAGCGGATCAATTTATTTTTATAAATAGTATGAGTGGTAAATAATTGTCGAAAAAAAATGACATACAATTATAAATTCATTTTCTTCAATTCACTGATCGCATAATTACAAGCTCTTGCTGTTAATGCCATATAGGTTAATGATGGATTCTGACAACCAGCTGATGTCATACAACTTCCATCGGTGATGAAAACATTTTTTGCTTCATGCATTTGGTTGTATTCATTTAATACAGAAGTCTTAGGATCCCTTCCCATTCGAACAGTTCCCATTTCATGCACTGCAGATCCTGGAGGATTATGAAAATCAAATACTTTAATATTTTTCATGCCCGCTGTTTCCATCATTTCAATGGCAGATTGAATGCCATCTTTTCTCATGGCATTTTCATTATCGCCATAATCCATTGAGATACGAATAATGGGTTGAGACCATTGATCTACTTTTTCTTTATCAAGCGTAATGCCATTTTTTTCATTCGGCAGTGTTTCACCATAAGTACCCAACGTCATTTGCCATGGTCCTGGTGTTGATAATTTTTGCTTTAATGAAATTCCAAATTCTTCTTCAGCTGTATTTATATCGCTCCAACCCAATCTTTCTCCTACTCCTTGATATCCAAATCCTCTTACGTAATCTTTACGCATGGTTTCAGCATTGATATTCCTGAATCTCGGAACATAAATACCAGCGGGCCTTCTGCCATAATAATATTTGTCTTTCATGCCCTCGTGTTCACCTGTGGCTCCAGAAAAAGTAAAATGGTCCATGAGGTTTCTACCTACCTGTCCACTGGAATTACCCAATCCATTAGGGAATCTTTTCGAAGTTGATTTTAATAAGATCCCAGCAGTTGCAATGGTAGATGCATTTATGAAGATGATCTTAGAAAAATATTCTGTCACTTTTTTGGTGAGCGCATCCATTACTCTTACACCTGTTACTTTGCTTTTGATCTCATCATACATAATTTCTGTAACGATGGAGTTGGGCATTAAAGTAAGATTACCCGTATTAGCAGCTGCAGGAAGTGTAGCGGCATTACTACTGAAATATCCGCCAAAGGGGCATCCCCGATCACAAAGATTTCTCATCTGACAAGGTCCTCTTCCATTCCAACCTTTTGTAAGATTTGCCATGCGGGCAATGGTAACAACCCTGTCTTTATAGTGAGATTTTATTTTTTGTGAAAAATCATTTTCAACACAATTCAATTCAAAGGGCGGTAAGAATTTGCCATCGGGTAATTGATGTAAGTTTTCTGATTGTCCACTCACACCAATATAATTTTCTACATAATCGTACCAGGGTTCAATATCCTTGTACCTGATGGGCCAATCAACACCATGTCCATCTTTGGCATTAGCCTCAAAATCAAGATCACTCAAGCGATAACATTGTCTTCCCCAAGTCAGGGATCTGCCACCAACCTGATATCCGCGGATCCATTCAAATGGTTTATCCTGAATATAAGGATGCTCTTTATCGTTGACAAAAAAATGGTTCGTTTCTTCTTCTGATTTTTTTAAACGATGGGCAAAATCCCAAGGATTCATAAATGCAGTGGTATAATCTTTTATGTGCTCAACGTTTCTACCACGTTCTAAGACCAATGTCTTAAGTCCATTTTCACAAAGTTCTTTTGCAGCCCAGCCGCCGCTTATTCCAGATCCTACTACAATCGCATCATATGTTTGCATGAATATTTTTTAATCAGTTATTTGGTAGCCCAGGTTCTTTGATTTTTGTCGAGGGTAATACATCCATTATATCTTCCAGGAACTAATACATAAGACAATCCTTGAGTAGCTCCTAATTCAGAAGTACAATAACAATAAGTGGTATACTCTGCAAGGGTTGCATAAAAAGATTTGCCGAGGAACTTATTTTGAACTTTTCCCATCAGGCCTTTAAAGGGCTTACCCTTATTTTGAAAATGCCTGAGAATAGTAGATTGTTCTTCTAAGGTACAGTCTAAAAAACGCTTTTTATATTCCGAAGAACTATAATTCATCAATTCTTTTACTCCCTCTATAAACCTGTTTTGCGTAGGTCTTGGGGTGCAATCTTTTAATAATAATAAGAGCGTGTCTGCAACGCCTGCTTCTTTCGCACCTGGGGTATCCGTTTTTGGAATGATGATTTCTGTTAAAGCTTCGATTAGTTGCTTTTGTGCAAGTATAAAATCTAAATCAGGTTTTTTAAACCATTGGTATCCTTTATAGGATGTTACTGAAACTGTTACTCCACCAGCTAATAATAAAATATTTCCTATTGCTTTTCTTCTTTCCATTAAACCGGTTTGTTTAAAACTCGAAATGAATTGATAGAATAAAAATACTTAATTTATCCTGTTCGGCTGCTTTTATTACGATATTGAATCATTTGATTGATTTAACTTAATCTAATTGGACAATATTAGTCAGTAAGATTCTTTATTTTTGAAAACATGAAATTTTTTAGACCTGTTCTCTTTATTGTATTTTTTACATCCACTGCGAATGCTCAGAATATGACGGTAGAAAGTTTTCAAAAAAACTTTCAGATTCATATTACACCAACAGCTTCTCCGATAAAAGTAGATGGCATCTTAGATGATAGTATTTGGGCTGTAGCAGAAAAAAAATCAGATTTCTTTTTAAAATTCCCAACGGATGAAGGCAGGCCTAAAAGAAAAACGACGGTTCAAATTTCTTACGATGATAAATTTTTATACCTGGCCTATACATGTTATGATTCAGGTAAAAGCCAGATTCAAAGTCTTAAAAGAGATGTAGGACATATAGATAATGATGGTGTAGGCTTTATTGTAGATCCATTGAATAGCCGAACAACAGGTTTCTTCTTTGTTGTAAACGAAATGAATGCACAATCAGAAGATCAGATCAGTGCAAATATGGATGGCGAATTAACCTGGAGCTGGAATAATAAATGGTTTTCTGGAACGCACCATTATGATGATCGATGGACCGCTGAAATGGCGATTCCTTTTAAATCTCTGCGATACCCTCCAGGCAGTACTTTATGGGGTGCCAACTTCATGAGGGTGGATATGAAAGAAAACGAATATTCTGGATGGACGCACGTTCCTTCTAATTTCAAGATCTATAATATGGCGTTTACTGGTTCCTTGATCTGGGACAAGCCACCGCCTAGTGCCGGTAAGAATGTGGTGGTGATTCCCTATATCAGTGGAAATGTGCAAGGCGATCAGGAAAATGGCATTAAAACAAATGCTGGATTTAATGCAGGTCTTGATAGTAAAATTGCATTGAACTCTTCTTTGAATTTAGACCTGACCATGAATCCGGATTTTTCTCAGGTAGAAGTAGACCAGCAAGTAACTAATTTAACGAGGTTCAATATTTTTCTTCCAGAAAAAAGATCCTTCTTTTTAGAGAACTCAGATATTTTTGGAGAGTATGGGATCCCCGGTTTTATGACGCCTTTCTACTCCAGAAAAATCGGGCTCGACTCAAATAATAATCCCATACCCATCATTGGTGGTGCAAGACTCTCGGGTAGTATCAATAAAACTACCAGAATTGGTGTCATGGATATTCAAACAGGAGCGAAGGGCAATTATTCACCTGAGAATTATGCAGCAGTTTCAGTTTTTAAAAACCTGTTTGGTCGTTCTTCGATTAAAGGATATTTTTTAGATCGTGAGAATTTTCAAACTGATGCACAGAAGAAACAAAATCCATTTAACGCATATGGAAGAAACGCAGGGTTAACTTTTGAGTACGGCAGTTTAAATGGAAAATGGAATGCATGGTATGGGTATCATTTATCTATGAAGCCAGGGATCAAAACTGATAATAGTTATCAGGAAACCGGTTTTTCTTATGGAGGTAAAAACCTTTCTGTAATGGTTGATCTGGTAGATATGGGCACTAATTATTATACCGATATGGGTTATGTGCAGAGGATCGTGAATTATGATGCTTTACGGGACACATCTATACGTGTTGGTTTCAAACATTCTTTTACTAATATCACTTTTAGAACGTATCCAACCAATAGCAGATTAGGTAGGGTTACGTATAAGATGGAGAATTATTTAGTATTAAACCCGAATAATTCTTTCAATGAAAATGATTTGAATCTGGGAGTTCAAGCAGAGTATAAGAATACTTCGATGTATAAAATTCAGGTAAATCACAATGAACTGAATTTGCTTTACCCAATTTCTTTCACTGGTAAAACGCCCATCCCTGCTCAGAATTATCGTTATTCAAATGTATTGTTCAATTATTTTTCTGATACTAGAAAAACATTCGGATATACAGTTGGATTTACTGCGGGAGAGTTTTATAACGGACATATTCAATCGGTAACAGCCAGTATAATCTATAGAAGCAGGCCTCACTTCAATCTGATTTTTCAAACCGAGTACGATAAACTTATTTTTCCTAATGCCTATGGTAATACTGAGTTATTATTACTATCTCCTAAGATTGAATATAATTTTAGTACCAAAACATCCTGGACAACCTTCCTGCAATACAATACACAGGAAAATAATTTCAATATCAATAGTAGGTTCCAATATCGCTTTAAACCAATGAGCGATTTGTATGTGGTATTTACTGATAATTATTTTACAACACCATTCATGTTAAACAAGTATAAGGCGATCGTATTTAAATTGAATTATTGGCTGAATTTATAGAATACCAATTTAAATGACAATCGTCATAGATTGATTAGATAAATCAGTGTAGCTTCTACACAAATATTATCTATGTCATTTATTGATTATTACGAAGTTTTAGGAATCAATAAGAATGCCAGCGAAGACGACATCAAGAAAGCCTATCGAAAATTTGCCCGGCAACTACATCCGGATCTCAACCCCAATGATAAAGATGCACAAGCAAAATTTCAGAAGATCAATGAAGCTAATGAGGTATTGAGTGATCCTGCCAAGCGGAAAAAGTATGATCAATACGGAGAGCATTGGGAGCATGGTGAAGAATATGAGCAGGCAAGAAAAGCAAATAGCAGACCTAATGCCTCAGGCGGACAAAACTTTTCCGGTGATTTTGATGAATCTAATTTTTCAGACTTTTTCTCCTCCATGTTTGGTGGTGCATCAGAAGGTAGGGGTAGAGCACAATCGAAATTTCGCGGACAGGATTTTCAATCCGAACTAACCATTACTTTAGAAGAAGCATATACCACTCATGCCAGAACACTGAAAATCAACGACAAGAATATTCGGATCACTATTCCTGCTGGCGTAGAAAACGGACAAACAATCAAATTAAAGGGATACGGCGGAAAGGGTGTAAACGGCGGACCAGAGGGAGACCTGTTGATACAATTTGTAGTATCAAATGCGGCAAATGTAAAACGACTGGGCAATGATCTCTATAGTACTGTTGATCTTGACTTGTACACCGCTATGCTCGGAGGTGAAAAAATCATTGAAACCCTGGGGGGTAAAATCAAATTGATCGTTAAGCCAGAGACACAAAATGGAACGAAGATCAGATTAAAGGGAAAGGGCTTTCCAGTGTACAAGAAAGAAGGATCTTTTGGCGACTTATTTGTTACTTATAACATTCTAATGCCTACAAATCTTACTGACAAACAAAAAGAATTATTCAAAGAGCTTCAAAATTCAGCATTATAAAAAGAAAATCATGGAAGCAAACGAATATATACCCATTGACTTTTTTTGTAAACAACATGGGGTGGAAGTTTCAGTGATCAGCACTTTGCATGCCTATGGGTTAATTGAAGTGTATCGAATGGAAGAGATCGAGTACCTGCCATTAGCTGAGTTGGCCGACGCAGAAAAACTGATTCGCTTATATGATGAGTTAGAAATAAATCCAGAAGGAATTGATGTGGTAATTCATCTGTTAAAGCGGATAAAAGAAATGCAATTTCATATCCAATTATTGGAAAATAGGCTTAGTTTGTATGAAGAAAATGCATAGTTGTATCAAATAACTAAGTCATGCAAAACGATTACGAAATTTTATTCAGGTTTCTTCTGGCAGCTTTATGGGGCGGTATTGTTGGAGCTGAAAGACAGTATAGAAGCAAGTCTGCTGGTTTCAGAACCATGATCATGATCTCCATGGGCGCCTGTTTCTTTACCATGATGTCGATGCTTATTGGCGCGCCTGCTAGTCATGATAGAATTGCCTCCAATATAGTTACGGGCATTGGATTTTTAGGGGCGGGAGTAATTTTTCGTGGAGAAAATCGAATCAACGGAATTACTACTGCTGCCACCATTTGGGCAGTAGCTGCTGTAGGCATGGGAATTGGTGCTGGTTTTTATTTCGCTGCAAGCTGCGCTTCCATTTTAATCTTTTTAATTCTTGCGGTCCTTCCCTCTTTAGAAAACTATATAGAGCACTTGAATTTAGCCAGAACTTATGCTATCTCATTACCATACTCTGAAAATCTCTCTGTGTATTATGAGAAAAAAATGCGTTCAAATAAACTGCAATTCAGAATTGTAAAACATGTAAAGAATGATGGTGAACTGATGCTGGTTTGGGAAACACAGGGGCATGCGAAAAATCATGCTGCATTTATTTTAAAAATGTTGGAAGATGAAACCATCAATAAGTTTGAATATTATTAATGAAGTTTACCAGAAGCAAAGTCCAATTTATAAATCAGCGAATATTGCTTAGTAAAATCTTTTAGTAATTTATATGGGGTATCATTGATATACAAATGATCCTGCAGTTCTTTTTTTATTTTGTCGTACCCCATGTTTTTCAAAAACAAAAACAAATAATCTTCACCACTCAGAATAAGTTTTACATAAAATCCATTACCAATATTCAAGAATATCGATGCACCATCATAATAGCCCCAGGCTTTAGTTCCAGATAAAGGTTCGCCTTTTTGATAGGGAGCAATTTGACTGGCATAAATGGTAGTAAATCCGGAGTTATTATATTTTTTGATGAATACAATACTATCTGCTATGGGTTTGTTAGCTAAGAAATCTTCATAACTGGCATATAACCCTTTTTTATTCTTTTCAATATATTGAATGCTCTTTAAATCTTTATTACAATAGTCATTAAAATCAGCTGCATTTATCCAGCTTTTTTCTTTTTCAAATCCAGAATAATGTATGGTAGAAATTTGTTTTTTTAATGATGCTAGCAAGGAATCTGTAAGTATGTTGTATACTTTGCTATCGTTATAAATAGCACTAAATGCTCCTTCCATTTTTTTTAAGGGATAATATCCAGCATCTTTCGAACTAAAAATATCAAAACGATAATGAAGTGTACATAGAAGAATTTTCTTTGCAGCTAAAGTTTCAGATGCTGAAAAACTATACCAGAATTGTTTCAATAATATAACCAGTTCCCTGTTACTAGTGTTACTACTATCCATTACTATATTTTTTTCAATAAAATTGTCTTTCAACCAACCTGCTAAATTCCCTTGTAATTGGAGACCCACCATGAATAGCGACTTCTCCTGAAAACTATGATCACTCGGAAAGAAACCTACTTTTTTAATATCAAACCTGCCATCAATGATTCTGATCTTTTGAATGTCTGGAATTTTAATACTATCTGTTACTGTTATTTGAGGATTGAAAATTACTATGGGATATGACTGAACATGAGAGAGAAGATATTCGGTTGCATAATCAATGGGTAATTTTTTGGGATTTAATTCGCCATTGATCTTTGGATTCAAAGGGTCTTCTCTATTAACATTTGAATAGGCATTTCGAGAAATCACATCACCGGGTGAGGGACTGGGTGGATTGGAAGACATCCTTCTTTGTGCCATGCAAGGAATGCTGGTAGAAAATAAAATTAGTAGTACTACCCATTTCTTCATGCTTGCTTTTACATTAAATATAATTATTATTTTATTCGATGCCGTTTTTCAAATCACCGTAATAATTAAAAAACTATTAACTTCAACATTCATAGTAAGAAAATGAAAAAGAACCTATTTACAGCGATTGCTTTAACTACCACTATTGGATTATTTGCTCAGGTAAAGGGCGATCCTAAAGAAACAGAATATTATACTCCTGTACCTAACAAAGTAACCCCGGCAAAGGGTATCACCAGTGCCCCTTCGGATGCTATCGTATTATTTAATGGTACTAATTTCGATGAGTGGGAATTAGTGAGTAATCCAGCAAGTGCTGATAAATGGGATCTGGTGGATGCAGCCATGCGTGTGAACAAAAAACGCGGTGATATTCAAACAAAGAAAAAGTTTGTCGATTTTCAATTGCATATCGAATATCAAATACCTGCGAATATTACGGGTAGTGGACAGGCAAGAGGAAATAGCGGTATTTTTTTAGCCGCTTTGCCTGATGGTGTGGGTAATGCAGGGGGATATGAATTACAAGTACTCGATAATTTTACCAATACAACTTATGTGAATGGTCAGGTGGGAAGTATCTACAAACAAACTCCGCCTTTGGTAAATGCTGCATTGCCTCCAGGCGAATGGCAGACCTATGATGTAGTGTGGACTGCTCCAAGATTTAATGAAAATGGAAGTGTACAATCACCTGCAAGAATCACTGTTTTGCATAATGGAATTTTAGTTCAAAATAATTTTATTCTGAAAGGAGACACTCCTTACATTGGTCAACCATCCTATACAAAACATGGTGCCTGTCCCATCAAGTTGCAGGCACATGGAGATCCCAGTGAACCCATCAGTTATCGTAATATCTGGGTAAGACCGCTTTAATTTCTGATAAAGTCGAGCTTTTGATTCTGAAATCGATTCTCTTGAATGATGCGTGTTAAGTTTTCGAATGACTCAAAAGGAGCTTTAGCGATGAACATATTCACGATCCAGGAGGGCACTCCTCCACCAGGATTGATCTTTAGAAAATATTCTACGTGGATCTGATTTGGTGCAATAGGAGTTACTTCCCAGGTGGCATGCGTAAAAGGGATTCTTTCAAGTCCTTTCATGGCCGGTAACACATTGTCGATAGTGTTAGCAGTAATAGTCATTTTTTTTGTAACAGAATCCTGCACAATGATAAGATCAATCACCATATCTCTATTAGCCAGGGGCCATGGTATGGTTGCAATATTGTAATAGTAGATATGATGGGGTGCTAATTGCTTTAAAAGCTTTGAGGTTTTGGTAGCGGTTACCCATTCAGGTTGTAAGCTGGGTTGCAACAATATCGAAGCTAGTGAAGATAATTTGGCATTGAGATTACAGCTTACTTTGATGGCATTGAATTTTGAATCAGTTAGTTTTCCCGTGTACACTTTAATGCCATCTTTATCTTTTTTTAAAGTCCATTCGGTTTGTGAAAAACAAAAGTTGATGTTTGATGCACCCATTAAGATCAATATCAAGCTTACCCATTTCGTTCTCTTCATCATTGTAGCATATTCATTTTATTCAGTAACTTATCGCTGAAAATATAAAGCGATTTATTAAATATCTTGATAAAACAATTATGAAACCAATCTACAGAAGAAAATTTTTGTTACAATCTGGTTTATTATTATCAGGTGCTTTTGCAGGTATGTCTTTTGTAGAAAAGAAAAAGCAACCCCTCCTCAGTTTCTCCACTTTGGGTTGCCCTGGATGGACCTTCACACAGATTGTAGATTTTGCAGCTGCGCATCAGTATGATGGAATTGAAATGCGTGGAATATTAAAGCAATTAGATCTTCCTAAGTGCCCGGAATTCAGTAATGCTGTAAATATCAAAACCACCAAACAACAAATGGCAGATAAAAAACTGCGGTTTGTTGATCTGGGTTCTTCCTGTACACTTCATTTTGCTGATCAAACAGAACGTCAGAAAAATTTAGATGAAGGGAAGCGTTTTATTGATCTGGCAGCGGCCATCGATTGCCCCAATGTGCGGGTGTATCCTAATAATTTTATCAAAGGACAGGAAAAGCAACAAACTATCGATTTAATCGTAGCTGGTTTATTAGAATTAGGAGACTATGCCAAAAGAACGGGTGTTAGAGTGTTGATGGAAACTCATGGCGACTTAGTTTATATCGCAGATCTCAAAACTATCATGGAAGCAGCGAAACATCCACAGGTTGGATTGGTATGGGATGCTGCCAATATGTATTTAGAAACTAAAGAATCTCCTGCGCTGGCTTATCAGGAATTGCATACTTATATCCATCATGCACATATCAAGGATGCCAAAAAAGAAGCGGGCAAAATTGGTTTCTATTTTTTGGGTGAAGGCAATCTTCCCATTTTCACAGCCATTGATGCACTATTTCAGGGAGGCTATCAAGGTTATTACAGTTTTGAGTGGGAGAAGCTATGGCACCCTGAAATTGCTGAGCCGGAATTAGCACTGGCAGATTATCCTAAAAAGATGTTTGCGCATTTTAGTAAATAAATCATCCATTGATCTTCCATTTCAAACCCTTAGTTATATATATTAATATTTTACTATTTGCCGAATTTGTTTTATTCTTGATCAATACTGACGAATTGGTGATATAAAAGGTCTATTTTGACCTATTTAAATATCATTAGTTCACTATTTTTATAGAATTAAGAAACGGTATTTATATTAATTATTAACGATTGGGTATCATTCGATTCATTTTTTGTCATAGAAATAGAATCAAAAACAAAATCGGCGCTTAAATTGTTGAAATCAGTCTTGTTGATTGTTCATTAAGTAAAAAAGAGGTCTCGTACGAAATGCTAGATGTAAATATATTGCTGATCGAAGATAATGAAGCTGATGTGTTAATGACAAAGCTCATGTTACAGCAGGCGGGATTAGAAAATGGAATTTCAGTTGCAAGAGATGGTGTGGAAGCCATTGAATTTTTATCAAAGCAAAATGAATTTTCGAACGCCATTACTCCTGATCTCGTGATTTTGGATATTAACTTACCCAAAAAAAATGGCAAAGAAGTATTGGATTTCATTAAAATTAAGATGCAGCATAGTTCTATTCCCGTGATCATGTATACTTCTTCTTCTCTGGAAAGTGATCAGCAATTTTGCCGCGAACATCAGGTTGATCTCTATATAATTAAGCCAACCCTGATTGAGGACTTCGATAAAGTAATCAATATTTTCAAAGAATTTATTAGCACCGTTGCAAATAAAAATTAAGCGATAGCATTCAACGTGCAAATCTTACCAACATTTAAAAATAAAATGTGCTGCAGATAACAACCAACCTATCCAGGTTTTTAAACTACGGGATCAAACCCAATATGTTGTATGTAGAATCGCACAGAATCTTTATTTTTAACCTGCTTGTTTTATTTGCCATTCCTTTACAAACAGCTTATGCTGCTTATAATTTTTATCAGGGACACTATATTATTGCGGTTACCAATTTTTTAAATTTCCCTATTCTTTTATTTGGTTATTTATCCATTCAATATTCTTCCCTCCAGTTTGTAAGAAGTTTCATACTCTTCTTTACTTCCTTACTTGCCTGTTATTCTGCCGTAGGACACAATAGTGGTAATCAGTTCATTCTATTAACACTGATCATGATTGCTTTGATCATGTATGAATCCTGGACCTTATTTATCGTACATACCTTAATTAGTATATCCTCTATTATTATCATCAGATTTAGACAATTTCATGGTAAATCACTATCAGGTTATTTTATAACACAAAACGTAAATTTTATCATTAGCATCTTTGGTTTCATTTGCGTGATTTTTCTATTTAAATGGTTTTATGAAAAACAATACTATGAAGTTGTAGAGACCAACAAAAAGCTTCAATTACGTGTTGAAGAGCTTGACAATAGTAATGCCGAGCTGGAAAAATTTGTATACATCACTTCTCACGATCTGCAAGAACCCTTGCGCATGATCACCAACTTTTTACAGCTATTCGAAAAGAAATACCAGGGTATTGTGGATGATACTGGTAAAAAATATATTCAATACGCGGTAGGTGGTGCTACGAGAATGAAAGACCTGATCCGCGACCTCCTTCAATATTCTCATGCAGCTTCTGGATCGCTCGAACTCACAGAAGTAGACATGAATAAAGTGATGCAGGAAACGGTGGTTTTATTCGGAGCTGAAATGAAGCAAAAAAATATTCCGATTGTGTTTGCTGGTCTGCCCATCATTAAAGCGGTTCACATTTCCATGACGCAATTGATGCAAAACCTAATTGGCAATGCTTTAAAATACCATGGTAAAACCGATCCCATCATCATCGTTTCAGCAGAAGAAACGCATACCGATTGGATCTTCAGTGTAAAAGACAATGGTATAGGAATTGATCCCTTGTATGCGGAGAAAATATTTATGCCCTTTCAAAGGCTACATTTAAGGGAAGACTACGAAGGCACAGGAATCGGCTTATCGATCTGTAAAAAAATCATCGATAGACTGAAGGGTAAAATATGGGTGGAATCTACCCTAGGAGAGGGCGCTTGCTTTAAATTCTCTATTCCTAAAACTTCCTGAAAAATATAGTTTAATGAATTGACAATCATAGAAAAAGTGTTACCCTTCTCATACTAATTCGTGAATATATCCTTATCAATTATTTAATTAAATTTTCTGCTGATTTCAACGTAATTCCATAATGCTTTTTTATGTAACTTTCGCCCGATAATATATGTGTTGAATCGCTCCAAAGGACTTTAATTCCCATAAAAAAGTCCAGTTTCAGGTTTTTTATACGTCATTTATCAATGTATACTTAGAGATAAGTCCCCCCCCAGAAATTAATTGACTCTCAGCATAATGTGACTGAGATAGCGGAGCTGTTTTCAAAATTCTAACTAACTTCCATTTCATGAACCTACACTACTTATTAAAGGGCTTTTGTAGCTTATTTATTTCGGCGGTACTCTTTAGTGCCTGCACCAGTTCCAGATACGCACCGAATAAGTTGAATAAAGAGTACAATTATTTCCAAAGGGGACTGGATAGCGCCCAACAAATCAAGTATACCCCGCTTACCATTAAACCCATGGATCTATTGAATATTCAGGTAAGTAGCAATACCCTGATTCAGGAGCAGGCCGCCATGTTCAACGCCGCCAATTTTGGAGGTGCCATCGGTGTCAATACCAATATGATGAACCAGCAACAAACTGGTGGCGCTAATATCTATGGATTTTTGGTGGACGAATCTGGTTATATTAAATATCCGATGTTCGGAAAAATTCAGGTGAACGGATTAACACGTTTGCAATTGTCGAAATTATTAGAAGACTCTCTCTCTAAAAACGAATACGTAAAAGAGCCTATCGTACAAGTTCGTTTCTTACAACTCAAAGTAAATGTGCTGGGTGAGGTAAAAGCACCGGGCACCAAAAGTTTTAGCACCGATCGCATCACACTATTGGATGCACTCAGTGCCGCAGGCGACCTTACCGATCGGGGCAGACGCGATAACGTGTTTGTGATCAGAGAAGAGAACGGAAATAAAAAGACTTACAAAGTAAATTTATTGAATACCGATTTTTTAAATTCTCCTGCTAACCAATTGCAGCAGAACGATGTGGTATATGTAAGTGCCAACGATATCAAATTAAAAGAAGCCAATTTCGATCCTCAGTTCTCGCGCGACCTGCAAATTGGACTATCTGTTTTATCCGGACTTTCTATCATTACCAGTTTATTTATCTTACTTAAAAAGTAACACATGAGTGAAGTTACTCCACAGATTACCACGATTAATATACAGTCCACCGAACAGAAATTTACGCCCGTTGAAATATTGTGGAAGTACCTGGCATACCTACCTTATTTTATTGTAAGTGTGGCAATAACAGTAAGTATCGGAACATTGATTAATCGTTACACACCCCGTGTATATAAAGCAGGCACGCGGGTATTTGTTACTTCCAATAAAGACAATAAAATTGGTGGGTCCAGCAGGACGAGCAGTGGTGATGGAGATTTAATTGAATCTGCATTATTCAGCAACAAACAGATCAATCTTGATAATGAGCTGGTGTTGATTACCAGAGAACCGTTGATTCAAAGAATTGTAACCAGTCAGCATTTCAACTACTACTATTATAATCAGGGAAGTTTCAGGTCGAGTGAAATGTATGGCTCTATTCCTTTTGAAGTAGTGGCTTATAAATGGGCCGATTCTAATGCCACCACTACCTTTAAGATTCTCCAAATCAATACAAAGGGTGCAGAATTAACTTACTCCGAAAATAAAACTATGGTTCATAAAAAAATCATCTGGGATCAGCCCTTTGATCTAAGAGGCAACCAGTTAGTTTTAAAATTCAAGCCCGAATATTTTACCAATGCCGAAAAAGATCCTGCTTATATTTTCACCTATAAGCCCGTTGCCAAAACAGTTTCTGAAATTGCCGCAAGCCTGATAGCTACGCCGTTCTCCAATAAAACCACCATCATCAAATTAGAATTAAAGGGAGCCAGTGTAGACAAGTCTGCCGCTATCCTCGATGCCTTAGTGGTGGAATACAATAATCAAAGCTTAGACGATAAGAGCAGGGTATTGAATAATACCATCAGCTTTATCAATCAGCGTTTAGAATA
>CANBQT010000050.1 GCA_947371755.1 Chitinophagaceae bacterium
CAGTAAAAGATAATATTTTAAAAAATAGTTTATTTTATTTCGCGGAGTTCTTCCCAGCGGGTGGTATAGCGGGGACTTCTCAGTTCCTGTCGCATTTTCCAATCGCGTTCCACGCCTGCTGCTGCAAATTTCAGGGTGTCGTTACGCATGGCGAAATTGATATTGTCCATCATGCTCATGAGCATCCTGTTCTTTTCGGAAGCGGGTGGTTTGAATAGAGAAGCCTGAATGGAATTGTCGGGTACGATACCGCTGAGTATCACACCTGCCTTTTTATAAATGCGCCCTTTTTCAAAGAGCCTTTCTGTTAGTTCTAATGCGGCTTTGATCAGTTCGTTGGTGAGCGATGTGGCAATGGGAAGGTTGATATAGCTGCTGATACTGGATCCGTGTTGATAATAGCGGGTATCGGCTACGGGTTCTTTAGCAATCATCATCACACTGATGCAACTGGCGGCCGAGTGTTGTCTGCGTAGCTTTTCTGCTGCACGGGAAGTGTAGGTAGCAACGGCTTCTTTGATATGTTCCAGCTCGGTTACAGCAGATCCAAACATGCGGGTGGTAGCAATGATTTTTTTGGTCAGGCGTTCGTCTTCCATTTCTCTGCTAGGCAAACCGTTGAGTTCACGTATCAGTTTGGCGCCTACCACGCCACCTAAGTTTTTAGTAGCCCAGGCGATATCTTTTTTGCTTAATTCTAATGCGTTGGTGATTTGATAGAGCTGTAATTTTTTTGCGTACTGGTGGCCTACTCCCCAGATATCTTCTACCGGTGTTCTTTCCAATGCCTGCGTTATTTTTCTCGGACTATCCAGGATCAGCACGCAGTTGGTAACTGCTTTATTTTTCTTGCACAATCGATTGGCTACTTTACTAAGCACTTTGGTGGGAGCCACGCCAATAGATACTCTGATGCCGGTCCATTGTTCTACGGTATCCTTTATTTTAAAAGAGATTTCCTGCAGGTCTTTGGGCGCTACATGCGATAGATCCAGAAAAGCCTCATCCACTGAATATACTTCTACTGAACCAGGCGGGAGCATGGTTCGGAGTGTTTCCATAACGCGCCAGCTAATGTCGCCATAGAGGTTATAATTCGATGAAAAAGTGGCCACCCCATGTTTTTCGATCAGGTCCCTTGCTTTAAAGTAGGGGCCTCCCATTTCTACGCCTACCTGCTTGGCTTCATCGGTCCTGGATATGATGCAACCATCGTTATTGCTTAATACAATTACGGGCCGCCCCTCCAATGCTGGTTGAAATAATTTTTCGCAGGAGCAATAAAAACTATTGCAGTCGATGATCGCCTTCATATTGCTAGTGTAAGCTGTGAATGGCATAGATTACCACCCCCCAGGCCGTATAATTACTGAATTCTTCTATCTGTAGTTGTCCGTATTTTTTATTTTCAGCAATCAGTGTAACACCCTTCATATGCGTTTGCAGGCGGCGCACCAAGAGCTCTCCATTGATCACGGCAACAATCACTTTTCCGTTCACCGCTTTGATACTGCGGTCTACGATCAGTATGTCGCCATGGTGAATACCTGCACCGGTCATGGCGTCGCTATTCATGCGGAAAAAGAAGGTGGCGGGCTTGTTTCGGATCAGCTGTTCATTCAAATCGATGCCCCTTTCCATATAATCGTCCGCCGCCGCCCCGAAGCCTGTGGCGTTGGCGGTAGGTACTTCCCATTGGTTGAAATTCTTGCTGCCTTTATAGGAGGCACTGCCCCATTCGTCGCTAAACATGATAAATAAATTTTAATATGCTAAATTATTTAGTAAATTTATGCTAAAATAATTATCGTTATAAAATTTTATTTATGGAAATGGGCAGCATACAACAAAGCAGAAATGGTATTTCGGGAGCCATTCATTGCAGCGAATACTTACTAGTGGCGCATCCGGGTGCGGATTTGCATCATAAGATTCTGGGTGAGCAGGAATATTTTTCGATGCATTATTTAGAGCGTACGGCGGTAAAAATGAAACCACATATTGAGCTGGCCTCTTTTCATGCACGTGAGGAAATGGAGCCTACACTTATCCGGTGGATGCATCGGATCATTAGCCAGCAGCGGGCATTTAATTGTACGCTCAACAATTTTAGTGGATTCCCGCCGGATACGCTGTATCTGCGTATACCGGAACCGCAAGACATTCAGCGATTGACTTCCGAACTGGAACAATTGAATGATTATGTAAAGACCAATGATTGCCCTGCTATTCGGATTAATACGAAGCCAGTAGTATCAGTGGCGAAAAAGCTAACGGAAAAAAATTATCTGCGAGCCATGCTAGATTTCTCGCAGCGAAGTTTTCATGAAATATTCGAGGTAAAGGAATTGCTTTTATTGCGTCGGAGCCATGCTTTCGACGGATATAAGCAAGTAAATAAGTTTGTTTTGCAGCCTGCGTGAGCGGCTGCTTAAACAATTATTTTTTGGCCTCGGTAATTTCTTTTACCTCTTGTAAAAATTGTTCTGCAGTTTCTTTAGGCAAACCATCCCAGGAACGAAGCACATTCCCATTTGCATCTAAGATTGCTGTGAAGGGGAAGCTTCCTTTTGAATTGTATTTATCGGCTAACTGGTCATTCTGCTTTTGTAAGTCTTTCGCTAACTGATTTTTTTTCTGTCTGGGAAAATCAGCATTCATCATCACCAGTTTTTCTCCTGCAAATTGTTTGAAAGATTCGTTATCGAACAATTCCTTATGCATACGAATGCAGGGGCCGCACCAGTCAGAGCCTGAGAAATTAAGCAGGATGTATTTATGATCCTTATTGGCAATGGACTTTGCTTTTTCAAAATTGGTTTCCCAATTGGAAAACGACATCAGTAAAAAACCAAGTAAAATAATTCCGGTGAATTTCATAATCGGGGGTTTAAAATATGCAATGAAGCTATCGATAGTAGATGCATTGCTCACTAAATTTGCCACCCAAAGCTGAATGATTTGCTGCAATTATTTTGTTAAAAAAACTAATTACACAATTCTTATATAAGAAGAATCGCCAAATGTAGGCTCATGCATTTATTAGGTCTTTCGATTCTTAAGTTTAAATTCGCGCTAAATCAAGTACATGGTGGATGTGATTGCTGCAATTGAAGCACTATTTAATGAATGGAAGAAAGCTAAGGCCGATAGGATTGAAAAATTACCCCAGAGCGGAGGTGATCGTGTGTATTTCAGGGTTTATTTCGAAACCGAAACCTATATAGCCACCTATAATTTACACGTTAAAGAGAACCAGACTTTTATAGCATTCAGCAGGCATTTTAAAAGTAAGGGATTGCCTGTTCCGGAAGTATTATTGGTTAATGATGCACAAACTATTTATCTTCAGGAAGACCTCGGGACTTCCTCTTTATTGAATGAACTGGAAAAAGATAATCATGGAGAGAGGGCATATGGTTTATTTAAAAAAAGCCTGACTGCACTCGCGAGTATGCAGATAAAAGGGGATGCGGGATTGGATTATAGTTTGTGTTTAACAGCGAAAGAATTTGGGAAACAAGCCATTTTAAGCGACCTGCTTTATTTCAAATATTATTTTCTGGACACGTTGCAACTGCCTTATGATAAGCAGGCGTTGATGGACGACTTCGATGCGTTGAGTACCTATCTTACCCGCACGGAGAACAAATATTTCATGTTCCGCGATTTTCAGAGTCGCAATATTATTGTACAGGATAACAATGTGCAGTTCATCGATTTTCAGGGAGGCATGAAAGGTGCTTTACAATATGATGTGGCTTCATTGCTATGGCAAGCCAAAGCAGAATTAAGTGAAAAATGGAAGGATGATTTGTTGGCATTTTATATAGAAGAGATTAATGGTTTGTTAGAGAAGCCAGTTGATAGAACAATTTTCGTGAGTCAGTATAACGGATATGTATTGATTCGATTATTGCAAGTGATGGGTGCTTATGGGTTTAGAGGTCTCTTTGAAAGGAAGGCACATTTTTTAGCGAGCATACCATTGGGATTAAAGAATTTGAAATTCTTTTTAGAAAATAAGATTGTTGGGATCCATACACCCGAGTTTGATAGGGTTTTACGGATGGTAGTATCCGAAGAAATTGTGCAACGCTTTCAACCACAACAAGCCAATGAGGATACACCCTTGTTAGTTGAGGTAAATAGTTTCAGCTATAAGAAGGGGATTCCAGTGGATGAGAGTACCAATGGCGGCGGCTTTGTTTTTGATATGCGCAGTATTTTAAATCCCGGCCGTTTTGATGACTATAAAACATTGAGTGGGAAAGATAAATCAGTACAGGATTTTTTAGAGCAGCGAACTAAAATGAATAAGTATTTGAACAGTGTCTGGGACTTGGTAGATATTGCTGTGGAAGATTATTTGCAAAGAGGATTTAGCCATCTGCAAATAAATTTCGGTTGTACTGGCGGACAGCATAGGAGTGTTTATGCAGCTGAGCAAACTGCAAGACATTTAAGAAATAAATATAAAGTAAGGTTGGTATTAACACATACCAATACTGCTAATTGGTTTAAAGGATAAATTGTATCTCATGAAGGCAATGTTATTTGCGGCAGGATTAGGTAGTAGGTTGAAACCCTTTACAGACAGTCATCCCAAGGCATTGGCCGAAGTAAATGGGAAAACTTTATTAGAAAGAAATATCAGGTATCTGCAAAAATTTGGGATCACTGAAGTGATTGTAAATGTGCATCATTTTGCAGACCAGATCATCGAAGCCATTGATAAGAATGATGGTTGGGGTTCAAAGATTACGATCTCTGATGAAAGTGATGCTGTATTAGAAACTGGCGGGGGTTTAAAAAAAGCAGCCTGGTATTTTGAAGGAAGAAAAGAATTTTTGGTGATGAATGTAGACATACTTACTGATCTGGATCTGAACGAGATGATCATGCAGCATCAACAAGAGAAGCCCCTGGCAACTTTAGCTGTAACACAAAGAAAAACTTCCAGATATTTTTTATTCGGTTGGAATAGTCATTTATGTGGCTGGAGAAATGTGCAAACTGGAGAAGAAAAGCCAGCCGATCTGAAAAACAATTTTGAAGATTATGAGGATCTTAAGATGAAAGCTTTTAGTGGTATTCATATTATTGATCCCTGTATTTTTTCCCTGATGCAACAAGAGGGAAAGTTTTCGATGGTGGAGGTTTATTTGGATCTGATGAAGAAAAAAAAGATCAACAGTTTCGATCATTCAGGGGGGATCCTGGTAGATGTGGGTAAACCTGAAAATGTAATCAAAGCTGCTGAACTATTTCAATAATAAAATTCAGGAAATGCAAAAGATCAGATTCGCCATTATTGGTTGTGGTAGAATTGCCGAAAGGCATGCTATGCACGCTAATACTTATGGTGAGCTGATTGCAGTTTGTGATATTTTGCCTGTAAAAGCAAATGCACTTGCGAAACAATTTAATGCACTGGCATTTTATCTGATTGAAGATCTGCTACAACAAAATCTAACAATAGATGTAGTGGTAATTTGCACACCAAATGGTTTGCATGCTACGCATAGTATTCAATCTTTTCAAGCGGGCTATCATGTATTGGTTGAAAAACCAATGGCTATTACAGTATCTGATTGTGAAGCAATGATGCAAGCAGCAACTAGCGCAGGCAAACAATTATTCACGGTAAAGCAAAATAGATTTAATCCTCCCATACAAGCTTTAAAAAAAGCGATCGATCAAGATGAGATTGGCCAGCTTTATTCCTTTCAATTAAGTTGTTTCTGGAATAGGCCGGCTACCTATTACCAAAATTCCTGGCATGGAACTGAATTGGATGGTGGGGTTTTGTTTACACAGTTCAGTCATTTTATCGACCTCATCTATTGGCTTTTTGGAGAAGTACGATCAGTGGAAGCGATCGCTCATAATTTTATTCATCAGGATCTGATAGAAGGAGAAGACACGGGTGTAGTGATGCTTGAATTACAAAGCGGAGCGCTTGGCACGATTAATTATTCTGTGAACAGTTTACTTAAAAATGTGGAGGGTTCTCTTACAATAATTGCTGAAAAATTAACGTTAAAGATTGGTGGAGAATACTTGAATACCATCGCCTATCAAAAAGGCAATGAAATTCAATTATTTAACTCAGCGTCTGAAGAACTTCCCAATGAATATGGCAGTTACCAGGGTTCGATGAGTAATCATCATCAAGTGTATGAAAGTCTGGTTCAAACATTGCAGCAGGGTACAATTTATTATGCTACAGCCTATGAAGCCATGAAAACGGTGGAAGTGATTGAGCGCATCTATCAATCTGCAAAAAATAGGCCACATGGAATATCAACAAAAACAGGTAAGCATTCGTGAAGTAAGGTTTGGTAAAAATGTAACCATTGTTCAGCCGTCTAATATTTATCAGTGCCAATTAGGAGATGATTGTTTTGTTGGTCCGTTTGTAGAAATACAGAATGATGTGAGCATTGGAGATAATTGCAGGGTACAATCTCATAGTTTTATTTGTTCTTTAGTAAGTCTGGGCAACAATTGTTTTGTTGGGCATGGGGTGATTTTTGTAAACGATTTATTTACAAATGGGGGCCCATCAGGAAATCCTTCACTTTGGAAAAAAACCACCATTGGCAATAATGTTTATTTTGGAAGTAATAGCACCATATTGCCTGTAAGTATCTGCGACAATGTAGTGATTGGTGCAGGTGCTGTAGTTACTAAAAATATTACTGTTCCTGGAGTTTATGCAGGTAATCCGGCTAAAAAATTACGATAGTATTTATACTTTAATATAGATGCTCTTTTTATCTAACAAATACACAATTGACCAATAAAAAGCAATTGTAATTAAAGCATACAGCAATGAACCAACTCTTAAATCAGATGCAATGTTTTTACAAATATTTTCATAGAACCATGGAAATGCAGAAGTATATACCTTCTTACCTGTTGTACCGTCTATATGGTCAACCCATCGTAATAAAGCCAATATTCTTGGTAGAAAACCGCTTAATACAAAAATGAATAAAGGGTTCTTGCCAAAAACGTCAAAGAACTTACTCCAACCACCTTTTACCGATTTAAATTCGATCAGATAGATAAGCGAAGAAAGTGTTAGGATCCCTAATCCGCTTGTGTACAATACATAACTACTAGTCCAGATTTTCTTGTTAATAGGAAACACCATATCCCAGCAATAACCTGCAAAAACCAAAACAAGGCCGGCCATCAGTAATCCTGAAAGCATTTCAAAATTCTTTCCCTTTTGCTGAATATACTGTCCTACCAGGTATCCAAAAATCACTTGCACAATGGGTGGTGCAACACTTGCTAGTCCCTCCGGATCAAAAGCCACACCTTCACCCTTGTACATATGTGTAATACCTAAAATTTTCAGATCAATGGAAGTCCCAAACCAACCAGTTAAGCTGTATGGATCTGCTGGATTGCCCAGTGTTAAACAGATAAACCAATAGAGTAATAAAATAATGGCCCCTATTACAAAAGCACCTCTTGCTTTTGCATAAAACACAATCACTGAGGCAAAGAAATAGGCGATTGCAATTCTTTGAAGAACACCTAGTATGCGTACGTTCTCCCAAATTTTAAAGATTAAGTTTTCTCCATCCCATTTTACAAAAGGACTCCAGTTTAGAAATAATCCAATACCAAATATGAGTAGGGTTCTTTTTAATACTTTTTTCCAGAAATAAGCTGGGCCAGCTTCTTCAAATCTTGGCATCACAAAAGCCATCGCATTTCCAACTGCAAAAAGAAAGAATGGAAATACAAGGTCGGTGGGAGTTGCGCCATGCCAGGGAGCATGTTCGAGAGGGTCGAATATATGTGCCCAGCTTCCCGGGTTATTTACCAGGATCATCAGTGCAACGGTAGCACCTCTAAAAACGTCGAGCGAATAATAGCGTTCCTTCATGTGTTAGTAGTTGATTTTTGTTACATGTAATTCGCTTGTCAGCATTACAGTCTGCCTTAAATAATGAAAAGGCTCATTTCATAATGGCAATTGTTTCGGTATTGAAGATAAGGATTGCCCGGCTGAATAGGAAAATACTTGCTTATTTTATAGCCACATCTATTCTTCACGATTCTCTAACGATTGGTTGGTATTATAAATAAGATATATAGTTGTAACTTTGGCATCCTTGAATCGGAACATCTCATGAAAAAGAATATTTTAATAACGGGCGGTGCAGGCTTTATTGGATCGCATGTGGTACGTTTATTTGCGACCAAATATCCAGATTATCAGATCTATAATTTAGATGCCCTGACCTATGCGGGTAATTTAGAAAACTTAAAGGATATTGATCATCTTCCTAACTATCATTTTCTTAAAATAAATATTTTGGATGCTGCAGCTTTGGATGCTGCATTTGAGGAACATGATATTACTGATGTGGTGCATTTGGCTGCAGAGTCGCACGTGGATCGTTCTATTGTTTCTCCTTTAGATTTTGTGTATACGAATGTGATAGGAACTGTGAATCTTTTAAATACAGCAAGAAATAAATGGAAGGCAAATTATTCCGACCATTTATTCTATCATATTTCAACGGATGAAGTATACGGAAGTTTGGGTGCAGAAGGTTTCTTTTTAGAAACAACGGCTTATGATCCAAATTCTCCATATTCAGCTAGTAAAGCTGCATCCGATCATTTCGTGAGGGCTTATAGAGAAACTTATCACATGAGAACGGTGGTTTCAAATTGCTCTAATAATTATGGTCCTTTTCATTTCCCTGAAAAATTAATTCCTTTATTCATCAACAATATCATCGAAGAAAAACCTTTACCTGTTTACGGGGATGGTTTGTATACCAGAGATTGGTTGTTTGTGAAAGATCATGCTATTGCAATCGACACAATTTTTCATAAAGGTGTGGATGGAGAAACATACAATATTGGCGGGTTTAACGAATGGAGAAATATCGACCTGGTGAAATTATTGTGTGCGCAAATGGATGAAAAACTGGGTAGAGAAAAAGGGTATAGCGAAAAATTGATCACTTATGTAAAAGACAGGCCAGGTCACGATCGCCGCTATGCTATTGATGCCACAAAAATTAATCGCGAATTAGGATGGAAGCCTTCTGTAACATTTGAACAAGGATTGAGTGAGACGATTGATTGGTATCTCAATAACACAGAGTGGTTGCAGAACGTAACCAGTGGAGCCTATCAGAATTATTATACAGGGATGTACGAAAACAGATAAATAGTTATGACAGTAGAGCAGACTAAATTAGCCGATTGCATTATTATTCATGATACTGTTTTTGGTGACAATCGGGGATATTTTTTTGAAAGTTTTAATAAGAAAACATTCTTTGATAAAACAGGATTAGATGTCAATTTTATCCAAGACAACCAGTCGAAATCTAGCAAAGGAGTTTTACGTGGTTTGCATTTTCAGCATGGAGCCTATGCACAAGCAAAATTAGTACGCGTACTGGAAGGAAAGGTGTTGGATGTGGCAGTTGATCTAAGAAGAGAATCACCTACATTTAAACAATACATCACGGTGGAACTTTCTGCAGAAAGTCGCACCCAGTTTTTTGTGCCCCGTGGTTTTGCACATGGATTTGCGGTGTTGAGTGAAACGGCTACATTCTTTTATAAATGCGATAATTTGTATCATAAGGCGGCGGAAGGTGGTGTTATCTATAATGATCCGGAATTGAATATTGATTGGCAACTTTCTGCTGATGAATTATTAATTTCTGAAAAAGATCAGGTTTTACCTAAGTTGAGTGAAATGATCGAAAGTTTGCAATTCTAACATTAATATCAAACAACCTAATTCATTGAATATGAAAGGAATTATACTAGCAGGCGGTTCTGGAACAAGATTGTACCCAATCACACGTGGAATTAGTAAGCAGCTGATGCCGGTTTATGATAAGCCGATGATCTTTTATCCTCTGTCTATTTTAATGCTGGCGGGCATCAATGAAATTTTAATCATTACCACTCCCGAAGATTCTTCTCAGTTTCAACGTTTGTTAGGGGATGGGAAAGATTTGGGTTGCAGGTTTGAATATGCTGTGCAGGCTGTTCCCAATGGTTTAGCGCAGGCATTTGTGATTGGCGAGCAATTTATTGGAACGGATAAAGTGGCGTTAATCCTGGGAGATAATATATTTTATGGTGCAGGTTTTGGTAAGCTGGTAGAATCTTTCAATGATGTGCAAGGTGCCGCGGTATTTGCTTATGAAGTGAATGATCCTGAGAGATATGGTGTGGTTGAATTTGATCAAAATAATATTGCAGTGTCTATAGAGGAAAAGCCTTTGGAGCCAAAATCAAATTTTGCAGTTCCCGGTTTATACTTCTATGATAATACCGTAGTTGACATTGCTAAAAATATAAAGCCATCACCCAGGGGCGAATACGAGATTACAGACGTAAATAGGGTGTATCTCGAATCTGGTAAATTACAGGTTGGTGTGATGAGTAGAGGAACCGCCTGGTTAGACACTGGTACTTTCGACTCCTTTGCAGACGCCTGTGAATTTGTGCGTGTGATTGAAAAAAGACAAAGTCAGAAAATAGGCTGTATCGAAGAAATTGCTTTTCGCAAAGGATATATCAACCGTGATCAATTAAATGTGATTGCTGATAAATACGCAAAAAGCGGGTACGGGGAGTACTTGCGTCGTTTAAAATAGCGATTTTAATAAAAATTCATAGTTTGAGGGACAAAGATTAAACAAAATGGTATCTTGACTGTAATAACAGTTATGAACGCGTTTACAATTAAAGATCTTGAAAACCTCTCTGGTATAAAAGCCCATACGATACGTATTTGGGAACAGCGTTATTCATTTCTGAATCCCAACCGGACAGATACTAATATTCGGGTTTATTCAAATGAGGAATTAAAAACAATTCTCAATATTGCCCTTTTAAATAAGTACGGGTTCAAGATCTCGCATATTGATCAGATGAATCAGGCGGAATTGAAAGGAAAAATCCTCTCTCTATCTAATTCTCAGGCGCAGCAAGAACGTATGGTAAATGAGTTGATCAATTGCATGATTGATATCAACTTCGAAAATTTCGAATCGATCCTAGACGATCATATCACACGTTTTGGCATTGAAAAGTCTATCACACATATCATTTTCCCTTTTTTAGAAAGAGTGGGTATTTTATGGCTGACTAACCACATCAATCCCGCACAGGAACATATCATCACCAATATTATTCGTCAAAAATTAATTCTCGGAATAGAGAAAGTAGATAGTATTTTTCAATCATCGAAAGAGTGTATTCTATTTCTGCCTGAGGGAGAATACCATGAACTGGGTCTGCTTTTTATTCATTATCTATTGAAATCGAAAGGTATAAAAGTGATTTATCTGGGTTCCAATATGCCTATAAAAGATGTTGAATTTTTATGTAAGCTTAAGTCGCCAGATTTTATCTATACACACTTAACTTCTCTGGCCAATAATTTCAATTTCGATAAATTTCTTCAATTTATTCAGCAGAAGATTCCTACGCAAAAAACAATCATTTCAGGTCTTATTACTAGTAATTATAAAAAGAAAACCCCTGAAAATGTGCACCTAAAAACTTCTTTAGCACAGGTGATGGAGTTCATTTCTGAACTCAATTAAGGGTCTGTTTCAAGGAAAATAGAGGACTAAATAGGCTTTATTAGTTCTTAACTAGTTGATTTACTTTGTTTTACTTTTAGTATAAAAAAATTAAACAAAAATTTTGATTTCTAATTTTATTTTGTTTAGCTTTACTTAGTAAATAGTTAAACAAAATATGTCAACAGCCGATTTCGATCAAATTTTGATCAAAAACACAGAATTTCTTAGACCCTTTGCTTTTACATTAACTAGGGATCAAGAATCAGCAAAGGATTTAGTTCAGGAGACTTTATTCAGGGCTTTGGCGAATAAAGAAAAATATAATATTGGTACTAATATTAAGGCCTGGATGTATACCATCATGCGTAATATTTTTATCAATAACTATCGCAGAAAAGCGAAACAACAAACTATTTTCGACCATACGGCGAACGACTTTTTATTGGATACGAATCAGGTAGCTGTTTCTAACGAGGCTATTGCTACTTTGAATATGAAAGAAGTTCAGGAAGCCATACACCAGCTTCCTGAAATTTTTAGAAATCCTTTTCTGCTTTATTTTGATGGATATAAATACCATGAAATTGCTGATATGTTACAGGAGCCTTTAGGTACCATCAAGAGCAGGATTCACTTTGCACGTAAATTATTGAAATCGCAGATTGAACGCCACTAATTTGTGCGTATCTTGTAATATATCTTTTTATATACTAAGTGACTAAAAGAGCTATCGTTATTGGCAGTGGATTTGCAGGCCTCTCGGCTGCATCTTTTTTGGCGAAGGCCGGATGGGATGTTACAGTGTTGGAAAAACACAATCAACCAGGTGGAAGAGCTAGGCAGTTTAAAATAGATGGATTCACATTCGATATGGGGCCAAGTTGGTATTGGATGCCCGATGTGTTTGAACGCTATTTTAAACAATTCGGAAGAAAGGTATCTGATTATTATCAATTGATCAGGTTGGATCCTTCCTATAGAATTGTATGGAATGATGGGCCCATGGATGTTCCTGCAGATTATCATGCTTTCAGAAATTTGTTTGATAGTATTGAACCTGGTAGTGGCGATAAATTAGATCAATATATTGGCGAAGCTGCCTATAAATATCAGGTAGGAATTAATAAGCTGGTTTTTAAACCAGGGCAATCACTCACAGAATTTTTAGATAAAGAATTGGTGAGTGGTTTATTTCGTTTAGATGTTTTTAATTCTATCAAAACCCATGTGGCAAAGCATTTTAGCAATCCTAAGCTAAAGGAGTTAATGGAATTTCCAGTTCTGTTTTTAGGAGCCTTGCCCGAAGATACACCTGCATTATATAGTTTAATGAACTATGCAGATATCAAAGGGGGTACCTGGTATCCAGAAAAAGGGATGTATCAGATAGTAGAAGGCATGTACTTATTAGCAATCGAATTAGGAGTAAAATTCAAGTTCGAGCAAGAAGTTACCAATGTTACTATTCAGGATAAATCCATCAGTACTGTGATTGCCAATTCTACAGAAGATGGAATAAAAGTTCCTAAGATTTATCAAGCAGATGTGGTGGTAGCAGGTGCGGATTACCACCATGTAGAAACAGAAATACTACCCAAAGAATTCCGTTCTTATTCTGAAAAATATTGGGATAAAAGAGTGATGGCTCCAGGCTGCCTCATCTATTATGTGGGCTTAAATAAAAAAATCGACGGGATTTTACACCATACCTTATTTTTCGATACTTCCTTTGCTGTGCATGGTGATGAAATTTATAAAACAAAGAAATGGCCTACAGATCCTTTGTTCTATGTGAGTGCTGTGTCTGTAACAGATCCAGAAGCTGCACCAGCTGGGGGTGAGAATTTATTTTTATTGATACCGGTGGCTGCTGGATTAAAAAATGATGATGAAGCTTTAAGGGATCATTATTTCAATCTGATCATCAATAGAATGGAAAAGCATTTCGGCCAATCGATCAGAGATAGTATTGTTTATAAAAGATCTTTCTCCAATAGTGATTTTATCAATGATTATCATTCTTTTAAAGGAAATGCATACGGCTTAGCAAATACTTTATTGCAAACAGCCATTCTAAAACCAGCCTGCAGAAGTAAAAAATTGAAAAATCTCTTTTATACAGGTCAACTCACTGTTCCAGGTCCGGGTGTTCCACCTAGTTTAATCAGTGGCGAAGTAGTGGCGGGTGAAGTGATAAAAGCATTTGGAAATAGCCGTTAGATTTTAAACAAAATCGTTATTTTTCTGTTTTAAATTAAGACCAACTAAAAAATTAAACAGTATGATGAACCTGTTTCATGAAGTGAGTCAGGACTGCAGTAGACTAACTACCGAAAAATATAGCACCAGCTTTTTTTCGGCGATTAAGCTATTGCATAAAGATTTCAGAGCGCCAATTTGCAATATCTACGGATTTGTAAGATTTGCCGACGAAATAGTGGATAGCTTTCACGAGCATCCAAAAGCAGACCTGTTGGCCGAATTTAAAAAGTCTACTTACGAAGCTATTGAGAAAAAGATCAGTATGAATCCTATTCTGAATAGTTTTCAAATTACAGTGAATGAATACCAGATTGATCATCAATTGATCGAAGCGTTTTTGTATAGTATGGAGCTGGATCTGGAAAAACGTGAGTATGATAAACTGGGTTATGAAGAATATATATATGGCAGTGCAGAAGTGGTGGGATTGATGTGTTTGCATGTATTCTGTGCCGGGCACAAAGAACAATACCTGGAATTAAAGCCATACGCTAGAAGTTTAGGTGCGGCATTTCAAAAAGTGAATTTCTTACGCGACCTCCGTGCAGATTTTGAAGGTTTGGATAGGGTTTATTTCCCCGGTTGTAATTTCAATAACTTTAGCGAAAAGGATAAGCTAGAGATTGAAAGAGATATACAAAAAGATTTTGATCACGCATTTGAAGGCATTCAAAAACTACCTATCAAAGCCAGGTTTGGTGTATATGTAGCTTTTAAATATTATTTATCTCTGTTCAAAAAAATCAAAAAAATTCAGCCGCAGAAAATAATGCAGCAAAGGATTCGGATTCCCGACTATGGCAAATTTTTTATCCTCGCTAAAGCAGGGATACGTAGTCAAATGAATATGTTGTAGACTCACTTTTATAGTTGATTCAAAGTTATGGAACAGGTAGTATTAGTAAATGAGCGGGATCAAGAACTTGGCGTGATGGAGAAAATGGAAGCGCACGAAAAGGCTTTATTACATAGGGCATTTAGTGTGTTTGTTTTTAATCAGTCTGGTGAATTATTACTGCAACAAAGAGCGCTCGATAAATACCATAGTGGTGGCTTATGGACCAATACCTGTTGTAGTCATCCCAGACCCAACGAACTAGTAGCAGACGCTGCGAGTAGAAGACTCCGTGAAGAAATGGGTTTTGAGGTTCCCCTGGAAAAAGTTTTTGATTTTGTTTATCAGGCAAGTTTTGATAATGGATTAACTGAGCATGAATTCGATCATGTTTTTATTGGATATTATGATGGATCTATTCAGGTAAATCCTGCTGAAGTGAACGATTATGTGTATCGATCCATGGAAAGTATTCAGCAATCACTGGAAACGCATGATGGATTATTCACTGCATGGTTTGAAATTATATTTCCCAAAATGATGCAATGGTGGCAGCAGCATTACGACCATAAATTAGCTTAAACTTAACTGATAGATGCATGAGCCATACTAAAAAAGCAATAGTGATTGGTGCAGGTATCGCTGGCTTGGCATCGGCTATAAGGCTTTCTGTACAAGGCTTTGAAGTATCTGTATTTGAAAAGAACAATTACCCGGGTGGCAAGCTCAGTGAATTTAAATTAGATGGATTTCAGTTTGATGCGGGTCCGAGTTTATTTACACAACCCGAAAATATCGAAGAACTATTTTCACTAGCAGGTGAGCCAATCGAAGAATTTTTTCAATACCAGTCTTTACCTATTTCTTTCAAATATTTTTACGACGACGGTACGGTTATCAATGCCTATACGAATAATCAGGCATTCGCGGAAGAATTAGAAAGCAAGACTGGAGAAAAAAAGGAAAGACTCTTAACTTATCTGGAGGGTTCTAAAAAATTGTATCAAAATATTGCAGGGCTATTTCTAAATAATTCTTTGCATCAAATAAAAACACTTTTTTCACCTGGAGTAGCAAAGGCAATTGCAACGCTGAGGAGGAAATATCTTTTTAAATCCATGCATGAGTTAAATGCTGCTCATTTTACACAACCTCATACAATTCAAATTTTTGATCGATTTGCTACGTATAATGGCAGCAACCCTTTTCAGGCTCCTGGCATGCTAAGTCTGATTCCTCATTTAGAGTTAAATCAAGGTACTTTTTATCCAAAGGGTGGGATGATTAGTATTACCAATGCACTTTATAAACTGGCGTTAAAGAAGGGTATACGTTTTCATTTTTCAGAACCAATCGAGCGGATTATTGTGAATGAAAATAAAGCAGTAGGTGTAGTAGTAAATAGGAAAAACATCTTTGCAAATATTGTAGTAAGTAATATGGATGTTTATTTTACTTACCAAAGATTGCTATTAGATCATTCCAGCGCCACTGAAGTTTTAAAACAAGAAAGAAGTAGCAGTGCGTTGATCTTTTACTGGGGAATGGATCATTCATTTCCTGAATTAGAACTACACAATATCTTTTTCACCAAAGATTATCAGGCGGAATTTGAATCACTATTTAAGTCGAAGAAAGCATATGCAGATCCAACGATCTATGTGAATATTACCTGTAAAATTGAGCCGGGATTACAAGCTCCAATGGGCAAAGAAAATTGGTTCGTGATGGTAAACGCTCCAGCTAATATGGGGCAGGATTGGCTGCAATTCAGGGCGCAATACAGAGCCGCCATTATCGAAAAGTTGCATAAGATACTTGGAGTTGATCTTGAGGCTATGATTCAAGTGGAGGAGGTATTAGATCCTGTGATCATTGAGAGTAGAACCGATTCTTATATGGGATCTTTATATGGAACTAGTTCTAATTCTAAAATGGCCGCCTTTTTAAGGCACCCGAACTTTTCAAAGAAAATAAAAAATTTATATTTCGTGGGGGGAAGTGTTCATCCCGGTGGTGGCATACCTTTGTGTTTAAAGAGTGCCTCCATCATGAGTAAAATGGTGGCGAAGGATTTTAAAGAAAAGTAAAATAGGAATCAGCTGATTGGTCATTTAAAAATATCGAAACATAATATCGCTACTTTTCTTGCGATTCTTTTTCATTTGAGTGGTGTCATTGGCATCCTTTTCAGCGATCAAAAAGAATGGTTTATACAAAATACCAGTTTAAACCTTGTATTAATGGGCTTTTTGCTGTTATGGAACCAACTGGAAAAAAACCTTGCTTTTTTTAGTTTCCTGCTCATCAGTTTTTTAATTGGGATGAGCGTTGAAATGATTGGGGTAAATACGGGGCGATTATTTGGCAACTATCAGTACGGTTCTAAAATGGGAGCCAAATTTAACGCTGTTCCCTGGTTAATTGGATTAAATTGGTTTGTATTGATGTTTTGTTGTGGTATTGTAATGACCAAATTGCATGCCTGGATAAAAGAACAATATGAGGCTTCTGGTTTTTCAATGACACCTGTGATTGAAAAAATTTCACTGGTTTTTGATGGAGCTACTATTGCTTTGTTTTTCGATTGGATAATGGAACCAGTGGCAGTTAAAATGGGTTTTTGGGAATGGAAAGACGCTGAAATTCCCATGTACAATTATGTATGTTGGTTTTTGATCAGTATGTTTTTACTCTGGATCTTTAGCAAATTGAAATTTAATAAGGACAATCATTTTGCAGTGGATCTTTTGATTATACAAGTATTGTTTTTTTTAACACTAAGAATTTTTTTATGATGACCTATGTACTCATCACTCTGATCACATTTTGTATCATGGAAGGTATTACCTGGCTCACCCATCGTTTTGTGATGCATGGATTTTTATGGTACTTACACGAAGACCATCATAAAAAAGGAACTGGGTTTTTTGAGAAGAACGATGCATTCTTTGTGATTTTCGCCATACCTAGCTGGCTCTGCATTATGTTGGGTAGTATGAATCAGGTGTATTGGGTGGTAGCCATTGGTGCAGGAATTGCATTATATGGATTCGCCTATTTTTTAGTGCACGAGATCATCATACATCAGCGCTTCAGATTATTTACAAGATCAAATAGTAAGTATATCAAAGCTATTCGTTGGGCTCATAAAATGCATCATAAGCATATCGGCAAAGAGGAAGGAGAAAGCTTTGGTATGTTATTGGTTGCTAAAAAATATTGGGATAAAATACGTAAAGACGAAGCCATTCAAAATAATCCTCAATAAATTCCCCCATTAAAATGGCACCCACACACTACGACTATCTCATTGCCGGTGCCGGTTGTGCAGGGTTAAGTTTGTTGATGCGACTAATGGAAGATCCATTTTTTTCTGAGAAAAAAATATTAGTGGTTGATCGGGAGGAAAAAAACAAAAACGATCGTACCTGGTGCTTTTGGGAAAAAGAAGAGGGCTTATTTGAGTCAGTTGTTTATCACCAGTGGAATCACGTTCTTTTTTATACTAACGATTTTTCTACAAAGCTCGACTTGAATCCTTACCAGTATAAAATGATTCAAGGAATTGATTTGTACAATCACGTAATAGAGAAGGCAAAAAGTTATTCCAATATTGAATTTCGTTACGAAGAAATTTTATCTATCAATTCAACTCCATCTCAGGCAGCAGTACAACTGCAAACTGGAACAATAACTGCAGAATATGTATTCAACAGTATATTGTTTGAAAAGAAACCGGCTGTTTCTACTAAGAATATTTATCAGTTATTGCAACACTTTAAAGGATGGGTAATAGAAACAACAGAACCTTGTTTTGATCCTGCTACTGCCACTTTAATGGATTTTAGAACTAGTCAGGAACAGGGTACCACTTTTTTTTATGTGATGCCAACCTCGCCCACAACTGCATTAGTGGAGTATACATTATTTTCTGAAGCGTTATTGCCCAAAGGGGATTACGATAGTGCATTAAAGAGGTATATCACAGAATTGCTTGGGATAAATGAGTACAGTATACAACACGAAGAATTTGGGATCATACCGATGACAAATCAAAGTTTTCACTTACAAGACAATCGCATCATTCAAATGGGGGTAGCTGGTGGTCAGGTAAAGGGAAGTAGTGGGTATGCTTTTCAATTCATACAAAAAAGAACTGCTGCCATAGTTAAGGGATTAAAAAAAGGAAATACTACATTTGATAGGATGGGGTTACAGCAGAAAAAAGGAAATGTGTATGATGCTGTTTTACTACATGTATTACATCATCATAAAATGCAGGGAGCAGCTATTTTTCAATCTATTTTTTCGAAGAATAAAACAGCTTCTGTATTGCGGTTCCTGGATAATGAATCGAGTATGGTAGAAGACTTAAAAATTATGAATTCGGTGCCTACTACTATTTTCTTGCCTGCAGCATTGTATGAACTAATCCATTAAAGAAATTCATATGAGAAAGATCATCACCATCACATTAAATCCTGCTCTTGATAAAAGTATTGTGATACATGGCTTAGTGCCGGAAAAAAAATTAAGGTGTTCCGATGCAGTGTTGGAGCCAGGTGGAGGTGGAATTAATGTTACACGTGCTTTGCATAAATTAGGTGGGGCTTCCAGGGCGATGTATTTGGCTGGTGGTTATACAGGAGAAAAATTCACTGAGCTCATAAAGGCAGAAAAAATTCAGTACAAAGTATTTCCAATCAAAGAAGACACCAGAGAAAATTTTATAGCAGTAGATGCGAATACGAATTTGCAATATCGATTTGGGATGGAAGGTCCTACAGTTGCTGAAGCAGAATGGATGGCAATTTTAGATGCGATACAAAAAGAGCAGGATCTTGAATTTATAGTTGCCAGTGGAAGTTTGCCTCCAGGTATTCCCCTCGATTTTTTTGGAAGGCTCGCCAAGATTGCCAAGGAGAAAAATGCAAAATTGGTGATTGACACATCTGGTGAACCTTTGAAAAAGGCAGTGGAAGTAGGAATATTTTTATGTAAACCAAATTTGGGTGAGTTGAGTAATTTGATAGGTAGAGAGAGATTGAAGCCAGAAGAAGTGGTAACAGCGGCAAGAGCCATCATTGAAAAAGGTGGTTGTGAAATCATGGCTGTGTCGATGGGGGCAGATGGGGCGATGTTAATTTCAGCCACAGAGCATTTTGCAGTGAAAGCTCCCAAAGTAACAGTAAATAGCACTGTAGGGGCAGGTGATTCTATGTTAGCCGGGATGTTGATGGGGATGGCACATCACGAATGGGGAATGAGGGATGTGCTTTGTTATGGTGTTGCGGCTGGCACTTCAGCCACGATGGGTCATGGTACCGAGCTCTGTAATGTAGAAACCACCAAACGAATTTTCGAGCAATTGCGGCATTAATATCCTGCAACTATTACATTTGCAATCTGGCCTTGTAGTACAACGGATAGTATGCGAGTTTCCGAAGCTCTTGATTCAGGTTCGATTCCTGACGAGGCCACCACTTTTGATTATAATTGATTGATTATCAATCCTAAAAAATGTAGATTTTGTAAAAAGGGCACATTAATAGGTACACTTTATCATTCTTGCTTTGATTTATTGTACGAATTATGAAAACATCACTCTAAGAATTTTCAAAATATCCTGCCCTGTTTCAATATCTAAACTTCCAAGCAATTTTTTTAGTCTGCTCTTATCAACGCTTCGAATTTGATCTAACATTACCTGACCCTCTTCCTCTTTAAAATTTGAGTAAACTCTGGTTGGGTAACTTTTTTGTGTGTGAGTTAATGGCGCTATTATTACTGTATTTAATGTGTTATTCATCGCCTGAGGTGAAATAATGACACTTGGTCTTTTTTTACTTACCTCACTTCCAATAGTGGGCTCTAATTCAACTAGCCAAACTTCGAATTGAGTAAACTTTTTATGTGAAGATGCTTTAGCCATGACTTTCGATTACCAAGATTTATCGAATTTATTAGACATTCCTTCAAAAACATCTTTTTCAGGTAATTCGCCTTTTTTAATGGCGGTCTTAAATTGAGCTTCCCAAGTAGATAAATCTAGATTCAAAGATGGTCTCTTTTTCTTTTTAAGTTTTGTAGGTTTTAAAACAATAGAAGAAGCGTCATGTAATGATACTTCTATCTCCTGACCATCAACTATATCCAATTTGTCTATGATTTCTTTTGTCAATAAAACGCCTCT
>CANBQT010000051.1 GCA_947371755.1 Chitinophagaceae bacterium
TTTTTCTATATGTAAAGTTAACTTTACATATAGAAAAACTACTTACATTTATAAAAAAAATGAAAACTGCGATTCTACTTCCATACTATTTTAAAAAAATTGGAATCATATTAATCCCTTTTGGTTTAATTATTTGGTGTTTAACTCAATTAGGTTATTTTAATAATATCCTTAAAAATCAAACAGGTAATACTAACCTCTATTCAGCAGTACTCATTATTTCATTTTTTAGTTTCTTGGTCGGGTTATATTTTTTAGTTTTTGTAAAGGAGAAACAGGAAGATGAGTTTATTACCAATATTCGACTACTGTCTTTTCAAAGAGCTTCATTCTTGCAATTTGTTTATTTCTTTTTAGCCTTTCTATTTATGTTGTTATTTAAGAAAGAACCAGCAGGAGATGCAGGATTAGAAATGTTCCTTATCCTATCAATACTTTCGTTTTGGTTATTCTATATACTTCATTTCAATATCTCATTGTTTTTAATTAAAAAGAAAGCAAATGAAGAACAGAGTTAAAGAGGAAAGGCTGAAAATTAATAAGACCCAGCAAGAATTGGCGGATGAAATTGCGGTGTCGCGTCAAACAATATTTGCCATTGAAACAGGAAAATATATACCCTCTGCAATTCTTGTATTGAAGATTGCCAGAACATTTAAGAAAAGAGTGGAGGATATTTTTAATTTAGAAAAGGGAGATTAGTTCTTTTGTAGTAATATTTTAAACTAATGGTTCAATAGCATTTAAACTTTCCTGGTTTCTAGCTCTCACCCAATTATCCATTAATTCAAGTTGATGAAGTGCTGTCCATTCTGTCACAATTCCTAATACCCTTGGTGGTAGGTACCCTCCAATAATTTCATTTTTCTCAATATCTATAATGCCTTCGAAATCGGCATAAACTGCGTGAAAGTGTGGTGTGTTGTGATCCCTATAAAACATCCGAATGATTACCCCAAGAAAGTAACTAATTTGTGGCATAAGAGAATTTTGGACTTATAATATCTCCAAAATGTTTACCCGTGATTTCTGAATAGATAGTGGTAGTATCAATTTCAAGTTCGTTTGACCAGGCAATTGAGTAGCCTGTCGTATATACTTTAGCAAATTCGATTTTATCTTGTAAGACTTTAAAAATCCCTTTTTCAACAAGGTCGTTTAACTGAATAGTTCCAGACACACCGTCCTCAAACTTGACGGTGATGGTGTAATCTGATAGATATGTAACTTCCTGAACTTTCATACTTCAAGTTACAAAATAATTGAAAGAGTGACTCAATATGGGGTAAGGCTAAAATAATTTAACTGCTTGATCCAAGTTTGACGCAAAATGCAACCATCCTAACTCACTGATAGATAAAGAAAAAGCCATCATTTCTGATGGCTTGTCTAGTTTGGCTCCCCTTATAAACAGAAACTGCAACTTTTCTTCCCTGATTGAATACATAACTATCAGAAAGCTAAATATTTATAGCTAATCTGATTTTTAAATAATTCAGTACGAATTAAAATAAATTACAGATTTAAGTTATTAAAAGAAGCCTAATTCGCTAAAAATTATAGTTGTAGCAAATGTTATCCATAAAATGATTGGCAAAATTAAATAGGATACTATTCTTACTTTATTCCAGCTGTTTAGTATTATATAAAGTGAAAAGAGAAATATCCCTGCGTTTCCAACTAAACCACCATATGCACTATCAATGGCAAAAGTGTAAAATGGATATAAACAACACCACACAAGCAAAATTGTAATTGTGGTTTTAATTTTTAAATATCTTTCCTCATTAAATCTATTAAGATACCATCTTGCTACACTCATTAAAATATAAAGGACAATCCAAACACTTCCAACTATGGCACCTGATGGAACAACGTAAGGTTTATTTATAAATGCAGGATTATGTCCTTTATCCCATCCTAATCCAAATACAAGAATGCTGATGATTATTTGAATTAGCAGAAATAGACTAAAATTTAAGGCAAGTGATTTTTTTGTAGGTTGATTAAACATTTCAAAAGTCATGTATCTCATTTTTACAAACGTAATCAAAATTTAGAAATATAAGAATTTTTGGCCTTTAATTTAAGAGGTGAAATAAGCAGATTGTAGTTAAAAATTTAAACTAATGGTTCAATGTCATTTAAGCTTTCTTGGTTTCTAGCCCTTACCCAATTATCCATTAATTCAAGTTGATGAAGTGCTGTCCATTCTGTAACAATTCCTAAAACTCTTGGTGGTAGAAAACCTTCAAAAATTACCCCAAGAAAGTAACTAATTTGTGGCATAAGTGAATTTTGGACTTATAATATCTCCAAAATGTTTACCCGTGATTTCTGAATAGATAGTGGTAGCATCAATTTCAAGTTCGTTTGACCAAGCAATTGAGTAGCCTGTCGTATATACTTTAGCAAATTCGATTTTATCTTGTAAGACTTTAAATATCCCTTTTTCAACTAGGTCATTTAATTGAATAGTTCCAGACACTCCGTCCTCAAACTTGACGCTGATTGTGTAATCTGATAGATATGTAACTTCTTGAACTTTCATACTTCAAGTTACAAAATAATTGAAAGAGTGACTCAATATGGGGTAAGGCTAAAATAATTTAACTGCTTGATCCAAGTTTGACGCAAAATGCAACTACCCTAACTCACTGATAGACAAAGAAAAAGCCATCATTTCTGATGGCTTGTCTTGTAATGCTCCCCTTACAGACGAAAGATGCAACTATAATGCGATGATTGAGTATGTAACTATAAGGAAATTAAAGGGTTGAACTTATTTCTTTTCAGCACTCAACTTCTTAGCAACGCTGTCATAGTATTCTTGAGTTAATTGCTCTGTCCAAACAGTTGGTTTTGAGCCGTCATATAAAGCTAAATAAGTTATCAGGTTTTCCTTACTGGCTGTGTGCCAGTGCTCGGTATCTTTAGCACATCTTATAACATCTCCTTTTTTTATAATGATGGCATCCTTCCCTCTTTCTTGATAATAACCTTCACCATCCACAACTATAAGTACTTGTGGTGTAGCGTGTTTATGCCAATCAAGGGTGGAGTTTTTTCTAAAAGTTGCTTTAGTAATATTGAAATTCAATTCGGCATCGCCTTGAAGTACACCATTTAACCACGCTTCACCTATGTAATGAGTATTAGGCGCCTTTGGCCCTTCTGTTAAATAAGAACTTACAATGTAGTCGGCCTTTTGTGAAAAGGAAATAAAAGGAATCAAAAGAAATAACAATACGGTTGACTTTTTCAATTTAATGTTAATTTGAAATAAATATAGCATAAAAAAAGGGGAAAGATGCAACTAGCCTAACGCACTGATAGACAAAGAAAAAGCCATCATTTCTGATGGCTTGTCTTGTTGGGCTCCCCAATCAGGACTTGAACCTGAGACCCTCTGATTAACAGTCAGATGCTCTAACCAACTGAGCTATTGAGGAATTTCCCGTTTCAGATTTCTCGTTAACGGGCAGCAAAAATAGGGAAAAATGTATTTAAACAAAATTTAGAGTCAAAAATATCCTACCAATTTAGAAATCCGCCTGCTTGAATACCTAAATAAACGCCATCTGAGCGGGTTTCAACGGGATAAGTTTTAAGATAATAGCCCTCCCCACTTGAGTTTCGGCCGTTTTCAAGCTTAAAACGGTAACGATGCAGTGGACATACAATATTTCCTGTGGCATCCACGAATCCATTGGCCATTATTCCTCCGGCATGCGGACATTTATGTGCACAGGCATAAAGTTTACCTTCAATCTCCGACAATGTGATGGTTTTTCCCGCTATCTCCATCATAGCCAAACGATTGGTTTGCCATGGTATAGCTTCCGAGTTATCGGCTATTTTATGCCAATTGAATTTCTTTTCCGACATGAGCCTTAATAAAGCATGGTTTTATAGGGATAGCGAACCTTATACTGAGCCCGAATCCTTTCTAGCATCATCTCCCTTAACTCATCAATATTCATCTTCTCAACAGCAGATACAAACACACAGTTATGTTCCGTTGCCAAATTCCATTTGTCTTTCAGATCCTGCAGTAATTCTTCCTTTACCTGATCTTCCAGCCAGTCATCGAAAGTTCGCTCGATGTACATGTCCATTTTATTGAATACTGTTAAAATGGGCTTTTCAAATGCTTTCAGCTCCTGTAAAGTTTTATTTACTACACCAATTTGCTCTTCATATTGCGGATGCGACACATCTACTACATGTAACAAAATATCTGCTTCACGAACTTCATCCAAAGTACTTTTAAAGCTCTCTACCAGATGGTGCGGCAGTTTACGGATAAATCCAACTGTATCACTTAATAAAAATGGAGTATTCTCAAAAACTACTTTTCGAGTTGTGGTATCAAGTGTAGCGAATAATTTATTCTCAGCAAATACATCACTCTTACTGAGGAGAGTCATAATAGTGCTCTTACCCACATTGGTATATCCTACCAAAGCCACACGAATAAATTCACCTCTTTCTTTCCGCTGTGTAAATGCCTGCTTATCAATTTCACTCAATCTTTTACGTAACAATGAAATCTTATCCTTCACGATACGACGGTCTGTCTCGATCTCCGTTTCACCCGGACCTCTGGATCCAATCCCTCCACCCTGACGTTCAAGGTGCGTCCACATACCTTTTAAACGAGGTAATAAATATTGATACTGAGCAAGTTCTACCTGAACCTTAGCTTGTGAAGTTCGAGCCCTGGCAGCAAAAATATCCAGGATCAAATCGCTTCGATCAATGATCTTAACACCAACTTCTTTCTCTATATTTAATAATTGTGAACCAGTTAATTCATCGTCAAAGATTACTAGCGTTACATTCTTGCCCCTGCAATAATCCTTGATCTCTTCTAATTTACCCTTACCTACAAAGGTTTTACTATCAGGTCGGGGTAAGCGTTGCGTAAATCTTTTGATGGTGTTGGCTCCTGCAGTTTCTGCTAAAAATGCCAATTCATCCAGATATTCTGTTACTTGCTCTTGTGTTTGTTCCTGCTGAACCAACCCTACTAAAACGGCGGTCTCTACTCCGGTATAAGCTTGTTTTTTCTCGATCAACTTGTAAACTGTTTTAGCAAAGGTAACTTTTAAATGGGCTGCTATAAAAAACAAAAGAGGCCCGAGAGCCTCTTTGATAAATATGTTTCGATTCGTTTATAATCCACTAATTGTTAATCCAAATGAAACGCGGTTCATGGCTGGTCCTGATCCATCTCTGAGCACGCCTAAAATATAATAAGCAGCATCTAGGCTAACAATACCGTAGCCAAACCTACCTGTCAGGGCTAAAGAGGTTGTATTAATGAAACGCTTGTTTACTTCTTTTTGGATATAAGTAGCACCATAAATAGAAGTACCATTCTTATTTTCCAGGTTTTTACCCTTTGTATAAGTTTTTAAAACGGTACCCACTTTAGCGCCAATTGCATATTTCCATGACTTCCCTGGATGTTCAGGATCTGAGAAATATCTCAATTCTACTGGAAGTTCAGCAGTGGTAGTAACTAATTTAAACTTATTAAAGTGGTCAGCACTATCTACATTAGTAAAGGGTAGTTTAGTGGTATTTGACTTCAAATTAACATAGGTATTATTGAAAAACATATTGCTCGAACCAAAGCCAATACCTAATCCCACACTATAATGTGGGTTGGTTTTGAAAGGTTTGTCAAGCATAAAATAGAAATTAAAGTGACGGCTAAATCCACTTGTTCTAACACTATCTGGTTTACCTGTCCATGCATCCAATCCGTATTGAATCATAAAATGATCAGCTGGTCTACTAGACAAGTCTATCTTTGTCCAGTCTTTAGCTGGTTTGGTAGGATTTAAGCTTTGGGCCTGTATCAATAGCGCACCTGTTATTCCTAAAAGCAGTAATAGAGATTTTTTCATTTGTTTCAGTTAATGACGCGTTTCCGCACTACAAGCCGCAAAAATAGTAGAAATGAGGCCATGGGTAGGTTAAAAATTAGTCAAAAGATATTCATTTTGCAATTTAATACGTTATGTAGGTGAAAATGAGGGGTATTTTTATAATTTGCAAGCAAACACAAAGTAAAAAGGTGTAGAATGAAGAATGATTTTTTAATCGGGAAACGTATTCTAATAGCAGAGGATGATTTTGTAAATCAGAGACTGATTTCTCATTCTATACAAAGTACTGGTGCCAGTTTTGATATAGCGGGTACTGGTAAAGAAGTAATCGAACTCCTAAATCATGGTTCTTACGACCTGATTTTGATGGATATTAATATGCCCGAAATGGATGGGTTAGAAGCCACCAAATACATAAGAAAAGAGATGAAGCTTACAACACCGATCATTTCAATGACTGGTTGGAGCAATAAAGAAGATATCTATAAATTCGAGAGAGCGGGAATGAATGGTACTTTATCAAAACCATTTGGACTTGATATCCTTTATAAAACCTTACATGATAATCTCATTTCATTAAAGCAAGACGTACCTGCTAAAGATAAAATAGCAGAAGCAATGATGGATGAAGAGGATGAAGTGATTGACAATACTCCTCCAACGGTAGATCTTTCCTTATTGAATGAATTGTCTGAGAGCGATTCTGAATATAAAAAGACCATTATTCATATGTTCCTCGATTCAATGCCAGAGACCATTAAACAAATCGAGGAAGCCTATCAAGTAAAAAATTATGATGCGTTAGCAAAGGCTGCGCATTATGCAAAATCTTCACTCTCAGTTATTAATGTAGAAGACCTTCGCGCATTAGTAGCAAGGTTAGAAATGAACTGCAAAAAAATGGAGAACCTCCATGAGTTAAGAAGTCTGGTAAAAACTGTTAAAGTTAAATACGACCTGGTAGTTAAAATTCTTGATGAAGAGCTCAAATAGATTTAAAATCTATATTGCCATCCAATACTGAATAAATATTGATTTCCTTTTACTCCCGGTAAGTATTCCTGATTGAACCAAGCAGTGCTGGCGTTGATAATATTGTGATAATTGATCTTCTTCTTATAATCAATACCCAGTTTAAAACTATTTAGCAAAGCGGTATTGATTAAACTCACGTTGAATTTATCATCTGGAGAAATTCCATAACCAATATTTCCACCAATATAATCATCTGCTCCACCAAAATAATGTCTCGCAGAAATATTATAAGAAACAGATACTTGTTTCACGAAGTCGCTAGGAGTAATATATGTTCTGGCGCCTAATAACCAACTGCTCACATATTTACCAATATAACCAGTGTATATCCAGGTAGGTGTACCGCTAAATTTCAGGTATCGAAATCCCACTTCAGCTTCAAAGCTTTTTGGAAGATTGGCGTATAAAGAAAATCCAGCGCGATATCTTGGAAATACGCCTGAATTGTCGGATACCCCAAAATTCATATAACTATAAAAAACATTACTGAAACGGGGATAGGCATCTACTTCGAATTGTGTAGCTGAAGTTTGAAAACGGTTAGCATAGTTAAGCCTACCAATAACTGTTCCAATGCCAGTTGCTCTGCTATAATCAATGGCTAATAAATGCCAGGGATCTGCAAATTGTTTATCAAACACATTGTAATCATAAGAAATACCAATCTTATTTTTAATGGATTCATCTTTTATTCTGCTTTCAAGTGCACGTGCTGCTGCATTATTATTATCTTTTTTTAGAATTGCTGCTGTAATTGCTGCGGCTCCTGCATAATCTTTTAAAGATGCCAATGCCTTAGCTTTTCTGAGTAACAAATCATTTGACTCCGGATTATATTTTAATCCGTAATCACATACAGTAACTGTTTCCTTATAATGATCGTTCCAATACATCAAATCGGCATATGCAAGAGAAGCATCTGTGTAAGAAGGATTGATTGCCAATACTGATTCAAAAATCGTTTTAGCGCTATCAAATTCGTTAGTCCAGGTATAAAGACGTCCTAAAAAGATCTTGATATCCGCATAATTCGGACTCATTTCAAGTGCTTTTTTGCAATAAAGTTTTGCCTGAGGGTAATTTTTATTGTCAAAAGCTGCCGACCTTGCTGCTTGAAATAAACCATCTGAGCTACTAGTGTCTGGCAATGCTTTAGTATCCTGAGCAAAACTAAGGGAAGTTAAAAAAGCGAAACAAATAACCATTAAAAGATAGCTGCATTTCTGAAACATGTGATCGGTTTTATGATGATAAAGATACTATTCCTAACTATATCATGTATCAATAACAAAGCATATATATGCGGATGCTTAGTTCAACCTATCTTTACAGTAATAGATTAGTAATTAAACAATAAGTATTTTGAATTTTAGTGAATTTGGACTCGATGAAAGATTGATGGAAGGCATTGATGCGATGGGCTATACCACCGCCACGCCTGTACAAGAAATGGTGATGCAGCCTATTTTAGATGGTAAAGACTTAATTGTAAGTGCACAAACCGGTACTGGAAAAACGGCTGCATTTCTTTTGCCTTTGATGAATAAGTTAATCACCATTCCACATGATGCGCATCATATCAATGCCATGGTGATAGTGCCAACCCGCGAACTGGCTGTGCAGATAGCCCAAGCCATGGAGGGAATTTCTTATTTTACTTCCATCAGTTCCATTGCTGTTTATGGTGGTGGCGATGGTAATTCATTTGCCATTGAGAAAAAGGCATTAAGTGTGGGTTGTGATGTAGTGATATGTACTCCGGGAAGAATGATTGCACATTTGAATATGGGCTATGTAAAACTGCAAGGTTTAAAATACCTGATATTGGATGAAGCAGATAGAATGCTGGATATGGGTTTTCATGATGATCTGATGAAGATCATTTCTTTCCTTCCAAAGCAACGTCAGAATCTATTATTTTCTGCAACCATGCCGATGAAAATGCGGGAAATGGCAAGAAAGATTCTGGTAAATCCTGTGGAAATTAATATTGCTATTTCAAAGCCACCGGAGAAAATTGTGCAGGAAGCCTTTATTGTATATGAGCCGCAGAAAATTCCATTGGTTAAATATATTTTGCGATTAAAGGATTTTCAGAGTGTGATTGTGTTTTGTTCAAAAAAGCAAAATGTAAAACAATTAACACAAGAACTGAAGCGTGCAAAATTGTCTGTGGAAGAAATACATTCTGACCTGGATCAAACAAAACGCGAACAGGTATTACTCGATTTTAGAAATAAAAAATTAAAGGTATTAGTAGCTACTGATATTTTAAGTAGGGGAATTGATATTGAAGATATTGATCTGGTGATCAATTACGACGTACCAAATGATGGCGAAGATTATGTACACCGAATTGGAAGAACTGCACGTGCGTCCAGTGATGGAACAGCTTATACTTTTGTGAGTGAAAAAGAACAACAGAAATTTGCTGCGATAGAAACACTTTTAGAAAAATCAGTCACTAAGGCACAAGTGCCAGAACAATTTGGCGAAACACCTGCCTATAATCCAAGACCTGCCAGAACTGGTGGAAATGGCGGCGGTGGTGGACAAAGACGTTTTAAAGGACCACCAAGAGGCGGAAACAGGCATTAATTAATTTTCTTGCCTGTTTTATCAATATAGATCCACTCGATTGTATTTCTATCTCCGACATCTCCTTTTTCGCCGGCTATTTGAACATATGCTTTGCCCTGATCAAAATTTTCTGAATCTATATATTTTAAGGGGATAACAATTTTCCCTGCGCTATCAATAAATCCATAGAAATCGTTGATACAAACAGAGGCTAACCCTTCTTTAAAAATTTCTGCTGCATCAAATTCCATCTGAATTATTAGTTGGTCGTTTTGATCGATGTACCCCCATTTCCCATGCAATTTTACGGGCGCCAGGTTATCTGAAAATTCGAATGCATGATCATATTTATAGGGTATGATGAGTTTTCCGTTTTTGTCTGCAAACCCCCATTTCCCTGCTTTATTTTGAATGGCAACTTGTCCGTTAGTAAAAAGAGTTAAAAATGTAAGGACAATGAATATATTCAGGTGCTTCATGTATAAATATTGATTTATCAAACTTATTGGAACTACATCGTAAAACAATCACTAATTAAGGGTATCGAAATATATGATGAAAGAAAAATGTAAAAAAGGGGTTTATTTGATTTTACATTGGTAAATCTAAGTGGATGTGGAGCTTTTTGAAACAGAATTAAGGCAAAAGAATGCTGTTAATTGAATTCTTGTTTGGAAAATCTGATGAATTGGCTATTTTTGCCACCCTTCAACGAGGATTAGTTCTGTTCTGAAAGTGGAACAGATTTTGAAATAGACGAAGAATTTGAAAACAACCCGTTTGTTTTCGGGCCTATAGCTCAGTTGGTTAGAGCACCTGACTCATAATCAGGGGGTCACAGGATCATGCCCTGTTGGGCCCACTTGACAATCAAGCACTTACGAAGGTTTACTTTGTAGGTGCTTTTTTATTGCATACCATTTGCAAAGAATATTCGTTATTTAAAATTTGCTGAATCAGATTTCGCCCAGCTTAAATTATTTTTAGCTAATTGGTTATTAGTATCAAACTCTAATACTTTATTAAACGTACTAATTGCCTTTGAGTATTGCTTCAGCATTACTTGGGAAGTACCAATATTATTTAAGAATGATGTGGCTTTATCCGGGTATTTCAACAAACCCTCTTGCCAAATTAAAATACTACTATCATACTCTCCGGCTTGGAAAAAATCCAATCCTAAATTCAAATAAGTAACATAATCTTTTTTTGAATTAGGTATTTGCTGCAGTTGTTGAATGGATTGATGGAGCTTTCTTAATTCATCTAATCCCCAGTTCAGATTGTTCTTAGCCAATTGAAAATTCGGATCTAGGGCGATTGCTTTCTTGCAGGCATCAACTCCAAGTTGATAGTTCTTTAGCATAATTTGAGCGGTACCTAAATTATTATATACAATTGCATTGCTAGAGTCTTTTTTGATGTATTGATTTAAAATTGTACTAGCCTTTCCGGGCATTCCATTATTTATATAGGAAGCTGAAAGTTTTATCACATTTTCAGGGGTAAGCTGGTTTTGTGTTGCTTTTTCTAAATTCGGCAAAGAATTGATCGAACTGGTTTTACTTACTTCAATTTTCGGGTTGACTTCATTATGATGCAAAAAAATCATTATAGAAGGAATCGTAAAAGCACTTATGATGATGCCAAGAATAAACATTTTATGTAAGGGATTTATCTGGCTTTTTATATTCTCTTCTGAACTATTTTGATTGGATATTTCCATTCTTTGTATTTTAAAAATAATAGAATTTATACTCAATATTTAAACGAGTACAGGTGTGTTAGGGTAAATCTCCTTTCCTAATTGAATACTTGATTTTTCAATTACAAAATGTGTGAGTAAAGCAAGTATCATTGATATCACAATAGAAAATAAACAATGAAATCCAACATAAATATGACCTGTATAGTGATATAAAGTTTGTTGAATTACAAACCCCCATAAATATACTCCATAGGAGATATCGTATTTTGGTTTAAATCTATTTACAATAGGCAAGCATGAAATATATAATACAATAACACAAGACATTAATATAAATATCAAACGTACGTATTGAGAATTACTAAACACATAGTATAAGAAAACCATAGCAATAACAGAATAGATATCAATCTTTATTTCATCTGCATTAAAAGCTAAAAAACATCCAAACGCAAATGATGCAGGTAGAAGATTGATATCAGGGTTATTAATTAACCAATTGAACATTATTTTAACAGGTGAAAAACCTTCAAGAATAACCAAGAGTATAATTACATTGTAAAGAATTTTTCTTTTATTCCTTAAGATTAAATACAATAAAAAGAGAACCATATAGCAACCCACTTCATAAGTGAGGGTCCAAAGAGATCCATTTACAACACTTGAATATGGATTTGTAATGAATACGCCAGGCAAATCATAAATGATATTGAATAAAAGATTCTGCTTGATATATATATAGATCTGAGCTGAATTAAAATATTCATTCATTGGCAGAGTGGTAACTAATGGTCCGATTATAAAAACTGAAGACAATAACACAACAATATATGCTGGAACAATTCTAAAGAAGCGAGCAATGAGAAATTGTCCAGGGTTTTTATTGATGATTAAACTGTTAGCTACAACAAGCCCACTTATAAAAAAGAAAACATTTACTGCAAGACTTGCAGAATAAGTAAAATTAAAGAATGCACCAATGGGATCTGCCCAAAAATCGCTTTTGCCATTCAAAATTGGGGAATGCCCAATAATGACCATTGCCGCCAGAATTAAGCGAATAAGATTTAGATTATTATTGTTCTTTTTTAAAATGGCAGATACAATCATAAAATTATGATGGGTTTAATTTTTAAGGAATGGGATACGCTCCAAAAATGATATCTTAATCTACTCGTCAGGGTTAAAATAATTAAAAAACAAATAAGAAAAAATTATATTTAGTAATACAGAAATAATCTTGACATTTGATATTGTAAAGATTTACCGATTGACAATCAATAATTTTAAAGATTGCTATATGCTAAAGAAATTAATTTCTCTAATTGCTGTTATTTTAATTGCCACAAACCTTGTTCATGCACAACAAAAAGTAATTCCACTTTACAATGGCAGTGCACCAGGTTCTGAAAACTGGAATTGGGATGAAAGCGAAAGCGACAATAATGCTTGGAACACCAAGATTGTTTATAATGTTTCTAAACCTTCACTTACTGTTTTTACACCCGATCCAGCTAAAGCAAATGGAACATCTTTAGTTATTTGCCCTGGGGGAGGATTTTTTGCTCTAAGTATCAATAGTGAAGGTTACGATGTTGCAAAATGGTTAGCGAAAAAAGGAGTTACCTGTTTTGTATTAAAATACAGACTTGCCCATGCGCTCAATAATGATCCAATCAAAGATTTCAATGAATCATTGACTGGGACAAATAAAGAGTTACAACAAAGACAAATGGCTTCAGTTCCTCTAGCACTTGCAGATGGTAAAGCAGCTATCGCCTATCTTAGATCGCACGCTGCAGAGCTTAAGATCAATCCTGATAAAATTGGAATTATTGGATTCTCTGCAGGTGGTTCTGTTACTGCATCCACCATCTTCAATTATACCAAAGAAAACAAGCCCAATTTCGCTGCACCTATTTATGCGTATTTTCCTAAAGAAATGCAAGGTGCTGTGGGTGCAGATGCCCCACCGCTTTTTATAGCAGTAGCATCAGACGATCAATTGAACTTGCAGTCACATAGCATCGACTTATATACGAAATGGAATACCGCTAAAAAAGATGCGGAACTTCATGTATATAATCGGGGCGGACATGGATTTGGAATGCGTACCCAACATTTACCAAGTGATACATGGATCGAAAGATTTGCCGATTGGTTACAGTTAGAGGGTTTTTTGACTAAGTAATCCAACTCTTCACACAATAAATAATCATAATTTGAGTTATTGAAAAATTATGCAGCCATTTTTTTTCGATAAGGAAATCTTACATCTTTTTAGCTCCTTCGCAGCCAACCATTTTAGCATCAATAATTTGGTGATTATGTTGTCTGACAATGATCTTATGAAAGGGGGAGTTTTAGTTACTATTAGTTGGTATGTATGGTTTTCCGATATGGGTTCTGAATTGCAATTGAAATTAAACCGGAAAGGTATTTTTAATACCATCCTGTATGCATTTGTTGCATTATTCATCACCAGAGTATCCGTACACTTATTTCCATTTAGACCAAGACCTTTTTTAAATACAGACCTGGGTTTATTTACACCTGAAAATCTAAATATTTTAGCTTTCTCACATGAAAGCTCCTTTCCAAGTGATCATGCTACTTTATTTATGGCATTGAGCTATGGTATTTGGAAAACAAATAAAAAAGTTGGATTATTTGCTTTCATATATTCTGTGATTTTTATCTTGGTCCCAAGAATGTATTTAGGCTTGCATTATCCATCTGATATTTTGATTGGATCCTTAATCGGAATTATTTGCGTAGAAGTTGGATTTAGATTTAATTTTTCTAAAAAGTTTGATCAATACATTTTTAGCTTTGAAGAGAAAAAGCCAGTTTATTTTTACCCTATTTTGTTTGTCCTTTCCTATCAGATTGCAGACCTATTTGAAGACTCGAGAAATATATTTGGATTCATCTTGCACGGAAAATAACCGCCCGCAAATAATACCAAAATCTCACAAACTTTTTTTGGTTTCAAGAATGGTTGCATTACGCTATTTTCTGTAATGCTTGATCGTATCAATCACCGTTTCTATTTTAATTTTAGTTTCAATCCATCCTGATACAAGTATTTCTCTGACAGTGAAACTAAATTGCTTCCTTAAAGTAAAGTAACCAAATAAGACTCCGGATATTACAGTTAAAGGAGAGAAGAAGGCAATACCATATATATTTTTAAATATCAGGATACCAGCAAATGTACTGCCGATACTTATGGTGAGCATTATCAATACTTTCTGAAAATTTACATGGGGTAAATGCAACATGTCTAAAGTAACACCACTGAACCTGTCAAATGGAAATAGTAAGGAAAAGAAAATCATGATCCTGAAAATATTAGCAGCTTCAGTTCCTACATATTTTGACCCTCCCAAAATTGATACAGCAACATCTGCAAATAGTATCCCGCCAATAGCTAAAGGGATAAAAGCAAAAGTGAGTAATCCTACATATTTTTTAAAGACCTGGAGCACCCCATCTGTGTGATTTCTGTTCATCGCAGCAGCCATTGCAGACATTCCTGTTCCTACAAAACTGCCTAAGGGCAATTCTATGATCGTCATTAACCTAAATGGAATATTATAAATTGCCAGCAATGCTGGGCCTAAAAATGCTGTGATGATAAAAGTATCTGCATTTCTAAATAAAATAGTAGTGATGCTACTGCCTAAACTATACTTCCCAAAATGGGCAATCTCAACCGTGTTTTCTTTGGTGAATTTTAAAACGGTTCTGAAGCGGGAAATATTAGCAAAAATGCAATAAAGGGAAGAAAAGATATTGGTGATAAAATTTAAGATCATTAAATTCTCTAAACTCATTTTATTCATCCAAATCAACACTACGATAATAATAAACATAGAACCACTGTTCACAAGTCTTAGCCAAAGCATTTTGGCATAGTTTTCATCAGCCATTAAGATCCAGGAAGTAACCATGTAAGGTAATGAGCTTAAAAAAGTAACGCCGATCCATTTGATTACGGTCAACATTTGAGGTGAGCTGATATGCATCGTAAATAACCATAAAATCCAATTTAAGAACATTACGATAGCAGTGATTAAAAATGCCGTAAACCAAATAGAGCCTAAAACTGCTTCGGCCTTTTCTATGGCAATTCCAGCATAAAATTTAACAGTGGCAGTTGCTAAAAAACCGGCTCTAAAAGCTTCAACAACGCTTTGAACACTCAAGAAAAAAAACCAGGATCCAATATCAGCCTTGCTCATTGACCGATATAAAAGAGACATGATGACGATACTAAAAGCAGAGATGACGATATTTCCCGCCAAAGCCAAAAAATGCTTGTTTTTAAAACTTGCTTTGTTTATCATCTTAAAAGGCTGGGTTCTCTATGTTTCTAGGTAAAAATAATGGATGATATCAATTAAAGTAATGGAAATATATATATTTAATTTAAAATTTAATCTTTAATATGTTGAATGATAGCCTAGTAGGCTATTTAATCAACTTAATCTGCGCTTTTCTAAAAAGAGGATGATACAAAAGTCATTTTTTCCTTTATTTAACCCCTGACGAATCGGTTCCATTTTTTAACAGAAAGCTCTTGCCTGGATTTCCCAAATACATATTGATAAAATATAATTTTGATTTGCTCGTTTTAGTCCAAGAAGGTAGATCATGCGTTTAGCACATTTAATTTTAGTTCACAACAACCCTGCGCAACTAGAAAGACTCTTGAAAAAGATGATCTATAGTTGTTCTGACGTATATATACATATAGACAAAAAGACGGATTTAGCTCAATTCGAATACTTGAAATCCTATCCAAATACTTATTTTATTCAAAACAGAACATCGGTAAGGTGGGGTAATTATAGTATGGTAGATGCCACTTTGAAGAGCATGGAAGAGATTTTAGAAACACAAAGAGCGTATACACATATTAATTTGCTTAGTGGACAGGATTATTTATTGAAGAGGATAGATGAAATTGAGGCATTTTATTTTTCGAATTCTGACAAATCCTATATGGCCTATCTTTCTATTAATGAAGAATGGCAGGATGCGAAAAAAAGATTAATCAAATATAATATCGGGGATTTGTCTATACCATTTAATTTCTGGGTTCAATTGATTGTGAATGCAGTATTGCCAAAAAGGAAAACTCCCAGTGATCTGGAACCATATGGAAGGTCTCAATGGGTAACCATTACTCCGGTATGCATAAAATATGTATTAGACTATCTCAAAGAAAATCAAGAGGCTTATAGATTTTTTAAATGGACCTGGGCTGTAGACGAAATCATTTTTCAAACTATTCTTTTGAATTCACCTTTAAAAGAAACGATTGTGAATGAAAACAAACGCTATATTAAGTTTGAGAATAATGAACTCAATCCTAAAATCCTTAAAAGTTCAGATGCGGAGAATTTATTGAATTCAAATAAATTTTTCGCACGTAAATTCTCTCTACAAGAAGATAGTCAGATCTTAGATATTTTAGACAATACTCTGGAATTAAAGCAACAAACTCAACATCAATGAGGCATTGAGGCGTAGAAATCATTAATGATTTTTGCCTTATCAAAATATTCCCAAAGGATCACTTTCCTCTTATTGTCAGGCCTCGTTACCCATTTTTTATCCATCATTATTGGGCCAGCAATCACTGTTGCATTAGCCCAACCCGGGTTTTTCACAATTGCAACTGCTGCCATATCAAATAATGCTCTGGAAGGTGGATTGCCATAATATTCTACGTGTTCAAAAAGATCGACAGCATAATCTCCAAACCTGTAAAATTCTCCACCGTGTCTTCCTATTACCGGTGTAGTAATTTTTGGTCCAACACCCTTCATGTGTTTTAAGACGTCTTCTTTAGTTACATTCACTGCATCAGTTCCGGAGGATTTGCCATAATGAACAGTTACCATTTCAAAATCTACATTCGATTCTAAAATATAATTCATAGATGGAATGTCATTCTCTAAATTATATTCACCGGGATCCGGATAATTCCCCCCCAACCATACCACCCTGATCTTGTTACTGATGGCAGGTTCTTTTTTTAAGGCTAGTGCGATATTTGTCAGCTTACCTACCGCAATCACCACTAATTTCGACCTACTCTGTTTCTTTGCTTCTGCGATAATACAATTCACCGCAGCGTATCCATCAAATTGTGTGGTGGATAGATCTTTTTCAATTTCTTGAAATGATTTATTAGCGCCTTTGTATAAAGGAATCTTAGTTGCAACCTTGCAAAGCTTCATGATGCGCTCAGCCTCTGTATATTGATCATCAATATTTCCACCATTATAAGTGGCATTAACGGTAACTGCTTTTGTATTAAAAATGGAACTATTAAAAAATAGATAAGCCATCGCTTGTTGATCATCTAATTCATTATTGGCATCGGTGTCAAAAATGACATCTATTTTTTTTACTTTTTGAGCCTCACTTTTAAACCCTGAAAACATACATAGTGCTAACAAAATAATTTTCACGAATGCATGTTTCATATCGTTTTATTTAGATGTTTTGATTGTTTCAAACTTTCCATTCATCAACACTTTTGCAGAGGATTGAGTAGATGATTTTATTTTTACTGTTTTCACTTTTCCCTCCATCCAGCTAAAATCAATTTCATAATTTCCTCTGGCTTTTAAACCTCTTACTTCACCTGATGGCCAGGCTTTAGGAACTGCAGGTAATAATTCAATGTATTCGGCATTAGATTGAACTAACATTTCCGCTACTGCTGCTGCTCCACCAAAATTTCCATCTATTTGAAAAGGTGGGTGTGCGTCAAACAAGTTAGGGTATGTTCCGCCGCCATTTGAATAATTTTCTCTGATTTCATCAGGTGCCACATATTTTAATAATTCACGGTACATTTTATAGGCATGATCCCCATCCTTTAAACGTGCCCATAAATTGATGCGCCATCCTTTCGACCAGCCCGTAGTTTCATCACCTTTTATTTCAAGTGTCCTCTTGGCCGCAGCTGCAATCAAAGGGGTCTTTTCAGTAGTAACATGAGTTCCGGGAAACAAGCCGTACAAATGACTTTGATGCCGATGCTTCGGATCTGAATCCTCCCAATCGTAATACCACTCTTGCAGATTCCCTTTTTTACCTACCTGATAAGGATGCAGGTTATTCAATGCTGCACTTACTTTAGCTGCAAATTCGTTATCGTTCTTTAATATTTGCTGGGCAGCAAGGATGTCTAAAAACAATTCTCTGATCATAGCCAGGTCTGCTGTGCCACCATACATGGTAGCACCAACAAAACCACTTGGTGTTTTGTATGTATTTTCAGGAGAGGTAGAGGGAGATGTGATAAACTGACCACTACTGTCTTTGACCAACCAGGCCAGACAAAACTCGGCCGCACCACGCATCAGTGGATAGGCTTTTTGTTCTAAGAATGCTTTGTCTTGCGTAAATAAATAATGCTCCCACAAATGAGCAGACGCCCATGTTCCGCCCATTGCCCAGTTCGCCCAACTTGGATCGCCGTTTCCAAAATTTCCAACGGGGTTCGACATGGCCCAGATATCAGAATTATGATGCACTGCCCAACCTGGCATATTATAAAATGTTTTCGCAGTGGTACTTCCTGTTTTAGCAAGATTGCCAATGAATTGCAAGAAGGGTTGATGCATTTCAGAAAGATTGGTGTTTTCTGCCAACCAATAATTCTCTTCCGCATTGATGTTCATGGTATAGTTACTCGACCATGGTGGTTGAATATAAGGATTCCACAAACCCTGTAAATTTGCTGGCACGGCTGTTGTTCTGGAGCTGCTAATCAATAAATAACGTCCATATTGAAAGTACAGAGTCTCTAAATATGGATCTGCTGCACCTGTGGCATATCTTTTCAAACGTTTATCAGTTGGGAGATTAACAGTATCCTTATTGGCCAGCTTTAGTTGTACGCGATTGAAAAATGTTTGATAATCTTTAATGTGATTTTTTTTAATCTCGGCCCATCCAGTTTGATAAGCTTTGTTCAATTCAGTAGCTGCGATGCCAACATGGTCTGCACCTTTGGTGGCAGGATCTTTATCAAAACCATTAAAACTGGTGGCCATCGACACATAAATGGTTGCTTCTGTAGCTTCTGATAAACTGATGGTAGAATCTGTCTTGGTTATTTTACCAGTATTGCTCTGAATTTTAATGTCGGCTGAAAATCTAGTTCCTTTTTTGGGATTAAAGGCAACAGCGTCTTTTGTTTTTTGAACATAGCTTGGATCAGCTTTTACAGGTGCAGCACCCTGAACACTGATCATATTGTTAGCAGTTGATCTTTGAAATTTCAATAGAGATTCAAATCCAATTGTAAAGCCTAATGCTCCCGGAGTTTTACTTGTAAAATGTATCGCAAAGATCTTGTCGGGATTTGATACCAGATATTCTCTTTCTATCACATTGCTGTTGGAAATAGTTTTCACCTTAGCTATGGCCTGATCCAGATCAAGCTCGCGATAATAATCGTTGATATAGGGATCATCATTCATTTTAATAAACATGGTACCCAACGGCGCATAAGATTCAGAAAATTTTCCTTGCAATTTCTTGATCAGTTGTTCTGCTTTTTTATAGTTTTTATCCTGCAAAGCTTTACGCACATCCGGTAAATGTTTGTAAGCATTTGGATTCATGTTGGCATTTACAGGCTCTCCTGACCAAAGGGTTAGGTCATTCAAATAAATCTTATCAGTAGAGATTCCTCCAAATACAGTAGCACCCTGAGTACCATTACCCAACACTAAGGTTTCTTCGAAATAATTAGCCGGACTTTCGTACCATAATTTAAGCGGTTGCTGAATAGAGCTTATTGGAACAACTGTAACAGCAGCTGGTGCATTTTTTGTTTTTTTAACTGGTTTTTTCTGTGCAAAAACTAAAGCAGGTAAAAGGATTGCTGTTAGCGCAATTGAAATTTTATTCATAGGTCTTCTAAATAGTAGTTAGGTTATTGTAGCTATCAATATAAAGTTCTTCCACTTTCGTTCTAGCCCAGGAAGTCTTCCTTAGAAATTTCAGACTAGATTGTATACTTGGATTATCCAAAAAACAATTAATTCGGATACGTTTTCCCAATTCTTCCCAACCATAATGATGTACTAAGAATGTTACAATCATTTCTAAGGTCTTACCATGCAAGGGATCCGGATTCTTTGTTTTTTCCATGGGTCAAATATAATTGGGATTTACCACTCTTTAAATCAGTTCATCATCCTGCATAAATGTATCCGCAACCATGCTCTTGTGCTCTCCCTAAAGCCCAAACTCCGGATGGTACTAATTGAATGCCCGGTAGTAGATGATTGATCCAATCTGTATATACTTCAGCGGGGTTCAGATTCATTTTTTCAGC
>CANBQT010000052.1 GCA_947371755.1 Chitinophagaceae bacterium
CGCTCGACTTTCCCCTCCTATCCGCAAGCGGCAGGCGGGGTATTTAAAAAAAAAACAAAAGGCACCCCTACTGTTCGCCTGCGAATAGGAGGGGCAGCCGATGCCGAGTAATCGGCATACGGCGGGGAGGTTGTCTTTAGGAGAAACATCCATGTTGATCTAGAGCACTAACCACCCCAGTCATCGCTCAGCCGCTCGACTTTCCCCTCCTATGCGCAAGCGCCAGGAGGGGTATTAAAGAAAACATAATACCTCCTATCCGCAAGCGGCAGGAGGGGTATTTAAAAAAAAGTAACCCTCCTAACCGCAAGCGAACAGGAGGGTTACTTTTGTTTTTTATTATTTATAAAATGCGTACTATTTTCTCCGCATTTGCCAAATCATTCACTTCCACACAATCAATCTTCGTTACAATTTGCGCAATATTTTCACGATTGTTTTCCAGGTTCTTTCCATAAAGCTTATCGTAGTATTGTAATAGAATTCTGAATGCTTCTTTGGTATCGTCTTCTAAAAGAAAGTTCATGGTAGTTTTTGTTTCCAATCCACCCAACCTTTTCTTAATTCTAATCACCGCATTTACCAATTCCGACTTCTCAAATTTGCCGTAGTGTAAGTTGATATAATCTAACCTCGATTCGAAAGGGATTTCCAGAAAATAGACTTTCTTTTTTCGCATCTGTTGGAAAAAAACAGAAGGAATATTTACTGTTCCGATACGCTGACTTTCATCCTCTAACCAAATGTTTTTTTGAAAATTCATCGACTCATCCGAAACTGCTTTAGAAAGGCCACGTACCAATTCACCCGCTAAAATATTCTCAAAATGTTCCTGAGATGGTTGTGGAGGTAAACCCATGGCACCAAATGCAGAACCTTTGTGGTGAGCAATACCTTCCAGATCAATCAAATTAAAGCCTCTTTTTAATAAGGCTTTTAATACTTCCGTTTTACCTGAACCCGTATACCCTCCCAAAATATGTATGGGATATTCTTTTTCAAATTGTTCCAAAACCCAGTTTCGATAACCTTTATATCCTCCTGCTAAAGTGTACACTTTAAATCCATACAGATCAAGCAGCCAGGCCACGCCCGCACTTCGCATGCCTCCCCGCCAGCAATGAACCAACACTGTGGATGACTGGAATTCAGATGTACTACTAACAGGTGACTTAATCTTTGGTTGTAGCGATTTCACCAGTTTTTCTACCTGCTCAACCATTTCAACCATCTTCACCCCAAAATATTTCAAACCAATTTTAACAGCAACCTGTTTGCTTTGTTGCTTATAAGCAGTACCCACTACCTTTCTTTCCTCATCTGTAAACAGTGGTAAACTATGAGCCCCCGGGATATGGGCGTGCGCATATTCACCCGGACTTCTAACATCTAAAACAGGGAAGTTCTCAGCTAGACTTAAAAATTCTGTAATGCTTACACGTTGAATGGCCATCGGCACAAAAATAAGGCTAGTTTATGGTAACTTTAAAAGATGAAATGAGCCATTTCAAAAATACAACTTATCAGAAATGTATTAGGCGAATTACAGGTGAACCAAATCAATAAAAATTACACATGAAAGAATTATTACTGATCAGACATGCGAAGAGTAATTGGAGTAATGCACTAATGGATGATTTTGATAGACCCCTGAATGATCGAGGTAATAGTGATGCGCCAAGAATGGCAAAGATTTTATCTGGAAGGGGAATTCAGGTGGATGCCATTATTTCAAGTACTGCAAACAGGGCATTTACTACTGCTGGTTATTTTGCAAAAGAACTCGGCATCAAAAAAATTAATATCATGGGTTTTGATAAATTATATCATGCACCGGCTCATGTTTATTATGATATCCTGGATGACCTGGACGATGATTTTAAAACAGTAGCCATATTTGCACACAATCCTGGTATCACAGATTTCGTGAATAGCTTATCAGAGACTACCATCGATAATATGCCCACCTGTGGCATCTTTGCAGTTAAAATTCAAATTAAAAGCTGGAGCGAATTTAGAGAAGCAGAGAAAAATTTCTGGTTCTTTGAAAGTCCTAAAATGCAATAAATAAATCAGGCATTCTCTTTTCTGAAATTTGCAAGATATACGCCACTGAAGATCAGAATCGCAGCAACACCTTTGATCCAGCTAAAATGTTCTCCAGCAAAAATCATCGCTATGATAGCTGCAAATACTGGTTGTGTGTAGATATATGCACCAGTTGCTGAAGCTCCTAATTTTCCAATACCATACACATTAAATAAATAAGCCAGAAAAGTTGCGCCAATGGCTATAAAAAATAATGCAGCCCACTGCGTAAATTCAAAACTATTCCAATTGGTTGCCAGAAAATCTGGTGCACTGATCGGAAGCATGATCATTCCTCCAATCGTAAACACCCATCGTATCACATGAATCGCAGAATAGTTAACCATTAAAGGCCGAACCATTACAAGATAAAAAGCATAAGAAATGGCATTGATGATGACAAGTATGTCTCCCAATAAAACATTAGATCCAGTATGATTATTATCCTTTATTAAGATCAATAGTAATGCACCAAAAATTCCCAATGCAAGTCCTATAAACTTCAACCAATTCAACGATTCTTTTATTAGCCAGGCAGCAATGATGGTAATAAAAATTGGCGTGCATAGGGATAATAATGAACTATGAATGGAGGTGGTAAGTGAAAGACCTTTAATAAAAAATATTTGATTGATCAGCACCCCTGTAATACCACATGCTATAAATCTAGGAATATCTTTTCTTTGAATACCCCAGGTGCCAGGTTTCAAAAGCCATAATACCCAAAACAGAATGATACTACTTGCCACCCGCACAAAATTAATTGCAAAGGGATGCATATATCCTGGCGTAATGAACTTCACTATAGAATAGTTCGCTGCAAATATGATATTGGCACCTAATACAGCTGCATGTGCTTGTGTATTTTTATTCATCTGGATGCAAATCTAAGCGCTTAGATTTCAAGCAACAAAGCTTCCAATACTTTTGTGGAAAAAAGCGGTATCTCAGCATATTGAACGGGAAATGCTTTTGCAGCTTCAATAGCAATTAATAAATTCATACCTTCTTGCTTTGACATGAAAAACCTTTGTTCTGACTGAAGTTTTTCTGCAAGGTATACTTGTTCTGTTTGTCCGGGTGTTGGGATGAGTAAGGCTTTTTTATGAAGACCTATCAATTCCATTACACTGGTATACCCACTCCGACAAATAATCAGTTCACTGGCAGTTAGAATTGCAGCAAGCTTTTCAGTTGACACATGATTCAATACTTTTAAATGATTGGGAGCATCCATAGCATCTAAAGTAGCAGGCAAACCCCTCACTAATATTATTGAATCTGAAAGTTGTGGCACTATTGATAAGATCTGATTTTCTAATATAGTTCTTTGTGGCTCGGGACCGGATAATAGAAAACAATATTGATAATCAAAGTTCGATTGGGTTGTTGAACGCATTCTTGTACAATTTCCCAAATAGTGCACAGGTATCTGAGGCAATATTTTTGGGTGTGATAAAACACCAGCCATATTTTTTTCGCCCGCAGCATCAGGAATCCAACAGGTAGTAAAGCGATTGATGAAATAATAATGGATCTTTTGTATGAGTTGCTCAATGAATTTAATCGGAGCTTTAATGGTTAGCTGATGCGTCATAAATATGCAAGGAATCTGATCTGCATACAAGCCATATCGATTATCGGAAATAACCAGATCAATCTTTTCTTCCTGAATAATTTGTTGCAGCCAAATGTGTTCTTTGCGAATCATTCGCAGGATCCCGGGAACCTGTGTTAAAAGTTTCCAGATAAGTCCTGCAGAGGTTCTAGCATATTGAATATGATAACCTTCCAATGCAATGATTCTGATATTCGGAAATTCTGCTTGTAATAAAGTTGCCACAGAGCCTTCTACTGCAATGATTACTTCCACTTCTAACTCTTGAAAGGCACGAATGATTGGGATACAACGTGTGGCATGGCCCAGACCCCAATCTAATGGCGCAACCAAAACACGATTGATGTTAATTTTATTCAAGAATTCCCATTTTTGTTTTCTTATTTCATTGAATGCCGTACTTTAACATTCAAATGAAACTCAAAATTAACCAAATAATCGTTCTTCTCCTTTTGATCTCGGTTGTTGCTGGTTCATGCGCATCCGCAAAAATCAAAAAAGGAAATGGTTGTGGCTGCCCTCCTCATAAATGGGTGGAGAAGGGTTAGCAATTAATTATTCTTTGTATTATAATAGTCAAGGAAAGCCGTTACCTCTGTAATATTTCTTAATTTATTGTGCTTAGTATTTAACCAATCCTCGTCTTCTTGATGACTTTTTATGCTCGATAAAATAGTGGTGCGATCTAATTTCTTTAATGGAATAACCGATCCGTTATTATAGATCGCATAATCATAATTGGAAAAAAATGCGGCATTAGATTTTGCCTGTAAAGGATCATACGGTGTTGTTTTCACTTTCTTTTGTTCCAATAAAACCAATTGGTAATTACCCATATTGAACACCCTGAAAAATGCTAGGGGCTTACTATCCACATAATTTGCCAGTACGGCAAAAACGCCATCTATTTTGGTGGAATCTTTTTTTTGCATAAAAACAACTTTTGTTACCGCTGTAATTTCTGCTGCTAGTTCAATGCCTTCTTTTGATATATAATGTAATTCACCAGAGTATAAATTCATTTTTGCTTTTTCAAGTAATATAATATTACCTGCTCTTGTATACATAAAAGCGCGTTCCCAATCTTCTTTCCAAAACGCAGTGCCATCGATATCTGTATAATTAAGTTCTTTGGTGTTTTTGGGTAAATTTCTAAGTAAATTAGGATCATTTTGATTTACAGCTGAAGCTTCACTGGGAAAGCTAAAATCGATTTTAGATTGTTGCCATTGGGCAAACGAAATGCTTGATATAACTACAAATGATATTAAAGCAATTATTTTTTTCATTGTCTTTGGATTGTTTTACAATATAAAAATTATTTGTGATACCCAACCTTCTGTAGCTATATTCTGGCATCTGAACTATTGTATCATATCGTTAAATTTATTTTAACTTGCTTAACGCTGCTTCCAATTGTTTCAGCATAATAGGAATTTCTTCTTTGATGCAAGTACCTACGCTTAAACGGTACCAGGGATTATTCGCGGCCCCACCAAAAGCAGAAAACGGCACAACGGCTATTTTAGCTTCTGATAAGATATAAGAAGTAACATCTGCCTGGTTTGAAAGTATATGACCATCTGCATCTGTTTTACCTACCAAATCAATCTTAATAGTTAAATAGATGGCTGCCTGAGGAGTTACTGCATCTACTGTATATCCCTTTTCTTTTAATGCAATAAAGCCATCATAAATATTGTGTAACCGTAATTCGATCTCAGATTTGAAATGTTTTAAATAAGCAGCGATGGCATCTTTTTCGTATAAATATTTTGCTAATGCTTTTTGTTCTGCCATGGGTGCCCATGCTCCTAAATGACTTAAAATTGCTTTCATTTTTGAGATCACTATTTCAGGTCCCATCGACCAACCCACTCTTACTCCTGTACTCGCAAATGCTTTACTAATTCCATCCACAAAGACAGTGAATTCTTTCATGGCAGGTCTTAGAGCAATAGGATTATAATGTTCTGTATTTCCGTATGTAAGTGTCCAATACATTTGATCAAACAATAAATAACATTTTTTCTCTCCTTCTTTGCGTGAAGCATTTTCGGCAATGATCAGGTCGCAGATCTCTGTAAGGTCATGCTTAGTAAGTGTGGTGCCAGTTGGATTCTGTGGGGTACACAAACAAATGAGTGTAGCTCCTTTTACATGTTCACGCACATCATCAACCGTAGGCATGAAATTGTTTTCGACCTTACATTCAACCAAACAGTGTTCTCCATCTGTCATGTGTACATAGTGATTGTTGTTCCAAGATGGTACACCATACACTACTTTATCTCCTTTGTCTACAATGGCTTTAAAAATGGTATAGATCAATGGCCTACCTCCGGAAGCGATTTGAATTTCATTAGGTGCATATTCAAGTCCTTCCCACTCTTTTAAAAAATGTGATACTGCTTTTCGAAGATCTAAAACACCTTCCGCTGCGGGATAACTTGTATTGCCAGCCTGATAGGATTCAATGATCAGTTTTTCAAATGCCGGAGGAATAGGAAATATTGCAGGATCAAAATCTCCGATAGTAAAATTGTAAATTTTTTCACCTGCACGAATACGCTCGCTGATCATATTTCCAAGTTTCACAATTTCACTTCCGATCAATGTTTCGGATAAATGACTCAGCTTTGTTGTACTCATAAGATATTTTTTACTGCCTAAATTTACGAAATGCAGTTTAGGTCGACTAATTATTCGTTAACTAACAAAAAAATACCCTCCCGGATTTCCGAAGAGGGTATTTTTAATCAGGTAATTGTTAGTTTATTCTATTGACTTATAATCCTTAAATAGCTTAACCGGAGTTTTTTCAGCTAATGTTCTGAATCCTTTCCAAGCACCATCAAAGAAATTATTAGATTTTTTAAGTACATCACTTACCATAATCTCAGCGTCAATGATCAGTCTTTCTTCCTGCACACCTGGTATCGTGGACTTTCCAAGTACCGTAAATCTTGCTTCCCCAAGAATGCCATTCACTGTGGTTTGTGGCACATTGCCATAGCCTTGTTTTTCCTGTGTTTTGCCATTCAATTGTTCACGAATTCCTTTGATACTATCCTGCATAGCTTTTGCTACTTTCTTTAAAGTATCCGAATCTTTTTGTTCCATATTCGAGTAACTAGCTTCGATCTTTTTAATGATCTCATCAGCTTCAGTTAAGCGATCAGTTAGATCCACCAACTTCAATGCACTTTTATCTAATCTTGTATTAGCTGCACGTATAGCATCACGAAGCTCTTTAGATCTTGGAGCATTGGGGTCGTCATTTACAACTACCATCATACTATCTGTTAGATCCTTTCCTAAATCGATCACTACTTTATAAGTTCCCGGATCTACTGGTAATCCACCTGGTTCGTCTACACTGTTACGGGCACCACCACGTCCGCCACCGCCGCGACCACCCTGACCAGAAGCACGGATTCCTTTTCCTTCCATACCCCAATAAAAACGATTGAAGCTGCTATCTGCTTTGATGCGTAATGTTCGAACCTGTTCATTCAGAGCGTTATAAATTTTTACTGTAGCAGTATCTGCAATTTTATTTTTACCAGTATCTGATGCAGTTTTATTTACATAAAAACTTAGTGCCGCACCTCTCTTTCTGTTTTCACCTTCATAGGTTCCGTAGGTACTATATTCAATACCTGGTGAATTTTTTATGATGGCCTGATAAGCAGTTGGGGCATCAAAAGCAGTTAGCTTTTTTGTAAAGAGTTGCCCTTTATTTGCTGCTAATTTTCTTAATGGTCTGATGTCATCGAAGATCCAAAGAGCTCTTCCAAAAGTTGCCACTACCAAATCAGCTTCTCTTTCCTGAATAGCAAAATCATAAGTTGATACCGAAGGATATCCATTCTTAAATTGTTGGAAAGTTGCAGCATTATCTAAACTGATCCATAAACCTTGTTCTGTTCCCACAAAAATCAAATTAGGTTCTACTGGGTCTTGAATAATCGTTAATGCATAACCGGTAACTTTTTTCTCGTCTATGATTCTTGTCCAGGTCTTACCATAATCAGCAGTACGGAAAATATAGGGCTTCATATCACCTCTGCGATAATCATTCACCACCACAAAAGCCTCACCTGCATTATATTTACTCGCACGAATTTGTGGAACCCATCCACCTGTAGGGAATCCAGGAATTTTTCCTTTGAAATTTGTCCATGTTTTTCCAGCATCTCTTGTTAACTGCACATTGCCATCATCAGTACCTGCCCAGATCACGCCTTGTTCTTTTGAAGAAGGCTCAATACATAGTATGGTACAATAATTTTCCGCACCTGTAATATCAATAGAAATACCACCATTGGAACTTTGATCAATTTTAGCACTGTCGTTTGTAGATAAGTCAGGCGAAATAATCGACCAACTTGCACCTTTATCTGTACTCTTATTTATAAACTGACTACCATAATAAATGGTCTTCTTATCAAAAGGGTCTTGTGCGATACCTGAGTTCCAGTTGAATCGCTGTTTGGTTTTCATATCAGGTCTTGGCGGACGGATACTCCATTCTTCACCAGTTCCCATATTATATCTGCTCAAACTTCCACCCTGACTCATGGCATATACCCAGTTTGGATCTTCAGGATCTGGCACCACATCAAAACCATCACCACCACTTACACCTTGCCAATAGGCATTGCGTATACCGCTTTGGATCCAAACATACGCAGGTCCATTCCAACTTCCATTGTCTTGTAATCCACCCATCACGTGATAAGGTAATTGGTTATCTGTGTTGATATGATAAAATTGACCAAGTGCCAGTTTCTCATCGAACTGCCAGGTCTTACCTCTATCTCTTGAAATGCCGATACCACCATCATTACCATCAATGATAAAATTTGCATCATAAGGATGGATCCACCATGCGTGGTGATCGGGGTGAATACCACTATAAGGAATTACATTTTTAAAAGTCTTTCCTCCATCTTCACTCACACTGATCATTTGATTGATATTATACAATCTGTTTTCATTGATAGGATCACAAGAAATATCCTGGAAATAAAATGCACGATTCGTAACAACAGCAGGATCGCTATTTACTAATTCCCATTTTGCTCCGCCATCATCCGATCTGTACAAACCATTTTTAGTTGCTTCCACTAATGCATACACACGATTTGGTTGTGATCTGCTGATGCTGATACCGATCCTGCCAAATTCGCCAGCAGGTAATCCTTCTTCTTTCGTTAATTTTTTAAAGGTTTTGCCTGCATCATAAGTAACATATAAACCACTGCCACTGCCACCCCCTTTTAAACTCCAGGGTGTGCGGATATGTTGATACATATTTACAAAAAGCTTATTTGGGTTTGAAGGATCCATTACCATATCACCTACACCACTGGTATCGTTGGTATGTAAAATCAATTTCCAATTCTCTCCGCCATCAGTAGTTTTATAAACACCACGTTCTGCATGTTCTGCAAAAGGATTACCCATCACACCAGCATAAACGATATCTGGATTGTTCGGATCGATGATGATGCGGTGAATATTGCGGGTCTTTTGCAAGCCCATACATTTCCATGTTTTACCACCATCTAAACTTTTATAAATGCCTTCTCCCAGACTCACAGAGTTTCTTGGATTTCCCTCACCTGTTCCTGCCCAAACCACGCTCGGATTGGATTGTGTGATGGCAACTGAACCAATATTTTGAATAGGTTGTTCATCAAACACTGGCGTCCATGATGCACCACCATTTTCAGTTTTCCATACCCCACCGCTCGCTGTTCCCAGATAGATGGTTGTAGGGTTATTATATACGGCATCAATAGAAGTAACCCTTCCACTCATTCCTGCTGGTCCGATATTTCGCGGTTTAAAAGATTTGAACTGCTTGTTGATATCAACTGTTTGTGCATGTAAGGCAATGGTAAGAACCATAGCCATCAGAAAGGAAATCTGTTTGCTCATCTTATTTGTTTTGGTAACAGCAATATCGAACTTTAAAAAGTATTGGGCAAAAAAGAGTGAAGAACGGAGGAAGATATGAGATAAGAGTGAGGAGTGAGGAGTGAGGAGTGAGGAGTGAGGAGTGAAGAGTGAGGAGTGAGGAGTGAAGAGTGAAGAAAGGTTGGATAAAAATGTAGGTATAAAAAAAATGGTTTCCCCTCCATCGCATGCGATGGAGGGGTGGCTGGAGCGGCTTAGCGAACAGACGGGGTGGTTGTTCCTCCTTAAGAAAATCTAAAAGAATAAAGCACCAACCAAAAAATCCCCCCAACTTTTGAATTTCTAATCATTCATCACAAATTCTTTGTTTCATTCCTTTTCTTCCATTATTGATAGTATCTTGTTTGATATTAATTGATCAATATGAAGATATTTATTTACGCATTGGCAGTGCTCTCTTGCACTGCAGTTTTGGGTCAGAAAAAAAAGGATGAAAAGAAATCAGTAGCAACTACCACTGTTTCATCTGTAAACCTCGATAGTCTTTTTAAACAAGTACGTTTCCGATCCATCGGACCCTTCCGTGGCGGGCGTTCTGTTACATCAACAGGTGTGGTTCAAAATCAGTTAGTGTATTATATGGGTAGCACCAGTGGCGGTGTCTGGAAAACAGAAGATGCGGGTCAAACCTGGCGCAACGTGTCTGACAACTATTTCAAAACCGGATCGGTTGGTGCTATAGCTGTTGCTGAGAGTGATCAGAATGTAGTGTATGTAGGTATGGGCGAGCACGCACCCCGTGGCGTGATGAGTAGTTATGGTGATGGTATTTATAAATCTACGGATGCAGGAAAAACATGGTCACACATTGGATTGGAAAAAACACGCAGTGTTTCTTATATCAGAGTGGACCCTAAAAATCCGGATATCGTTTATGTGGCAGCTCAGGGTGCCATGCATGGCGCTACTCCTGATCGCGGTGTATATAAATCAACTGATGGAGGCAAAACCTGGAAAAAAACTTTATACGTCGATGAAAATACGGGTTGTGCAGATCTTTCAATGGATATGAATAACCCTCGGATTCTATATGCTGCCATGTGGGATTATAGAAGACTTCCATGGGAAATGCGCAGTGGTGGCAAAGGAAGTGGGTTATATAAAAGTGTAGACGCAGGTGAAACATGGACAAGAATGGAAAAAGGTCTGCCTAAAGAAATGGGTAAAATGAGTATTAGTGTTTCCAGAGCCAATAGTGAAAAAATATATGCACTCATCGAAAGTGATACACAAAAAGAAACAGGTGGTTTATTTGTGAGCGACGACGCTGGTAAAAGCTGGAATCGTGTGAGCAAAGATCATCGCCTTACACAACGTGCCTGGTATTATATTGAAACATTTGCTGATCCCAAAGATGAGAATACAGTATATGTATTGAATTCACCGGGTTTAAAAAGTACGGATGGTGGTCGCACCTGGAATTATATCGGTGGCATCCATGGAGATTTTCATCAGTTATGGATCAATCCTAACAATAATAAAAATATCATCATCTCTAACGATGGTGGTGCCGGTGTAACATTCAATGGCGGTAAGGTTTGGAGTACCGAAAACAATCAACCTACTGCTCAGTTTTATAGAATCAGCGTAGACAATTTATTTCCTTATAATATTTATGCTGGTCAGCAAGACAACTCTTCTGTAAAAATAAAAAGCTGGAATCCTAGTGGTTGGCAGATTGATCAATCTGATTGGACCTACTCTGCTGGAGGCGAAAGTGCATTCATCGCTTTCGATCCGAATCATCCAAAATTGTCGATGGGTGGCAGTTATCAGGGAACCATTAGTTTGTTCGATAATGAGATGATGGAAAGTAAAAACATTATGGAAGCCCCGATTCAATATCAGTCTTTACAACCCAAAGACATGAAGTATCGTTTCAACTGGAATGCTCCCATCACTTACAGCGAACACGAACCCAATACTTTTTATCACGCTGGAAATGTATTATTTAAAACTTCAGATTATGGTAAGAACTGGGTAGCAATATCACCTGATCTAACCAAACACGATAGTACCAAAATGGGCATGAGTGGTACACCATATACTAATGAAGGTGCTGGTGGTGAAAACTATTGTACCATCATGTATGTGAAAGAATCGCCGATAGAAAAAGGAGTGATCTATACGGGTAGTGATGATGGTGTGGTAAGTGTAACAAGAGATAATGGAACAACATGGAATACGATTACACCTCCAGACCTAGGGGAAGCAATTGTAAACTGTATCGATGTTTCTCCTTTCGATAAAGCCACTGCTTATATCGCTACCACCAGATATAAATTCAATGACTTCACACCTTCTTTATATAAGACTACCGATTATGGTAAAACCTGGAAGAAAATTGTGAACGGAATACCAGATGGTGCTTATACCAGATGTATCAGAGAAGATCAAAACAGAAAAGGATTGTTGTTTGCCGGCACTGAAACAGGTTTATATATTTCATTTAATGATGGCGATAACTGGCAACAATTACAATTAGGTTTACCTATTGTGCCAATCACAGATTTAAAAGTGCATAAAGGAAATTTAATTGCAGCTACTATGGGTAGAGCGTTCTGGATCTTAGACGATTTATCAGTGTTACGTCAATACGATGCTGCAAAAAATGATCAGTTTGTTTTATTTCAACCTAACAATGCCTATCGTGTATCTGGGGCAAGTATGTTGGATAGAGTGTATACCGACGAAGACCTTGAAACCCCATTGCAATCTGGTGCTGGATTAAATGCTGCAACAGGGTTGGTATTGTTTTATCAGTTGCCAGCAAAAAAAGATTCAGCAGCAAAATATAGCTTAGAGATAAAAGACCTAAAAGGAAATCTGGTACGTAAATATGCTTCAGAAGCAGACAAGGATTTTGTGGGTGGTTATCCTGGTGGTCCTTCACCAGATCCTTTGCTGCCAACCAATTCAGGACTTAACCGTTTTGTTTGGGATCAAAGATATCCACCACAAACAGGTGTGATGAATGTATTTATTGAAGGCGGATATGATGGTCATAAAGTAATGCCTGGCGATTATACTGCAACGCTGAATATGGGTAAAGAAAGTAAAACTGTTTCTTTCAAAATATTAGCAGACCCAAGAATTACAGGAACTGCTGCTGAGTATGAAGCCCAGCATGTATTGCAATCTAAAGTAGAAGCAGGCATCGTAGATATTCATAGTTCAGTGAATAAAATGCGTAAAGCAAATAAACAAATTGCCGACCTGACAGAACAATTAGAAGCAGGCGATACAACTGCCAATAAATCTATTCGCGATAAAGCAGCAGCTATCACTAAAAATTTGGCTAAATGGGAAGATGCATTGGTGCAAACAAAAGCACAGAGCAATGATGATATCATCAATTATATCAATAAACTCAGTGCTGATTATATATTCCTGAAAGGTGATCTGGAATCTAATATTCCTTATACCACTAAGGGACAGCAAGATCAATACAATTACCTGGACGCACAATGGAAAGTATTGAAAAAACAAATGCAGGATCTGGTGAATAACGATATAGCAGAATTGAATAAACTCTGCAAAGAAAAAGACATCGCTAAAATAATCGTGGGATTATAAAATAAAAAGGCCGACAATCATTGTCGGCCTTTTTTTATTGTTGGTTGTATTTTTTCTCTGCATCTTTTGCTTTGTCGAAGTCCAGCACAACACCATTGATACAATATCTCAATCCTGTTGGAGGTGGCCCATCTTCAAACACATGACCTAAATGCGATTTACACCTGCCACATTCAACTTCCGTTCTTTTCATACCTAAAGTATTATCGGGCAAATAAATTATCGAGCTTTTGCTGATGGGTTCATAAAAACTTGGCCATCCGCATCCGCTTTCAAATTTGGTATCACTTTTAAATAATGCATTGCCACAAGCAGCACAATAGTAAGTACCAGCTTCTTTAAAGTTTTCGAATTTGCTGGTATAAGGTCGCTCTGTACCCTTTTGACGAGCCACATAATATACTTCTGGGGAAAGGATGTTTTTCCATTCCTCATCTTTCATAACCACTTTACTGTTATCTGTTTTGGAATAGGCGGGATTATTTTTATTGTCCATCTTCTGTTCTTTTTTTGGTTCGTTTTGTGAAAAGCAGCTTTGTAAGCATAAAAGCGAAAATAAAACTGCAAAAATTGATTTCATATGTGTCTTATTAATTTTTCTTCTTGAATGATGGTATGATGAAGTTCTCATTAAGAATTTCAGGCACCTATTTTGTCATGTTAAAATATATTTAATATGAACGTATCGATGGATTTAACATAAAATCTTCCTAATTCTAACATATTTGGATACAAAAAAGTTCAAAATTCTAACAATTTTAAACGATTTAAACGACTGTTAAATATTATGTAAGGTGCAGCCCTTATCTTTGCACTTCATTCAAGGTTAGCAAGTACATGTTTAATATTATCCTGTTTGGCCCTCCCGGAAGTGGAAAAGGCACACAAAGTGAAAAGCTCATTGAGGCTTACGGATTAATACACTTATCTACCGGCGACATTTTAAGAAGAGAAATTGCAGCATCAACAGCTTTAGGATTAGAAGCAAAAAGTCTGATGGACAAAGGCATTCTAGTACCTGATGAGGTAGTTGTTGGCATGATCAGTTCTGCTGTAGACAGTAACCCACAGGCAAAAGGATTTTTATTTGATGGGTTTCCTCGTACAGAAGCACAAAGTGTGGCATTAGATAAATTGTTAGCTGAGAAAAATACTGAGATCGGTGTGGTGTTAGCATTGGAAGTTAGTCGCGATGAATTGGTAAAACGCTTATTACAAAGAGGTTTAACCAGTGGAAGAAGTGATGATACCAATGAATCGATCATCAGTAATCGAATCGTAGAATACCAGACAAAAACAACTGTTGTAGCAAACTATTACAGTCAATTTGATAAAGTAGTTCATGTAAAAGGCGAAGGCACAGTAGATGATATATTTGCTTCACTTTGCAGCGAAATCGAGAAAAGGCTGTCTTAATTATATAAAGTTTTTCAACCAATACCAACTGCGGTCCTGCTCTAACTAAGCAGGACCATTTTTTTTGATGCCTATAAGCGTTAGATTTGTTTTAAACGAATGCTATGATGCAATTGGAAAACTATATTCTTGGTAATTGGATCAAGGGAGATGGTGATGGCCAAACTTTATATCATGCAGTTACAAGCGAATCAATTGCTACCGCCAGTACAAAGGGATTGGATTTTTCAACTGTATTGCATTATGCCCGACAAAAAGGAAATCCTGCATTACGAAAAATGACTTTTCAGGAAAGGGGTTTAATGCTTCGGGCATTGGCTTTACACCTAAGGGAGCATCTACCAAAATTTTATCAGATCAGTTATCAAACTGGTGCTACCAAAGCAGATAGCTGGGTAGATATAGAAGGCGGTATTGGTAATTTATTCGCCTATGCATCTTTACGTAGAAAATTTTCAGATCAACCATATTGCATCGATGGTGAATACCATTCTTTAGGTAAGTCTAATACTTTCATCGGACAACATTTATTGATCCCCAAAGAAGGAGTGGCTATTCATATCAACGCCTATAATTTTCCGGTTTGGGGAATGCTTGAAAAAATAGCCGTGAATTTATTGGCCGGTATGCCAGCCGTTGTTAAGCCTGCAACAGTTACTTCGTATTTAACGGAAGCTGTGGTAAGAGAAATTATTCGATCACAAATTTTACCAGAAGGTGCTTTGCAATTGATTTGTGGAAGTGCATCAGGATTATTGGATCATGTGGATGCACAAGATGTGATCACATTTACAGGTTCAGCAAGTACGGGTCAGAAATTAAGATCGCATCCAAAAGTCTTATCAGAAAATGTACCATTTACCATGGAAGCAGATTCTCTGAACGCTATTGTATTGGGCGAAGATGTAGAACCTGGTATGCCAGAATGGGATCTGTTCCTGAGAGAAGTAAAAAAAGAAATGATCAGTAAATGCGGTCAAAAATGTACTGCCATCAGAAGAATTTTTGTTCCCGAAAATAAGATCGAAGACCTGCAAATTGCAATCGGCAAAACTTTGCAAGATGTTGTAATTGGAAACCCTTTGAACGAAACAGTAAGAATGGGTTCTCTTGCAGGATTAGAGCAACGCAAAGAAGTGAAAGAACAACTACAGAAATTATTGGCATCTTCTCAAATCATTTATGGCTCTTTAGATATTATCTCTGTATTAGATGCCGACGGAAATAAAGGTGCTTTTATGAGCCCGATCCTTTTATTGAATCAGCAACCGATGAGCAGTACAGCCGTTCATGAGGTAGAAGCTTTTGGTCCGGTATCTACATTAATGCCTTATAGTAGTTTACAGGAAGCCATTGCTTTAGTAAAATTAGGAAAGGGTTCACTGGTTAGTACTATCGTTACAAACAACACCAGCACCGCAACAGATTATACTCTCGGTGCAGGGCCCTATCATGGAAGAATTTTGGTATTGAATAGAACGTGTGGCAGAGAAAATACAGGGCATGGATCTCCCCTGCCAGTATTGGTACATGGCGGTCCGGGAAGAGCGGGTGGTGGAGAAGAAATGGGTGGCATCAGAGGCGTAAAACATTATATGCAACGCGTTGCGATTCAAGGATCACCAGACATGATAACTGCTATCAGTAAAGTATATCAACCCGGTGCTACAGGAATTACCGATGGCATACATCCATTCAAAAAATATTTTGAAGAACTGGAAATTGGAGATCAAATCATTACAGCAAAAAGAACCATCACGAAAGATGATATTGATGCATTTGCAGATTTAAGCGGGGATCATTTTTATGCACATTTATCTGAAACCGATTTTCAGGGAACCATGTTCGACAATCAAGTTGCCCATGGCTATTTTATCATGAGTGTTGCTGCAGGATTGTTTGTAGATAGCTATGAGAAAAACCCTGTGCTTTTAAACTATGGTATCGATGAATTGAGATTTACAAAACCCGTTTATGCAGGTACAGATATTCACGTGAGATTTAGTTGCAAAGAAAAAATACCTCAGGTTAAAAAAGAAGATGCCGATATTGATAAGGGCATTGTAAAATGGCTCGTTGAGATCCTGGATAATGAAAATGAGATCGTGGGTATCGCCACTATATTAACAATGGTCGCAAAATTAAATCAAGCATAAATCCTAAGTATGCAAGAGATTCAAACACCCTATGTACGGTATCAGGTATTGAATAATGTGGGTACCATCGAATTCTTTACAGCGCAGCATAATGCGATGCCCATGGCTATATTAAGGCAATTAGCTGAGACCATTGAAAAAGCCGGAGCAGACTTAAATAGTAAAGTGTTGGTATTAAAAACCGCAGGGGATAAAACATTTTGTGCAGGTGCTTCTTTCGATGAATTATTATTGATACAAAATGAAGCAGAAGGACATGCTTTTTTTAGTGGTTTTGCAAAAGTGATTAACGCCATGCGTAAATGCCCGAAATTTATCATCGGTCGGGTACAAGGAAAAGCAATTGGTGGTGGCGTTGGCTTAGCGGCTTGTTGTGATTATACTTATGCTACTACAGAGGCTTCTATCAAACTTTCTGAGCTGGCTGTTGGAATCGGTCCCTTTGTAGTGGCTCCTGCCATCGAGCGGAAAATTGGAAAATCTGCCACTTATGAATTAGCTATCGACGCAACTAATTTTAGAACTGCAGAATGGGCCATGCAAAAAGGTTTATATACTCAAATTTTTTCCAGCATTCATTTAATGGATCAAGCCATTGAAAAAATTGCCTTTACGCTTTCTGCTTCCAGTACCCATGCGATGGCAGAAATAAAAAATGCATTTTGGCAGGGCACTGAAAACTGGGATCAATTTTTATTAGATCGTGCGGCCATCAGTGGGAGACTGATTGTAACTGATGAAGCTAAATCATATTTACAGGCGTTTAAGAAATGGAAATAAATGCTTTTAATGCAACTATCCTGATTCCAGAAAACCTGTGAATCGCTTTTTTCTCTAACTTACTTTTCAATTGTTTGCTATGAAAATTTTAAAACGCATACTAGTAGTGGTACTAGTAATCATTGTATTGCTGGTGGGAAGTGTCTATTTTTATTTACACTCGCTACAGCCTAAATATGAAGCCAACCTACAACTACCCGGACTTCAATCGCAGGTAGAAGTATTGTACGATAATTATGCGGTTCCGCATATCTATGCCCAGAACGAGGAAGACCTCTTTTATGCATTTGGATATGTACACGCGCAAGATCGTTTGTTTCAAATGGAAGTGTTACGTCGTTTAGCTGATGGAAGATTATCGGAAGTTTTTGGTGAGAAAGCTTTGCAAAGCGATAAATTTTTTCGGATGCTTAGTTTTAGAGAGCAAGCCAAACTAACATTGGCCACAGTATATAAAGATCCTAATGCGCCATTTGTGAAAGCGGCCAAAGCATATCTAAAAGGAATCAATCAATATATTAAAGTTGGTAAAACCCCTATCGAGTTTACTATTGCAGGGATTCCTAAAACCGAATTTACGATGGAAGACATGGAAATTATTGTAGGCTATATGGGCTACACTTTTGTGGGGGCTTTCCGTGCAGAAGCTGTTGCATCACAGATTGCGACTAAATATGGGATGGATTATTTTAATGATGTATTAAATGGATGGCCCGATTCATTACATAAGATCCCAGTGCAGGCCGGTGAAAATAAAGCCATGCAAAATGCTTCCAATACCCTTACCACCATGGCAAAAGATGTAACAGCCATGCAAAACAATTTAATGTATCCTCCTTTCTTTGGATCTAATGGATGGGTGATTGCAGGAAACAAAACAAAATCTGGAAAACCTATTTTATCCAACGATACACATATCGCTTTTTCTCAACCTTCTGTTTGGTATGAAGCAGAACTGGTTTGTCCGGGATATAATATTTATGGTAATTTTTTAGCAGGCACACCTGTTCCAGCATTGGGACATTCCGATAGAGGGGGATGGGGATTAACCATGTTTGAAAATGACGATGCTGATTTCTTCCGCGAAAAACCAAATCCTGCAAATGCAAATCAGGTCTGGTATAAAGATCATTGGGAAGATCTTTTAGTTCGCAAAGAAACCATTAAGGTGAAGGGTAACCCAGATATTGATTTTGAAGTTAAAAAATCGAGACACGGATTTATCATGAACGGTGCTTTTGATGGAATCAAAGAAATGGCAGATCCCATCGCTTTATGGTGGGTATATCATCAATTTCCTTGCAGACATTTACAAGTATTCTACAATCTTAGTCATGCTACAAATGCAACAGAAGCAGGTATAGCAGTAGAGCCATTAACTGCACCCGGACTTAATTTCATGTGGGCAGACACAACAGGTAATATCGCATGGTGGGCTGCTGGAAAATTACCAATCCGTCCAAAACATGTGAATCCGCAATTAATTCTAGATGGTTCAACTGGTTTAGATGATCCTCAAGGCTGGTTAGATTTTAAACAGAATCCTCAGATCTTAAATCCTGCACGTGGCGTTTTGTATACCGCAAATAATCAACCCATGGATATGGGTACTGGATTGGTTCCAGGATATTATGTTCCGGCAAATCGGGCCAGCAGAATTGAAGAACTTGTTTTTACTGATAAAAAAGATTGGGATGAAGCATCTGTTCGAACCGTGATCAATGATGTACAGTCAACCAGTTTTCCCAGATTGCTGGCGAAAATATTACCTGTTATCAACAAAGAAAAATTAAGTGGTGCAGCACAAAATAGTTATCAGATCCTGAGTAAGTGGGATGGTATGCACGGACTTGAAAATATAGAGCCCACTATTTTTTATAAATTTTTACACTTGATTAATCAATACGCATTGGAAGATGAATTAGGAAAAGAAGCCTTTCAATCATTCGAGAACCAAGCGAGTTTGAAAAGAAATATGGAAAGCTTTTTCCAGAACGATAGCTCTAAATGGTGGGATAACATTCATACAACAGTTAAAGAAACAAGAGCCGAAGTATTTGCTAAAGCTTTGAATGATGCAACTGAAGAATTGAATAAGCAACTTGGCGATAACACTGCAAACTGGCAGTGGAAAAAAGTACATAGCATCGAACACAAACATCCATTGGGTATTGTTCCTGGCTTTGGTAAATGGTTCAATGTGGGACCTATCGCTGTGAATGGTGGAAAAGAAACAATCAATAACCTTGACTTTAATTTAGATAGTAGTGGTTTGTATAAAGTTTTATATGGCCCTGCACTTCGCCGCATCATCGACTTCGGACAAACTTCCAAAGCCATGAGTGTTAATCCAACTGGTCAATCTGGTTATTTCATGAATCCCCATTACGATGATCAGGCAAAAATGTTCGCCGAAGGCGGTAAACGCCCAGAACTTTCTAAAAGAGAAGACGTAGAGAAAGTGATGATTGGGAAGACTGTTTTTAAAAATTAAAAAGTAAAAATTAAAAAGTAAAAAGTAAAAAGTAAAAAGTGAGGAGTGAGGAGTGAGGAGTGAAGAGTGAAGAAAGGCTTGTAGGCGAATAAATAAAAGGTTTCCCCTCCATCGCATGCGATGGAGGGGATGCTAATGCCGGACCCGGCATATAGCTGGGGTGGTTGATGACTTTCAGATATTTTTTCTTTTA
>CANBQT010000053.1 GCA_947371755.1 Chitinophagaceae bacterium
TATTAATATTTTCTTTTCATTTCAATTGAAAGGGTACATATTATTACAAAGTAAAACCGATTTTATTTTTGAATTGGTCACTACTCTAACTATTTTATTTCAACCATCTTTTTTAAAAAAATCAAAAGATCAACTTTCTTACTTTAATCTGTTTACAATAAAAACTGAGATTGGACAAAGCCAGAAATTAACATTTCAGCAAAAAGAAATGTTCAATCAATTTTTCTTTTCCAATTTTTACTATTTAAAATCTGATGCTAACATAGAGGAGATGAAGGAAAGCCTTAATGTTGATGGAGAAGCTCTTAAATTATTCATTCAACAGGAATACAATAAATCCTTTGTTGATCTAACCAATCAATATCGAATCAAATATTTTGTATCCCTCATCCAATCCAATAAGTATAGTGATTATACTGTGGAAGCATTAGGACAAATTTCTGGATTCGGATCAAGACAAAATTTATACAATAATTTTAGAAAATTCCACGGTGGGAATCCTTCTGATTTGATATCAATAGCCACATCGAATACAAGCGCTTTATTTAAAATTGCTTAATAGAATTAGTTGAGAAATTAGGTAGTGACTTTTAATTAAGTTGAAGTGCGGGTAAGCGATAGTGCTGACTATCATACACAAACAATTCTTCAATTTCGTAGGTCCAGTACTTATATAAAGGAGATTTAGCTAAGTAGCCATCAGCTTCAGCTTTATCAGCAGTATTCATAGTTATCCAACAAGTTTGAGTTTCCATACCTACAGCATAACTATCAATGATACCCTTGTTCATTAAATAATTGATATAAGTACGATGGGGTGGAACGAACGTCATAAAGTTTTCGTCCATGGTAAACTTGATGATAGCTTGAAATTTTTTCATGTACTTCTTTTACTCTATTAAGATATACAAGATTCGTGCAACAATTCAGAAAATGGCATCCTGACAATGAATTTAATCAATAAGTTTCGCAATTCGGCCATTTGAACCTGCCAAAAATACAGTATGTCCATTTTTGGCTTTTTGAACTACATGAAACCCTTCCTTGGAAATTAGTTCCCAATTTTTTCCCCCATCTTGGGACATATCTACACCAGAAGTGCCGCAGGTGATTAACACATTTTCTGATAAATAGATCACACAAGAACGATATCCATGAGGCCCTTTGCTGGGTTTTGAATACACTATATCCTTTCCAATCTCCAACAAAACACAGTTTTGATCTGCAATCGTGTCTTTTGCAAAATCGCCACCCACGATCACGCCTTTCTTCAGATACATGGCTATGGAATTGGCACCGGTAGATTCTTTGCCCTGATTGATAGGAATTTCATTCCAACCTGATTGATAATAAAATCTGGAACTAAGTCCCCCTGAAACAAATACTATATGCTTGCCTATCATTTTAATATTAGTGCCACTGGAGGCAAAAAATGCCTCACCGATTTTTGTTGCCAATATATTTGCTGGTTGCTTGATGTTCATTCTTTCCCAGGATTCCCCTTGATTCTTAGTGATGGAAACATAGACCTGTTGATTGATTGGATCTCCAATGACAACTCCATTTTTATTATCCGAAAAATCCATCGCATCTAAGAACATTCCTTTGGTGCTGTCTTCCATTACTTTTTTCCAGGTCTTTCCGCCGTCTGTTGTTTTCAGAATAATAGCCGGGGCATCCACACCCATAATGATTGCCGTATTGATATCAAATGCTTCAATATCTCTAAAGTCTCTCTTTTCATATCCCGGCACTTTTATCCATTCAACATCTTTGCCTCCATTCATCGAACGCGCTACCATGCCATTATTCCCACTTGCCCAAATGATTTGGTCATTTACAACGGATAGCCCGCGAATACTTACTTTATTTCCTGATTGAAGTATGGTGATGGAATGCTGCTGGCTCATTACTGAAAAAGAAGCTCCGAAAATAAATAGCAGAGAAAAGATTTTTTTTAAGCGCATAAACAGCATTTTTGCGAACTAAAAATAGGTTTCTTCCCTAGAAACAGAAAATTAAAACATTTGTATGATCCCTTATTGGATGAGTCGCACACAATTGATGTTAGGAGATAAGCCTATTGCATTACTCATGTCAAAAAACGTATTAGTAGTGGGCTTGGGTGGAGTTGGAGGGATCTGTGCTGAAATGATTGCAAGAGCTGGGGTAGGTAAAATGACGATTGTGGATGCAGATACCGTTGATCTGAGTAATACCAATCGACAAATCCCTGCCTTACATTCTACAGCTGGAAAATTAAAAGCCGAAGTGATGGCAGAACGGATTAAAGATATCAATCCTGCTATCGTTCTTAAAGTGTTACCCATTTATATCAAGGAAGAAGAAACCATTCGCCTCATTGAATCTGAGCCATATGATTATGCGGTGGATTGTATCGATACCTTGTCGCCTAAAGTATATTTCATTAAAGCTTGTTTGGATCGGAAAATACCGATTGTGAGTTCCTTAGGTGCAGGTGGCAAATTAGACCCTTCACAAATTCAAATTACAGATATTTCAAAAACTTATGAATGCAACCTTGCCAGATATGTTCGTAAAAAATTGCATTCACTGGGCATTCAAAAAGGGTTGACTGTTGTTTTTAGTCCGGAAAAAGTTGATCAGTCCAGAATTATTGAAACTGAAAAAGCCTTTCCCAAGAAATCAATCATTGGAACCATGAGCTATATGCCGGCGATATTTGGTTGCACTGTGGCTAGCGTAGTAATTAGAGGACTGTTGAATGGATCGGAATTCAATACAATAAAAAAGGATTAACCTCATTCCTCCATTCATGGGCATTGGTTAATTTAATAACAGTTGCTAAAAATTGTTGCAGGGGCAGGTTGAACAATGACTCGCTATTTTCAATACCCAATAATTTATCCAAATGATTCTTACCTGAAGGGTTTACTTCGGTAGGATAATTGGCCCAGGTAAAATGTGCAGGATAGATCGATTTGATCAGATTAATCAAAAGCATTCCATTGGCAACAGATTGGAAATAATTTCGATCAAGTATATTGAATGCAATACCCTCGCAGGATTCACCCTGATATTTTCCTTCCACTGGAATAAAGGTAATGGGCACCGCTTTCACATCCTCTAAACCAATCTGATTAAATAAATTAGCTACTACTTTCCCATTGATCCATGGTGCGCCTGCTATTTTAAATGCATGTTCTGTTCCCCTTCCTTCACTAATATTGGTGGCTTCCAATAAACACAAGCCGGGGTACAATAACATACTTTCGAATTGTTGGATGGCGGGTGATGTGGGCACAAACATGGTACCCCAATCAGGTTGGAAATCGTTTCTATGCCAGTTAGCACAAGAAATAATTTCCAGGTCAACCCCAAGATCTTTTTTCTTGTTGAAATATTTCGCCAACTCTCCCAATGTACAACCATGTCTGATGGGAATTTCCCATCTGCCAATAAATGAAGCGCAATTTTCTTCTAAAATAGGACCTTCAGATAGTTCCAAATTCCCTGATATGGGATTGGGTCGATCCAATACTATGAGTTTTTTTCCACTCAATGCACAGGCTTCCATCAGGTAGGTCAATGACCATAAATAGGTATAAAATCTTGCTCCAATATCTGGTATATCAAAAACAACGATATCAATATCCCTTAAATCATTAGGGGTTGGCGCAAGCTTTTTGCCATACAAACTGATTACTGGCAGATTGGTTATTTCATCAATACTATCTGGCACAGATTGACCATCTGCCCCTTTTAATGCTAAGCCATGTTCAGGTGAGAAAAGAAGGGTTAATGAATAGCCGTTTTGTAATAAAGCCACCCTGGTTGGTATGCCAGAATGGGTAGTTGCGGCCTCATTGGTCAGCAGCGCCATTCTTTTATTTTTCCAGGAAACAGTTTGTGTAAGTAGCTGATCTATACCAAATGCAATCATATTAACTCGGATCTTTTTCGAAATGTACATCAATTTTCAACTGTTCTATCACATTGAAAATAATGGGGCATCGCTCATAATGCATCAAATGTGTAAATATTCTTTTTTGGAATCCGGGCAGGTGCAAAGCGGGGAATTCACGGCAACCCTCAAATCTGTTTAAATAAATGGTACAACTGTTATCCTTTAAAAAATGACAAGGCATGGCATTCATAATCATTAATCCATGGGAACCCTTTTCTACATATTGCTCATCAAATTGCTGACGTTTTTGATCTAAAACTTTTGCTACTGCATTTGCCTCTTCATCCGAAACTACAATCATTAAGGTTTTGCAACAGTTTCCACATTGCTGGCAATCTACCTTTTCACTGATTTGGTGGTTGAGCAACTGAACTTTCTGGTCTAACCCTAGGATTGCATTGCTTTTTAAAAAAGCTGAAAAGCGATCATTCTCGGCTGTTAACTCCCTGCTCTTAGTAGAAATAAGGGCTAAATCGGTGATAATATCGTGTATTTGACGCTGGATTTTGTAAAAATAGCTTTGAATGAGTAGAATGGGAGCAAAAAAGCGTAAATAAAAAAGTTTATCCACAATGTGCATCAATTTGTAGAAAAGTAAAATTTTGTGACGATAGGAGGTGATTAGATTTGCGGGTTGTAGCCTCTTTTTGCAGGCTAGTAATTTGGAGCTAATATGGCAGTTGAAAAGAATTTATCAGAATATAACGAAGCGTCGATTCGCTCGCTGGATTGGAAAGAGCATATACGGTTACGTCCGGGTATGTATATTGGAAAATTGGGAGATGGCTCTGCACCGGATGATGGAATTTATGTTTTAATCAAGGAGGTTATAGACAATAGCATTGATGAGCATACCATGGGATATGGAAAACAGGTAGAGCTAACCATCGAAAATAAAACGGTAACCATTCGAGATTACGGGAGAGGAATTCCCTTAGGAAAACTGGTGGACGTTGTTAGTAAGATCAATACCGGTGCCAAATACGATAGCAAAGCTTTTCAGAAAAGTGTGGGATTAAATGGTGTGGGTACCAAAGCAGTGAATGCTTTGAGTCAGTATTTTAAAGTAACTGCCTACCGCGATGGAAAGGAGAGAACTGCAGAATTTGAAAAAGGAGAACTGATCAAAGAGCACAAAGAGGCTAAAACTAATGAACCCAACGGAACGGAAGTTGTATTCATACCCGATGATACAGTATTTCGCAATTTCCACTACATACATGAGTATCTAGATAATCAGCTTTGGAATTATTGTTACCTAAATGCAGGTTTAGCAATGCATTTCAATGGCAAGAAATACGTTAGCAAAAACGGTTTGCTTGATCTTCTTTTACGTAAGACAAATCCAGATGAATTAAGATATCCTATCATACACTTAAAAGGTGAAGATATCGAATTGGCTATTTCGCATAACAACGATTATGGAGAAGATATTTTTTCTTTTGTGAATGGTCAGTTTACTACTCAGGGGGGTACCCATCAACAAGCCTTTAGAGAAAGTTATGTAAAAGTTATACGCGACTTCTTTAAAAAAGATTACGAAGCTTCAGATATCCGAACAAGTATTGTTGCTGCTGTTTCAGTGAGGGTTCAGGAACCAGTTTTCGAAAGTCAGACCAAAACAAAACTGGGTTCTCAGAATGTATATGAGGGTGGACCTTCGATGAAAAAATTCATTGAGGAATTTCTTTCCAAAGAGTTAGATAATTTCTTACATCGAAATCCTACAGTTGCAGAAGCCTTAAGAAAACGTATTGAACAAAACGAGAGAGAAAGAAAAGAACTGGCCGGCATTAAAAAATTGGCTAATGAACGTGCCAAAAAAGCGAATTTACATAACAAAAAACTTCGCGATTGCCGAGCACATTTAAATGATGAACCTCCAGTTAAAAATAGAGAGGAGTTTATTGCCACTCAAAACAACACAACCATTTTCATCACTGAGGGCGACAGTGCCAGTGGAAGTATTACCAAGTCGAGAAATGTGGATACACAAGCTGTATTTAGTTTAAGGGGTAAGCCTTTGAATTCATTTGGGTTGACCAAAAAAGTGGTGTATGAAAATGAAGAGTTCAACCTTTTACAGCACGCATTAAATATCGAAGACGGATTAGATGGACTTCGTTATAATAATGTAGTAATAGCTACAGATGCGGATGTGGACGGAATGCATATTCGTTTATTGATGATGACTTTTTTCCTGCAATTTTTTCCAGATCTGGTTAAGAAAGGTCATGTGTACATTTTAGAGACTCCTTTGTTTAGAGTGAGAAATAAACAGGAAACCATTTATTGCTTTGATGATGAAGAACGTCAGGCTGCTGTAAATAAGTTGGGATCGAAACCAGAGATTACCCGATTCAAAGGATTAGGTGAAATTTCTCCGGAAGAATTCGGAAGATTTATTGGGCCGCAGATCCGTTTACAACCTGTGATCTTGGAACAAGGGGATCATATTCAAAATCTATTAGAATATTATATGGGTAAAAATACCATGGACAGACAGGAGTTTATCATCAATAATCTGAAAGTGGAGTTAGATCTGGTGCACAATACCTAAGCGATATTGAAATTGCTAAAGGAAACCGTTAACCCCGGCTTTCAAGCTGGGGAGCTGAACTTGAATTTTAAAATACTTTTATGATACACGTCGTTTTTGATACTAATAATGTCATTGCTTTACAAAAAGCCATTGAAATAGATGAGTCTTTGGTGGGAGATATTGTAGAAATAAAAGATGATTATGCTGTTGGGCCATTAGAGAATATTTACGAAACGGAAGGCTATCAGGCAAGAAGAGACTGGTGGTCTGGATTACTTGATGGGTCGCCCTATCAAGATCAAATCAATATCGTGGATGATAAATTGGCTGTACATCAATTATTAAGAACACTGGAGGAAAATCAGGAAGAATTTGTGTGGATCTGGATGGGACAAAATGCACATGATGTGTCTGGATATTTTTGGTTGATGAGTCAATTAAAAGATCTGCAAGGGAGAATACAGGTACTTTATTTAAATAATCTTCCTTTCATAAATGAGAAAGGAAGTATTTTTTATCCTACTTATTTACATGAGATTCAACCCAAAGAATTTTTAAAAGCCAAAAAACTAGCCAGGCCAATTACACTTAGTGAATTTGAAGTGGATCCGGATGAATGGAAAAAAACTTGTTCTGAAAATGCGTTGGTGCGTTTTTTAGAAGGGGGTAAGAAAATTGTAGGAAAAGAAATCAGCTTTTTTGATGCGGATATATTGAGCAACATCACGAATGAATCGCAAAAATTATCCCGTGTTTTGTCCAACACGCAAAATAGAATGAAAGTAAAGACTGGCGATGTTTTTATCGTAGCAAGAATCAGGGCTTTTGAAGTATCTGGGAAAGTGGAGGTAATGGGTGATTGGCAAAAAGGCTGGAAGGATATTTCATTGAAGCTTGCTAATGGCTCTTCTAATATTTCAATTGAAGCATAACATGTTGAAAATTGAATGCATACACCACGTAGCAGTATTAACTTCTCCGGAATTATATCTGGAGTCAAAATTATTTTATACAGACATATTGGGTTTTACCATTGTATTGGAAACATTTCGTGAATCGCGGAATTCTTATAAATTAGATCTGGCTTTGAATGGCAGGTATCAGATAGAACTGTTTTCATTTCCTGATCATGTAGAAAGAGCATCTTTCCCTGAATCGAAGGGCTTAAGACATCTGGCTTTTGGGGTGAAGGAACTGGAAACAGGTAGGAATTGGTTAATACAAAACAATGTTAGGGTAGAAGAACTACGAACAGATAATTTAACGGGTAAACAATTTGTATTTTTTTATGATCCAAATGGGCAACCGCTTGAAATATATCAGCTTTAATGATAAACCATGGTAAAAATTATACCGCTTACTAAGATTGGTGAAGACGAAAGAGGTACCACTCATATTTTTGAAACTGATCGAACCGGTGAATTTATATTTTCATTCCGCAATGCTGGAAGTTTAAGCGGTAGACATTATCATAAAGGTTTGTCACCCAATAAAAACCCGGAGAAAATAATATTGGTAAAAGGGGAAGGCACATTAAACTGGCATCATGTAAATGGAATTGAAAAAGGATCTGAAAAAATCATTGGACCCTCAGAAATACATATTTATCCCGATGTCTGGCATGAATTAGTTGCCGATACGGATATTGTTGTTTTTGAAATGAATGCTTTAAAAGATGGGCAAGGTGATACTTTCCGTTTGGATTAATGGATAAAAGGAATTTTAATTATGGCGAAGGAAAAATCGGAAAATAGGGTTTACGAAAATGAAACAGGTGTTCAAGGGCAGTATAAAAACTGGTTTTTGGATTATGCTTCTTATGTAATATTAGAAAGAGCTGTTCCTGCAATTGAAGATGGGTTAAAACCAGTTCAACGCAGAATATTGCACGCGATGAAGGAAATGGATGATGGCCGTTTTAATAAAGTGGCTAATATCATCGGGCAGAGCATGCAATACCATCCTCATGGAGACGCAAGTATTGGAGATGCGTTGGTAAATCTTGGTCAAAAGGATTTGCTGATAGAAACACAGGGAAACTGGGGAGATGTAAGAACCGGTGATGAAGCAGCCGCAGCCAGATATATTGAAGCTCGATTATCTAAGTTCGCATTAGAAGTAGCTTTCAATGCTAAAACAACTGAGTGGGCATTAAGTTATGACGGAAGAAAAAATGAGCCGGTAACACTTCCTATGAAATTTCCACTACTATTAGCTCAAGGAGCAGATGGTATTGCAGTAGGTTTATCTACTAAAATTCTTCCTCATAATTTCAATGAACTTATCGAAGCAAGTATTAAATATTTGAGAGGAAAGAAATTTGAACTATTCCCGGATTTTCAAACAGGCGGAATCATTGACATAGCCAATTATAATGGAGGAAAAAGAGGCGGAAAAGTTAGGGTTAGGGCTCATATTGAAGAATTAGATAAGAAGACCTTAGTGATCAAGGATGTGCCTTATGGTGTTACTACCACACAATTAATGGAAAGTATCACCAAGGCTAATGATCAGGGCAAGATCAAAATCAAAAAAGTAGTGGATGTAACGGCCAAGGATGTGGAGATACAAATTGATTTGGCTGCAGGTATTTCTCCAGATATCACTATCGACGCTTTGTATGCTTTTACAGATTGTGAAGTAAGTATTTCTCCCAATGCCTGTGTGATCATAGCAGATAAACCCCATTTTCTTGGCGTACAGGAATTGTTAACCGTATCAGCAGAAAACACCAAGAAAATTCTGAATAGAGAACTGGAAATTAAACTATCCGAATTAGAAGATAAATGGCATTATACCTCTCTTGAAAAAATATTCTTTGAAGAAAAAATTTATAAAGAATTAGAACAAAAACATGAGAGTTGGGAGAAAGTAATTGAAGCCATTGATAAAGCCTTTAATCCTTTCAAAAAAAGACTTAAACGCGACATTCAAAGGGAAGATATATTAAAGCTAACTGAAAAGCCGGTTAGAAGAATCTATCGTTTAGATATCAATGAATTGAACGAACAGATTAAATCGATTGAGGCTGATATGCAGCAGGTAAAATATGACCTCGAGCATTTAACTGATTTTGCTGTTGCCTATTTCGAAAATTTACAGAAGAAATACGGTAAGGGACGTGATAGGAGAACCGAGATCAGAGAGTTTGATACTATCCAAGTAAAACAGGTTGCCATTGCCAACACCAAGGTTTATTTAAACCGCGAAGAAGGATTTGTAGGCACTAGTTTAAAGAAAGATGAATTCCTGGCAGATTGCTCTGACTATGATGACATTATTTGTTTTACCAAATCAGGTAAAATGAAAGTGGTAAAAGTCTCTGATAAAGTATTTATTGGTAAAGACATAATATATGCAGCGGTTTTCCAGAAAAACGATGAACGTACCACCTACAATATGATTTATGTTGATGGAACTTCCGGAGTGAGTTATGGAAAAAGATTTAATGTAACTGGGATAACAAGAGATAAAGAATATGATTTAACCAAGGGTTCTGATAAAAGCAGGGTTCATTATTTTACTGCCAATTTGAACGGGGAAGCTGAGGTTGTGAAAATTGTATTAAGTCCTAATTGCACCGCCCGTATGAAAGAATTGGATTATTATTTTGAAGAAATAGAAATCAAAGGTAGAGGTAGTTTGGGTAATCAAGTAACTAAATACCCTATTAAAACTGCAAAATTAAAAGAGGCTGGAAAAAGTACATTAGCAGGTAGAAAATTATGGTTTGATGATAAATTTGGTCGACTTAATACGGATTCCAAAGGCCAGTATTTGGGAAGTTTTGAAGATGAAAAATTAATCGTTCTCTATCAAGATGGTAATTACGAATTAACTGATACTGAGTTACAGCAGCGTTTTGATCCTGAGAAAATTTTATTGGTTGAAAAATTCGATCCCGAAAAAGTAATTACAGCAGTTTATCTTGACAATGATAAACAACAGTTTAATATCAAAAGGTTTAAAATTGAAACCACTACGCTGAAAAATAAATTTCTATTCATTAAAGATGGTGAAGGAAATCGGTTAGAAGCAGTAAGTACCGATCCTGCACCCATTTTAATTGTACAATCTGGCAAAGGTGCCATGATTCGGAAGGCTAAATTTAAAGTGGTAAACATGGTGGAAGTAATGGGATGGAAAGCAGTAGGTAGTAAACTAACAGATTTTAGCAAAACAATTGAAATGAGTTGGGAACAACATCATAAGGATGAACAAGCGCAGCCTGAATTGTTTGAATAATTTTAAAAAAGACTAAACCTGAGTTTAGTCTTTTTTATTTCCCTTATTGGTCTTTAATTGTATAATAGCGTTCTTATTGAAATCACTATTCAGTACAATGTCATATTTTTTCTTGCCATCCCTGATGATCAAAGCCGCAGTATTGGGTGGAATTAAACCAAGGTTCTCTGCAAACATTCCTAATTCATTAAACTCTAAATTTTCATCTAATTGTATGGAGAGCTTTACAGAACGATGCGTTAGCATGGTTTTAGGCAAAATTAATTTACCATTGAGTAATAATGAAACAGAATCATAATCAATAGAACCATTATCGTACACCTCTAACTGAATGGTTGAATTCTCAATGTCTATGATTTTAGTATAGTCTTTCTTACGGTTATTAAAAGCTTTTTCTGTAATCACTGCAACCGGAACAATTGGTTTTTCAGAAACAATGATTGGTTTGATGGAATCTTTAAGTGTTACTTCTTTTTTCCGGGTGCTGTCTTTTTGTGTTTGATCAATTACAGTGATGGGTTTAGTTGTAGGGTTGGTGGTAGACGTAGGTAAAGTTGTAGGTGCAACAATTGTTTTTGAAATATTTTCTTCCGCCATCTTAGGTTTGGTAACCTTTGTCTTCTTGCGCTTATTGGTTTCTGCTTCAGGATCTTTTAACATGCGATAATTCAGAACCGGCATCAGAAAATTTGCTTCAGATGCACTGGTTAGAGACCCATTTAAAACTGATTCTGTTTTGGCAACACGCAATTCAAAAGTTCCCATCACATCACACATAACAGCTTTTTTTGTGCTTTGTGATTTAAAATATATAATGGGGAATTTATGGATAATTAATATCCTGGTTTTCTTATTAAAGCTGCATTTGACTTTGTTTTTAAATAAACTATCGCGGAAATAGTAATTAAATTCTCCCTTTACATTAGTTCCTTCTACTTTCAGGACTAATTCTGATAAGTAGTTTTCGGTGTTACCATCCGTTTGTATATGACCTACACCATACCAACTGCCTTTTACAGACTGAGCCTTTATCTGGCAGACTGCAACGCTACATACGAATAATACAAAAAGGGGTTTCAAGAAAGGCATTAGACAAAATTATTGATAAGTAGCCAAACTATCGTGTCGAAATTGCCTGAAATTGTCAAATTTTCACCATCTATTGAAACAATCGTAGCTTCGCAACAGTAATAGCGTAAGAATGAATAAAATTAAAGTAGGGGATTATAATATTTTAAAAGTTATACGTAAAGTAGCTTTTGGCTTTTATTTAGATGATAATGAGGAAGGTATCTTATTACCTATAAGGTTTGCGACTCCCGATTTGCAAATTGATGATGAGATAAAAGTATTTATTTACCATGATTCGGATAATCGTTTAATAGCAACTACTCAGATTCCTTATGCAATGGTGGGAGACATCGCTAAATTAAAAGTGGTGGAAGTAACTAAACAGGGGGCTTTTCTTGATTGGGGTTTAATGAAAGACCTATTTGTACCTGTTTCAAAACAATTGGGAGTGATGCGACTTGGTGCAGAATATCTGGTAAAATTATACCTCGATGAGCAGACTGGAAGAGTTGCTGCTACTGAAAAGATCGACTTTCTTTTAAGCAACACTGAACTAAGTGTAAAAGAAAAAGAAATTGTTTCTCTAATTGTATATCGTAAAACAGATTTAGGCTATGCTATGATCATCAATAATCAGCATATTGGATTATTGCATAGTAATGAAATTTATAGAGAAATGGTTATTGGTGAAAAGCTAGAAGGCTTTGTGAAATCTATCCGCCCAGACAATAAAATTGATGTAGTTATTGGAAAACCTGGATTTCAAAAAGTTGAGGATGAAACTGCAAAAATTTTAAGGTTATTGGCTGAAAATGATGGGTATTTGCCCTATCACGATAAATCTGACCCTGAAGATATTTATGCTTTTTTTGGGATGAGTAAAAAAGTATTCAAGATGACCACAGGAATGCTCTATAAACAACAAAAAATAGTGTTTACTAAAACAGGAATTCAGTTAGTGATGGCAGATTAATGCTATGTATTTATATCGATGCATTAAATTCTACCACTTCATCAAATTCTTTAGGTAAGCAGTTAATTCTTTTGCCATTTTTTGGTGTTCTGCTGCATTGGGATGCCAATCGCTACCATTAGGTACGAAATTTCTAAACTCAAAATAATTGACATGATCCTTGGCAAAATGATTCACAACACTATGAATCATTTTTTGCATTAATTCCCATTTGTCTCCACCAGGATTTGGACCTGCTGCACAGATGATGGTGGCATTCGGATAATAACCCCGTATTTTATTTATGAATTGTTGGTATGCAGCAACGAATTTTTCAGCATCCACTTCTACAGAAATATCGTTAGTACCTAATTCTATTACAACCACCTGAGGTTGATAGGAATGATAATCCCAAACGACTTTACTATTTTGTATGATTTCATCAAAAAGCAAGGGTTGTGTAAAATTGGAAGAACCTCCATAACCTTGTAACATTCCTATCCCAGACCTGCAAACTGCAGTATATTCTGCCTGCAGGTTTCTGGCAGTAATGGAACCATAGCTGATATAATTATCTTCTGTATCGTAGCTAAAATGTTCGTCATGGCTTTTCCCATAGATTCCGTATCCGCAGGTATATGAATTTCCAATAAATTCAATTTTCCGATCCTTTATGGCAGGTGCAAATAAATTTGATTGATGATTGATTAGGAAGCCTTTGAAAATAGTGTTTCCAGTACTCCATTCTGTATTTCTAATGATGTCTAACTGGTGCTTTTGGTCGGTCAAATTTTCAGCAATCGTATAAATGGAGTCTATTTGATTGGTTTTTAAAATATGGGTTTGACCATCTAGAATAACTGTATAATAATTAGAAGATTGTTCCTTTAAAAGTATTTGAATGGAAGAACCGCTAAAAATGGTTCTAATAGTACATCCGGAATACATGAAACTAGCTTTGTTGGGCTCACTCAGATCAAATCTTCCTATTAAAGCAATATTGGATGAGTTGGAAGGGATCAAGGTTGTTTGTGCAGATAGCCTAAGAAAACTGAATAAGAAAAGTATATAAATAAGAAATTTCATGATGCTATTTTTTTAATTTGAGAGAGATTAAATAAATGTAGGATTTTTACATATTATTGTATTCAAATATTTAATTATTTAGATGATACTTATAGTTGCAATCTGAATAATTGTTTTTTATGCAGTGATTCGTTTTTAATCCCGTTTCATATCAGAAGATGTGTAGAATTATAGTCACGTTTCTTTTATTCATTTTTACTCCAAGCCTGCTTCGTGCAGAAAATAATCGTTTCCATAAAATGAAGGTTGGAGGAAATCCAATTCGATTTGAAATCATTTCTACTCAGAAAAATGGTCAGTTTTCAACTGCTCATCCTGTAACTTATCAATTGATTATTTCCAATAAATCTAAGCAGAATCAAGAGGGGGTATTGACTTATGAGGTAAAATATAATGACTTGGATGTTCTCACTAAATCTTTTGATGTAAAGATTGCAGAAGGTGGTTCTTTAAAGTCCAATATTTTAATTCCCATTGAATACGCTGGAAATTTTGATGTGAATTTCCATTTAGACTTAATCAATTATAGTGAAAGTATAAAAGAGTCTTTTAGCTATGAAGGTGAAAAAGGTTCCATGGAGACGGCATTTAAAAATGGGTACAATTCTAAAAATAAAAACAAAAATTTAGTTTTATCAAACACATCTGTGGCTAATACTGAGCAGAAACCCAACATTGAGCCCGAGCCCGTAGAAGGTGAGATTGTAACTATTGTAAAACCATCTTCTGAAGATGGCACTTATAATAAGACAGATAAAATAATGTATGAGGTAGATCTAAAAAGTACCTATGATATCACACAAACGGGAGAATTGAGTTATCAAATTTTAGATGATAAAGGGAAAATAGTATTTGAACAGAAGAAACCGTTAAAATTAAAAAGGAAAGGATCGGAATCCCTTACTTTAAAATTACCCAATCCTGCGAGTGCTGGTATTTATAAAATGCGTTTATGTTTAAATTTAAGCGCCTATGATGATACTACGCTTTATGCCTTTGGATATAATATTGCAGATATAAAAACACCCTATCATCGACCTCCAGATTTTGATGCATTTTGGAATGCCACATTAGAGGAATTAGCATCCATAGATCCCGAGTATAAAATTACGGTCTCAGATGAATACACTAATTCAGAATTTGATGTGTATCGGGTTGATATGAAATCATATCAGAGCATCCCTATATATGGATGGTTATCAATTCCAAAAGAAAAAGGAAAATATCCTTTAATAGTTGGATACGGAGCCTACTTAAGAACCATAGAACCTGAGTATTTTCATAATTATGCCTGCTTCATGTTAAATGTTCGTGGAGTGGATCCGGCAGTGATGGATATGATCAACCCAGAAAAGAAGCAACTTTTTGTTGTAGGTATTGAAAGTAAAGAAACCTATGTATATCGTGGAATCTATATGGATTGTATCAGGGCCATGGATTTTTTAGTTTCTCATGCCAAGGAATTTAATTTTGATTTAGATAGGGTAGCTGTATATGGAGGAAGCCAGGGCGGAACATTAGCATTGGTTACTGCCGCCCTTTTGAAAAAAAGAATCAATACTGTTTCGGCAGATTCGCCTGTTTATTGTGATTTTTATAATACCCTAGACATTATAGCGAATGAAAAAAATCCTTGCTATATTCTTAAAGATCTCAATAATTTACCCGAATACCATCCCGCTTATACCAGGGAGAATGTGCTTCAAACTTTAAGCTATTTTGAGGTTCAGAATTTCATTCCTGCTATTGAATGTTCTGTTCTAATTGGAACCGGACTGATGGATATGATTGCTCCACCAACAACAGTGATTGCTGCTTTCAATAAAATGAAAAAATCAGTGATAGCTAAGAGTGAATTGTATACTTATCCCACCTATACGCACGAAGTTCCTACTAAACATTATTTTATCAGGGGTAATTGGTTCGATGAAGAATTAACACCCCGTAGATCGAAATTTGGTTTAGGTATTTTCAATAAATAAGTTTCATCATTAAAGAAGTGCAGCATATAGAACCTCAACTGGATGCAAGGCTTTTCTTCCTGTTCCATCTTTAATTTGATGACGACAACTAGTTCCTGGCGCTGCGATGATTACTTCCTCTGATTGCTTACGAATAGTTGGAAACAATACTAATTCACCTATTTTTTGCGAAAGTTCAAAATGTTCTTTTTCATATCCAAAAGATCCCGCCATTCCACAGCAACCTGATGGGATTATTTCAACAGAATAGTTAGCAGGTAGAGATAAAACTGAAACAGAAGATTGGATATTACTGATTGCTTTTTGCTGACAGTGACCATGTAATTGGATTGTTTTTTTGTCTGTTACAAATAAACTCGGATCAATTTGTTTTTTTGTAATTTCTTCAGCTAAAAATTCATCTATTAACTTAACATTTTTTGAAAGTGATTTGGCATCATTCCATAAATGCTCATCCACCAGATCTGCATATTCATCTCTAAATGTTAAAATCGCTGAAGGTTCTACCCCTATTAAAGGAGCATCTGCAGTAATAATATCTTTTAAAAGTGTTACATTCTTATTGGCAATTTTTTTTGCGTCACGTAAAAGTCCTTTTGACAAACTAGCTCTGCCGCTTTCCAAATGCTTTGGAATAACCACTTCGTATCCTAATTTTTCTAAAAGCAATATCGACTTGATTCCAATATTGGTGTCGTTGTAATTTGTAAATTCATCGCAGAACAAATAAACCTTTTTCTTATAAACTTTATTTTCAACAGTTTTATTTTTTCTATACCAGTTTAACAAAGTTGTTGGCTGTAAAGTTGGCATAGACCTGTTGCGAGCAAATCCAACTGTTTTTTTGATGATACCCGATGTGACATTATTCGTTACGAAAAAGTTGTAAATACCTGGAAATAGAGAGCCTAATTTCGAAATACTCCCAAAATTGGCAATCAATCTTGATCTTAAAGGCACACCATTAGTATCGTAATAATGTTGTAGAAATTCTGCTTTTAATTTAGCTACATCAACATTAGAGGGACATTCAGATTTACATCCTTTACAACTCAGGCACAAATCCATTACTTCATAAATTTCTTTATGATCAAAGCGGTTTACTTTAGTAGAATGTGTCAAAAACTCTCTTAAAATATTAGCTCTGGCTCTGGTGGTATTCTTTTCATCTCTGGTAGCCATAAATGAAGGACACATCGTTCCTCCAGACATTTCTGTTTTTCGGCAATCTCCAGATCCATTACATTGTTCTGCATGTTGTAATACATCCTGATCATGATAACGGAAAATGGTATTGAAAGTTGGCGTTTTCTGACCAGGTTCATAACGCAGCATCGTATTCATCGATGGTGTGTCTACAATTTTATTGGGGTTAAAGAGATGTTTCGGATCCCAAATATCTTTTACCTGTTTTAAAATTTGATAGTTCTTTTTGCCAACCATTTGTTCGATGAATTCACCTCTAAGTCTGCCATCACCATGCTCACCACTTAATGAGCCATTATATTTTTTAACAAGTGTTGCAATCTCTTCTGCTATGGTTCTGAAAAGTTGATTGCCTTCCTCCGTTTTTAAATTGATGATCGGTCGTAAATGTATTTCACCTGAGCCTGCATGCGCGTAGTGAACTGAATACAAATTGTGCTTTTTTAAAATCTCGTTGAAGTCTCTGATATATGCAGGAAGATCATGCACATCAACTGCGGTATCTTCAATTACCGGAACTGCTTTGGCGTCTCCCGGAAGGTTACTAAGTAATCCTAATCCTGCTTTTCTTAACGTCCATATTTTCTTGGTATCCGCACCAAAAAGAAGCGGAAAGTGGTACCCTAAACCAGCGGCCCGCATATCTTTCTCCACCAGATTAGCGATTTCAATTATTTCCTCTCTGGTGTTTTTTGCAAATTCAATCACCAGTATGGCACCCGGATCGCCTTGAACGAAAAAACGATTTTTACTTTGTTCAATATTGTCCTTAGTACATTCTAAAATATAATGGTCAATCAATTCACTTGCAGAAGGGTGGTATTGTAAAGCAATTAAATTGGCCCGCAGTGATTCATCAATGGTATTAAAATGAACACAAAGTAAACCCTGTTCTTTGGGTGGGAGCGAAATCAGATTTAATTTAATCTCTGTGATAAAAGCTAAAGTACCTTCAGAACCGGCGATCAATTTGCAAAAATTGAAATTGGGTTCGCCAGCTGTAAAGGGGGCAGACTCCAATAAAACATCAATAGCATATCCCGTATTTCTTCTTTCCACTGATTTTTTAGGGAACTCTTTTCTTATTTCAACCTGATTGTCATAATTACCAAGGATAGACCTCACCGATCTGTAAATAGAGGCTTCCAGATTAGTTCCTTCACATTTAGCATGAAATGCATCTAAGTTGAGTTCATTGAAAATGGCTTCTGATCCATCACTTAATATAGCTTTCACTTCTAATAAATGCTCTCTGGTACTTCTATAAACCACAGAATTACTACCACAGGAATTATTTCCCACCATTCCCCCAATCATGGCTCTATTGGCAGTAGAAGTTTCTGGCCCAAATAATAAACCATAGGGTTTCAGAAACATATTTAGTTCATCACGGATAACACCTGGTTGAACCCTCACCCAGTGTTCCTTTTCGTTTATTTCGAGAATTTCAGTAAAATACTTTGAAACATCTACTATAATACCATTTCCCACTACCTGACCAGCCAATGAGGTGCCTGCAGTTCTGGGAATCAGAGAAGTTTGATGGATGGAAGCAAATTCTATCAGTTTCTTGATGGCTTCAGTTGATCTAGGTAATGCCACTGCTAACGGCATTTCACGATAGGCAGAGGCATCTGTTGCGTATAATGTACGCATAGTGGTATCAAAATAAAACTCGCCATCAAAATCCTTACTAAACTGTTTTAAAAGCTCCTGCATTACCTGTTTTTTCCTTATAAACGATTGAATCATGCGAATTTACGGCTTTCCTTGTATGGATGATTTAAATACTAAGTAAAAGCTATACTATCATTATTTTGTTATCATAATGACGAAATAATGATAGTAAATACAGATTAGTTGGTATTTCTAGGGGAGTAGAAGAAATAGACTTTTACACTGCTTAAGAGATACAAAACCAACTAAAACTACTGTATGGAATTCGAGATTTATGGATCTATTATCGCATTAGCAGTGATCTTATTTTATTTGCATCCTGCCAAGAAATTATATAGAGATTAATGACAATTTTGTAAATATATTTTGTTAGCTCCCAAAGAAAATGGTCTGCTTGGATCAAGCAGAATCATTTTCAGAATATTTAATCTGTAGCCTAAAAATAAACCCCTAAAATATAGGGGTTTATTTTTTGCAGTACATCGTAAGGTATTAACTCATTTCCTTGAGTGCTTTCACTAAAACATCGAGTTCCTTTGTTAGAGTAAAAATATTAGGCGTAATACGGCAACCGTGTACATTGGCGCCATCAATGGCAACTGTATAAATTTGATACTTTTTTAATAGTGTTTCTGCAAGATCACCTGGCTTCATACCTTCAATACCCACATTAGCAATGGCACAGGATCTCTCAGGTTGTACAGGGGTATTGATGATAATTTTTCCAATACCTCTCACTTTTGTTGTCCAATATTGCTGTAGGTATCTTAAACGAGCTTCTTTTTTTTCAGCACCCAATTTTAAGTAATATTCAATCGAATCTGCAATTGCTAAATCGGTGTGAACGGGATGAGTACCTATATGATTTAACCTGCCGATAGATTCCAATGTGTCATTTTCTGCCAGTAAAGGCCAGATCTTTTTTACTTTTTCTTTGCGAACATATAATATTCCGGATCCTAAAGGAACACTAAGCCATTTATGCAAACTGGCACCATAATAATCGCAATGAAGATCAGGAATATTAAATTGAATATGAGCAAATGCATGTGCTCCATCCACCATTACTTCAACACCTTTACTATGAGCCATATCGCAAATCTTCTGAACCGGTAAAATTTGACCGGTTATATTCACCATTTGCGGAATCATCAATAATCTGGTTTTTGATGTAATGGCATTTGCATACATCTGTACAATTTCATCGTCGCTTTGTGGATGGTTGGGTATGGATAAAACTTTATTGATGATACCAAAACGTTTAGCGGATTGTTTAAACATTTCCAACATTGATCCATAATCCTGTTCGGCCATGATGGCTTCATCACCAGCCTGCCAGGGAAAGCCCCCGATGATCATATCTAATGATTCTGTGGTATTTCTTGTTAGGATTAATTCATCGGAACTACAACCTGCAATTTTTGCAAGTTTTGTAACCATATTCTTTTTG
>CANBQT010000054.1 GCA_947371755.1 Chitinophagaceae bacterium
CTAAGCCAGCAACAATTGATGAAGCCGCTATTAAGCAATCATTGATTCAGGCGGCGCGTATGTCTGCTTTCAGAGGATTAGATGCTCTGAAAAAATCAGCAAGCATTACCGATAATCGTTCTAAATTCTATTAATTTAGTTATACAATATTTTCAAGGCCCCTCTCGATTTTCGAGGGGGGCTTTTTGTTTTACCGATAACGAAACTAAAATGCCCTGCTATTTCTTAGTTTTGTAGGTAAGTAGTTATTATGGCAGAAGAAATTTTTATAAACAAAGTTGCAGAGAGTGGTTTAATTACACTTGATCTGGAAGAATTTTATCCAAAGGGTGCTATTAAAATATTCGACCTAAAGGGTTATTTGTTTATGAAATTAATTCTGAAGGAAAAAGATTTTCGAGCTGCCCTCCAAACAACAGACTGGACAGAATATCAAGATGCCTATGTTGCTATTACATGTTCTGTAGACGCCATTATACCTATGTGGGCATACATGTTAGTTGCCAGTTATTTGCAACCCATTGCGAAGGATGTGATGTTTGGTGATGAACAAAAACTAATCAGTCATATTTTCATTAAGAACCTTGCCGCTTTTGATGCGGCTTCTTATGAAGATAAACGAGTTGTAGTAAAAGGATGTGGTGAGGTTTCTATTCCAGAAACTGCATACGTAGAAATCACTAACAAATTAAGACCTTACGTAAAAAGTATCATGTACGGAGAACCTTGCAGTACGGTTCCTATTTATAAAAAGCCCCTTCCTAAACCTTAGCTTTTCTTGATGTAATGTCATCAAACTTTTCATCATAGTCATCGCGAATAGTTCCCATCATTCTATCCCAGAATAAAAGATACAATCCATAGTTACCCTTAAAATATTGATGGTGTTGATTGTGGTTGGTTGATGTGTTAATCCATTTTCCAATGAACGATCTATTAAAATTCTTCGGATATAGTTCATATCCCAGATGGCCATAGATATTATACATGATGGAGAACAAAAAGAAAAATACAAGATGGGTAATATGGATGGGTAAGGTGAAGTAGAAAATAAAAACAACCCCCTGTTCTACTATCGCCTCTAACGGATGAAATGCATAAGCAGCCCATGGTGATGGGTTGGTTGATTTATGATGCACCAGGTGAATCCATTTAAATAATATCGGATGATGCATTATTCTATGGGCCCAATAAAAATAAGTATCATGAATTAAAAACAAAATAGGGAAGACGGCGAAATAATACAGCCAGCCATGTTCTTCAATATGCAGGTACCTGGTGGTATGTGGCGCTATTGCCGGATTGTGCAGAAATAAAATAAAGGATGAAAAGATTAATATAGTACCCGATGAGTATAAGATCTCTCTAAGAAAATCTGAATTCTTCGCATCTTTTGGCTGCAGTTTTTTGTATTGCCATTTCTTTTTTAGCAACACGTAAAAAATCACAAAAACTATACCAGCAATGATATAATAGCGGCTACCAATTCTATTGGCGATGATCCAAAAAAATCCCCAGTCTATATTCATACGACTTATTTAGATTCCATAAATTTTACCAGACCCGTTCTTGCTTGTTTTTGAATTTTTCTTTGCATGAAATTGCTCCAACCAAATAAAAATCCCGGTAAACCCAAAGCCATTCTTGTCCACTTATAAAAATCAAATCCATCTGTGTGTTCTATAATTAACCCATCCTTAAATCTCATATACGCCTTTATCTTGTTATTGACCTTTCTCCCCGTTGCAGAAAACAAGTAAGTAGCGTTCCACTCACATGTTGTATACTCTTCATCAAGTAAAATGATATTATCAAAAGTTAAAGTAAAGTTTTTAGCTCTGCTACATAACATCTGCCACATCGCATTGGTTGATGCTGCATCTAATAAACCAAACGCAGGATCATTGAAAACCGCTTCGGGGTGATAACATGACTGCATAGTGCTATAATCCAATTGTTGAAAGGCAGTATAGAATCGTTTGATTGTTTCTTCGTTCTTATTCATTATACTCAAGTCTTTTATATATTAGTGTGCTACTAACCAATTTTCGCCCACTCCTAATTCTGCTTCTACAGGAACACCATTTGGTAAAGGAAGAGCCGCACGCATATTATCTAAGATAATTGGTTTTAGTATGTCAAGTTCTTCGGGAATTGCATCAAATACCAATTCATCGTGTACCTGCAATATCATTTTTGATTGCAGTCCAGCATCTTTGATGGCTTTCTGAATTCTGATCATAGCTAATTTAATCATATCCGCTGCCGTTCCTTGTATAGGTGAATTTACAGCGTTTCGTTCTGCAAATCCCCTCACTGTAAAATTAGCCGAACCGATATCTTTCAACCAGCGCTTTCTGCCCATCAGGGTTTCTACATACCCATTTTCTTTTGCGAAATTGATGGTATTGTCCATATAGCTGGTAATACCCACAAACTCTTTCTTATAATTGTCTATGATCTCTTTTGCCTCTGCACGGGATATCCCTAAATTTTCAGCTAATCCAAAAGCACCTTGTCCGTATATGATTCCAAAATTTACACTCTTTGCTTTGTACCGCATTTCTTTAGTTACATCAGCCTCATCTACATTATATACTTTAGCTGCAGTTGCAGTATGAATGTCTTTACCAGCTTTAAATGCTTCACACATATTTGGATCGCCACTAATTGCTGCAACAATCCTCAATTCAATTTGTGAATAGTCGGCGCTCACTAATATATGATTAGAATCTCTTGGAATAAATGCTTTTCTAATTTCTTTACCCCGATCACTTCGGATAGGAATATTCTGGAGATTGGGATTATTGCTACTCAATCTACCTGTTACCGCAACAGCTTGCGCATAAGAGGTATGCACCCTTCCTGTTTTGCTATTAATTATTTCTGGTAAGGCATCTACATAGGTGCTTTTTAGTTTAGTGAGTTCACGATATCCCAGAATATCTGCTACAATCGGATTGTTAGCTGCCAATTTTTGTAACACATCTTCGCCTGTAGCATATTGTCCCGTCTTTGTTTTTTTTGCTTTAGGATCTATTTTTAATTTATCAAATAATACCTCACCCAATTGTTTAGGCGATGCCAAATTAAAACGTACTCCCGCTGTTCTGTACACATTTTCTTCAAAAACTTTTGCGTCTTTTTCTAATTCTTTGCTGTATGCTTTTAAGAAGTCTATATCAATTTTAACTCCCTCAAATTCCATGTCTGTCAAAACAGGAACTAATGGATTTTCTACTTCATTAAAAACACGCCCCACATTTTTCTCTGCGAGTAGCGGAACAAAAACTTGTTTTAGTTGCAAAGTGATGTCTGCATCTTCTGCTGCATATTCTTTTGCTTTTTCTACTTCTACATCACGCATATTTCCCTGCCCCTTTCCTTTCTTGCCAATCAATTCATCTATATGTACAGGTTCATACCCTAAATATTGTGCACTCAGCAAATCCATACTACGCCTACCTTCTGGCTCTATCAAATAGTGCGCTAGCATAGTATCAAAAAGTTTTCCCTTCAGTTCAACACCATACCATTTTAAGACCAATAGATCGTATTTTATATTTTGTCCAACCCAAAGAATCTCTTCTTTTTCAAATATTGGTGCAAATTGTTTTAATATTTCTTCTGTTAGTTTTTTATCAGCCGGGCAAGGAATATAATATCCTTCTGTGGCTTTAAACGAAAAACTCATGCCTACTAATTCTGCTTCGTTGGCATCAATATTTGTTGTCTCTGTGTCGAAACAAATTTCTTTTTGAATTAAAAGTTGTTGAATAAGTTGATCAATATTTTCTTTACCCTGAACGAGTTGATAATCGTGTGAGGTATTATTAATATTTTTATCAGCCGCCATACCTATTTGTTCTGCATCCTCATCTAAAGCTTCTTTTATTTCAGAATGTTTATTTTTTTTGTCATCAGAAATTACTGCATTTCCGAAGAGATCCATTTGGCCTGCCTGAGGTACAGATTGAAACGCATTGAAGGAATCACCTAATATTCTTTTTCCCAGTGTTTTAAATTCCAGTTCTGTAAATACCTGGATCAACTCTTCTTTATTCCATTCTTTCAATCTAAAATTTTCTTCATGGAATTCTACTGGAACATTTGTGATGATGGTTGCTAATTTTTTACTGAGCAATGCTAATTCTTTATTGTTGCGTACTTTCTCACCCAGTGCACCTTTTAAGCTATCTGCATTAGCTAATACATTTTCTAGTGTTCCATACTCCTTTAATAATTTAGCAGCTGTTTTTTCTCCAACCCCAGGAATACCCGGAATATTATCTACCGCATCGCCCATCATACCCAGCATATCTATCACCTGTTCTACCCTTTCAATATCCCACTTGGCACATATTTTTTCAGCCGTTAATATTTCATGCGGATTGCCCATAAAAGGTGGCTTATATATAAATACGCTCGGATGAATCAATAATTGACCGTAGTCTTTATCTGGCGTAACCATATATACTTCATATCCTGCATCAGCGGCTTCCCAGGCTAAAGTTCCAATAACATCATCTGCTTCAAACCCATCTAGCTCAACTACCGGTATATTAAATCCGCGAATAATCCTTTTGATATCTGGAATAGAAGCCAATAGGTCTTCCGGTGTTTCCTGTCGATTTGCTTTATAATCTGCAAAATCCGTATGACGCTCAGTGGGAGCTTTCGTGTCAAAACACACCGCTAAGTGTGTTGGTTTTTCTTTATTGATCAGATCAAATAAAGTAGAAGTAAAACCAAACTGCGCATTGGTATTAAAACCTTTGGAAGTTATTCTTGGGTTTCTGATCAGTGCATAGTATGCACGAAAGATCAATGCAAAAGCATCAAGCAGAAAGAGTTTTTTAGCCATGCGGCTAAGTTATAGAAATTAGTTGCCAATTAAAAAAACCCCCACAAAATGCGGGGGTTCGGCCATTAAATTAGTTAGTGGGATCAACTACTTAATACCGTATTTATACTTATATCGCTCGTACAATTGAGTTTGTTTGTTTTCTAGGCTTACTTTTCTGCCCTGAATAAACGCATGTTCTACTGTACTGCTCTTCATGTCTAATATATCACCAGCTGTGATAATGATATTGGCATCTTTTCCTACTTCAAGAGAACCTGTTTTATCATCCACACCCAAGATCTTAGCTGCATTTAATGTAATGGCACTTAAAGCTTCTTCTTTCGTTAAGCCATAAGTAGCTGCCGTTCCTGCATTGTAAGAAACGTTACGGTAGCGTGTGTTATCTGAATTATCGTTCAGAGAAAATAGTACACCTGCTTTTTGTAAAGCAGCAGGGGTCTTATAAGGCTGGTCGATATCATCGTCTTCTGTGGCTGGAAGTGCGTGTTCTTCACTAAGAATCACAGCGATATTGGCAGATTTCAACAAGTCAGCAATTTGAAAACTTTCTGAACCGCCTACTATCACCACCTCAAATCCAAATTCTTTTACAAAGTCGATGGCTACCAACATTTGTTTTACCTGGTCTGCATGGATGAATAGTTTTTGTTTCTTTTCGAATAAACCTTTTGTGGCAGCTAATTTTAGGTTCGTATTGCTATGTGTATTTTCCTGGTTATACGCTTTTGCTTCCCGGAAGAAATTTTTGATCTCTTCTACTTTATCCAATGCAATTTTTGTTGGATCTGAAGGTGCTGCTCCTGGTGCACCGAATCCACCCCTTCTACCAAAGCGCACTACAAAACTTGGCATATTTAAGTGGATACCTGCATCCATTTTATAAGCCGCATCTTCCCAGTTCCATGCATCAAGTTGAACTACAGATGAAGTTCCTGTGATTACACCACCTTCTGGATTTACACTGGCCAATAAAATTCCGTTGCTTTTCAAAACATTGATCACACGTGAATCTGTATTGTAAGCAGTAATGGATCGAACATCACTATTGTAATCTCCAATTTCTGCATAGTCGTTACTTGCACGAACGCCATTTGAAATTTCTTTTAATCCAACATCCGACGATGATAAAATAAGACCAGGATAAATCTGTTTTCCTTTTGCATTGAAGACTTGTACACCATCAGTTGGTACAGTAATATTGGTTCCTACTTCTACGATCTTACCATTATTTATTTTAATGGTTGCATTTTCCATCACAGTTCCGTTACCCACGTGTATAGTTCCGTTTGTGATGTACATGAAACCTTTCTGATCCTTTGCAGGATAAACTACCTCTTGCGAATGAGCATAGTTGCTGATTGCCAGAAGTGCAGTTAGTGTATATAATAATTTTTTCATTGCTAGTTTTTTTATTGTTTAAGGTTTTCAACTTCCTGAACGTCTACTGTGTAAATACCATCTTTATGGCCATGATCGCCACAGCTTAAGATCTCTTGCCAGCTTGGTTCTGCGGGGCGAACAGGACCACCACTTTTCTTTTCACCGATCATCTTTTGTGTTAAACGATAACGTTCAGCCTGAATTTTTTTGCGTTGTTCCAGATCTTTTTCGCGATCCCAATAAACAATACCATCTACAATTGTTTTTTCTGATTTAGCATAAATGCTTAATGGATTGTTACTCCATATAACGATGTCTGCATCTTTCCCTGCTTTGATACTACCTACTTTATCAGCTACGTGTAAAGCAACTGCAGGATTTAATGTTACCATTTTCAAAGCTTCAATTTCACTCACTCCACCATAGCGAACAATTTTACCAGCTTCCTGATTTAATCTGCGCGCCATTTCTGCATCATCTGAATTGATACAAACATTTAAACCAACCTGATGCATAATTGCAGCATTGTAAGCAATTGCATCAGTTACCTCTACTTTGTAATAATACCAATCAGAAAATGTAGATGCATTTGAGCCATGAGCTTTCATTTTATCAGCTACTTTGTATCCTTCTAATATATGTGTGAATGTGTTGAAAGTAAATCCATATTTATCACCTACACGCATTGCTGCAGTGATTTCACTTTGTACATAAGAGTGACAAGTAATAAATCTTTTCTTATTTAAGATTTCTACTAAGGCATCCAGTTCAAGATCTCTTCTGGTTTTAGGATCAAGCTTCATCGCTTTTTCATAATCTTTTGCACGTGCAAATGCGTCGTTCAAAACTTCTGCAACACCCATTCTTGTATCAGGGAAACGATTGTTTCCTTGTGTAGCAGTGGTACGTTTTACGTTTTCACCCAATGCAAATTTGATAAAAGGATCTGAACCTTTAAATTTCAAACCTTCGTCATCTGCACCCCAGCGTAGTTTCATCAATTGAGTTTGTCCGCCAATGGTATTAGCTGATCCATGTAGAATATGTGAACTTGTTACACCACCACTTAACTGACGATAAATATTGATGTCTTCAGGATTCATATTATCTCCAATACGTACTTCTGAAGTAACCGATTGTCCACCTTCATTAATGGAACTTGCTGCAATATGAGAGTGTTCATCAATGATACCTGCGGTAACGTGTTTGCCAGTTCCATCAATTGTTCTTGCTCCTGTTTCAGAAAGATTCTTACCCACTTTTGCAATCTTACCATCTTTCAATAGTAGGTCAGCATTTTCTAAGACCCCTTCTTTTTCATTAGTCCAGATCGTTGCATTTTTAATTAAAATGGTTTCTTGTTTTGGAGCTTCTTCCCAACCGTAACCATCAAAAGGATAAGTTACTTTGGCTAAACGTTGATTGAAGCTTGGTTTTTTCTTTACAGAATCTGTAGGAGCATTAAATGCCGAATCAAAAGTTGCTGTCCAGGTAATTTTATTTCCAACTGTATCTTCTCCGGTTCCAGACCAACTTAAACCATTCGACATACCGCTTAAGCGATAGTTTGCGCTAGGCGCTCCTCTTCTAAAACCACCAGGTGTTCCTTGTGGAGCAGGAGTGGTTCCTGCTGTTATTTCATTTGGCTTTTTTGTTGCTGTTGTTGAAAAACTCAATTTTACTTGTTTTCCATCATAGCTAAATTTACCGGTTAGGGTGTCTTTGCCTATTACATTTGCTGTTGACGCGTTTTTAACATCAAGCGTATATTTAATCGGACCATTCTCTGTTTTAATTGATAAAGTATAATTTCCTTTAATATCAGACCATTGATCTTCTTTTACTGCAAATTTTTCACCAGCTACCCAGTTTTGTAAAATGTTTGTTTTTTCAGCGAAAATCGGACCAGAGCTAATAATAAAGTTGGCCAGTTTTCCTGTTTCAAGACTTCCTACTTTATCATACAGACCTAATAGGCTGGCTGGTGTTTTAGTCAAAGCCTCCAAAGCTTTTGTTTCACTTAAGCCAAACTCAATTGCTTTTCTAAGATTTGCTAAGAAGCTTTTGCTATCTTTTAAATCTGCAGAAGTAATACAAAATGGAATATTTGCTTTGTCTAAAGCAGCAAGATTTGTGGGAGCCAATTCCCAATGTTTCATGTCTGATAAAGAAACTGCACGGGCATCGTTAGGATCTTCTACATCCATTGCCTGAGGATAATTTACGCCAACTATAAAGGTTGCTTTTGTTGCAGCAATTTCTTTGATTCGCTGGTATTCATTACCGCCGCCCTTAATTATATATTGAACCGAAAACTCATCACCAATCCTATCGGCACGAATTTCATTCCATTTATCTTCTGCTTCAAAAATTTGTGGTAATGTTTGATTGTCGTTCCAGCTTTGTAACGATAGATTTAATCCTTCTTTTGCCGGTTTTGTTTTATACCAGTTAGCATCTAAATAAGTCTGACGCAATAATGCGATTGAACCCATAGCGCTGGAAGGATATGATTGGGTGGATGTTCCTTTATTGAAAGAATAATGCGCACTTGCTTTATCTTTTAAGATGACCAGGTTTTCTTTTGTTTCACCAAGAGTTACAAAGGTTCCTGTTCCACGAGCAATGCCGTCCTTCACGTGTGTTAAGACAGATCCAAAGCCCAATTCACGTAATCCTTTTGCTTTTGAAGCATCTATGGAAAATTGTTTTACTGCATCTACTTCCGGGTGTACAGCCTGATTCCAACCATACGCACCTTTTGCGTTGGTATTGATTTGAACTGGGGCAGAAAAATTAAATCCACCCGCAGCTCTTTGTGGTTGGGAAATTCCATAATCACTATAGATATCTACAAAAGAGGGATAGATAAATTTATTTTTGCAATCTATCACCACTGCATCTTTTGGGATATTTACGCCAGATGTACCAATGGCCACAATTTTGCCATCTTTAATTACTAAGGTTGCTTTGCTAATGGTGGTTTGTGCGTCAGTGACAATAGTTGCATTGATAAATGCATAACTACCGTCTCTTTTATCTGCAACACCATTTACTGGAAAAGTTTCCTGGGCTTGTAGCATAGAGGCAAACAATAACCCAAAGAAAAAGATTTTAATTTTTCTCATGTAGTTTTGGTTTTAGGAAGATCTTAAATGTAGTAAATTATTGGAAAGACCCATGAAGGTCTTTTTTAAAAAATGATGAATGGTTGATTTATATTTCCTTTTACTATACTATAAAATCAACGACCCATATAGACCATGAGAATTTGTACGTCGCTTGGATTTACCCCACTGATTCTACTTGCTTGCCCCAATGTTCTTGGTCTGATTTTTTTGAATTTTTGTAATGCTTCTTTTGAAACGGCTGATACCTTATCGTAATCAAAACTGTCTGGAATTAACAAATCTTCCATATGACTCATCTTGGTAACCAATTCTAATTCTTTTTCAATGTATCGTGCGTACTTAATTTGTATTTCTGCTTGTTCGAGGGAATCTGCGTTAGCGTTTCCAAAAGCATCTTTTAGATTTGGTACAACTTCAATCATTTCTTTCAGTGAAACGTTGGGACGTAAAATAATTTTAGAAGCTCTTTGTTTTTCTACAATTACAGAAGAACCAATTGATTCTAAGAAGGGGTTGATGCTGTCCGCATCTATATTAAAATTATTTAATACGTTATTGATCTCTTGAACCGTCTCTATCTTCTTGTTCACCAAATTCAATCTTTCGTCTGAAGCCAATCCTAATCGATGTGACAATTCAGTTAGTCGGATGTCTGCATTATCCTGGCGAAGCAATGTTCTGAATTCCGCCCTGCTCGTAAACATACGATAAGGTTCGTCGGTTCCCTTACTGATCAGGTCGTCGATTAAAACACCAATATAAGCTTCGCTTCTTTTTAAAATAAATGGTTCAAGTTCTCTGGTTTTCTGGTGCGCATTAATTCCTGCCATTAAACCCTGACAGGCAGCTTCTTCATATCCTGTTGTTCCGTTGATCTGTCCGGCGAAGAAAAGATTCGGTAACATTTTGGTTTCTAAAGAATATTGCAATTGTGTAGGCGGAAAATAATCATACTCGATGGCATAGCCCGGACGGAAGATCCTACAGTTTTCAAAACCAGGAATCATCATCAAAGCTTCGTGTTGTACTTCTTCGGGTAAGGATGTAGAAAATCCATTCACATAAATTTCTACTGTATTCCATCCTTCAGGTTCTACAAAAATCTGGTGTCTGTCTCTATCGGCAAAGCGATTGATCTTGTCTTCGATACTCGGACAATACCTTGGACCAACGCCTTCAATTCTTCCCTGGTACATCGGACTCCTATCGAAGCCAGTTTTTAAAATATCGTGAACGGTGGTGTTGGTATAAGTGATAAAGCAAGAGCGTTGATTTTCTGGCTTCACTCTTTCGATGGGCAAATAAGAGAATCCAACAATTTCCTCATCTCCCTTCTGTTCCTCCATTTTACTATAATCCAAACTACGACCGTCTACCCTTGGCGGTGTTCCGGTTTTTAAGCGATCTGATTCAAAACCTAATTCCACCAATTGTTCAGTAATACCTGTTGCAGCTTTTTCTGCTACACGACCACCACCAAAACGTTTCTCGCCAATATGAATCACCCCATTTAAAAAAGTACCACTTGTTACCACAACCGCTTTAGCAAAGATTTCATTGCCCATTCCCGTAACTACTCCAGCCGCTTTACCATTTTTAATGATAATCGATTGAACCATATCCTGATAGAAATCTACATTCGGTGTCTGTTCCAGCATCTCTCTCCACTTGGCAGCAAACAACATTCGGTCTGATTGTGCCCTCGGACTCCACATCGCAGGACCCTTACTTCTGTTCAACATTCTAAATTGGATAGTACTTAAGTCTGTCACTATTCCACTATAACCCCCAATCGCATCAATCTCACGTACAATTTGTCCTTTGGCAATTCCCCCCATGGCAGGATTACAACTCATTTGGGCAATATTCTGCATGTTCATAGTCACCAACAAAACCTTGCTACCCAAGTTTGCTGCTGCTGCGGCCGCCTCACATCCGGCGTGACCCGCACCTACTACTATTACATCGTAATCTGGAAACATGCTTTTTATTTAGTGACGCAAAGATAAAGAGAATGGCTTCTGTTCCACGTGGAACAATCCATCTTAGAGAAGGTTTTCCTTTTTTAGTAAGCATTCACCCACCTCATGTGCGAAAACATTACCCCTCCTGGCGCTTGCGCTATTTTTTCTCAAAAGCACCCCTCCTGTTCGCATGCGAATAGGAGGGGCAGCCGATGCCGCGAATGCGGCATTTGGCGGGGTGGTTGCTTTTCATGAAAATGATGGATGTATGTCTTGAAGAGTAACCACCCCAGTCATCGCTCAGTCGCTCGACTTTCCCCTCCTATCCGCAAGCGGCAGGAGGGGTACTTTAAAAAGAACATAACCCAAGCGAACATGAGGGGTACTTTAAAAAGAACATAACCCAAGCGCACAGGAGGTGTACTTTAAAAAGAACATAACCCAAGCGCACAGGAGGGGTACTTTAAAAAGAATATAACCCGAGCGCACAGGAGGGTATTTGGTCTGATGTTCCACGTGGAACTATGGGATTTGAAATCTATTTATTTCTCTAAACTCAGGTTATATAGACTTAAATACTGTTCTTCTTTCTTGCGCATCTTCATACTATCGGTCTTGGTCTTGTCTTTATACCCGCATAAATGCAAAGCGCCGTGGAAGATTACTCGAAGGGTTTCTTCTTTTACACTTGTTTTCAGGGTTTTGGCGTTGTCTTTGATCCTATCCAGGCTTACATAAATCTCTCCGATGATCTGTTTTGGGTTTTCGGAAAGGTCGAAAGTGATGATATCGGTGTAATAATCGTGCTTCAGAAAGTCGCGGTTGATGCCCAGGAGGTACTCGTCTGAACAAAAAACATAGGTTAACTCATAGAGTCCCTTCTTTTCTTTTTTAAAAAGATACTCAATAAATTGTTTTAGTCTCTTTTTATCGGGGAATAAAAAGGTCTTGTCTGCGTTTCTGAATAGGATGGTTTCCATAGTGTGCTTGCTAATACTACAAAAATCGTAACTATTTGCACAGCAACCGTATTACCTTTGTAAAATATATTGATTAGATGAAGCGATTGTCAGAGTTAGCGATTGGTCAGAAGGCAGAAATCATCTCATTTGAAAAGGATGAGATCTTTATTAAGCTGATGGAGATGGGATGTGTGCCGGGCGAATTGATTAAAGTAGAACAAAAAGCACCCCTGGGAGACCCCATTAGTATCTCGGTGGCAGGCTATCACCTGAGTCTGCGCATCAACGAAGCGAATAGTATTTTCGTAAAAGAAGTATAAATAGGTATAAACCGATAGTGAAACCCGCTCATGAATATTGGACTTTATTTCGGCTCTTATAATCCCATACATATCGGACACCTGATCATCGGCAGTCATGTGGCCAATCATACCGATATGCAGCAAGTATGGTTTGTGGTGTCCCCTCAGAACCCCTTGAAGCATTCCTCTGTTTTGTTGAACGAATATCACCGACTACATCTGGTACAACTGGCAGTGGGCGACGATCCGCAGTTGAAGGCTTCCGATGTAGAGTTTAAATTACCCCGACCTTCTTATACCATCGACACCCTTACTTATTTAAAAGAAAAATACCCGCAACACCAATTCACCATCATTATGGGAAGCGATAGCTTTCAGAACCTTCCACGCTGGAAGAACTTCGAATTGCTATTAAAAAATTATGCCTTCATCATTTACCGCAGACCAGGATATGAAATAAAGGATAGTTATGCCGCTAAAATCCAAATATTAGACGCTCCCCTACTTGAAATTTCCGCTACTGAAGTTCGTCAGGCTATCAAGGCTGGAAAATCTGTGCGTTATCTGCTCACCGATGCGGTACGAGAAGAGATAGAAAAAACCGGTTATTATAAATGAGGATAGCCAATCAAAGGGCTATTGTATTTCACGTAACTATTTGATTATCATTTAGTTGTATAAATAATACAGCAACAGTTCATTTTTCTATTCAGTATTCATCAAATTATTTGAGTAATCTAAGTTTCATTAAATAGTTTTAGAACACAAAACTACACTCATGAAAATAAGGTTAATGATGGCCGCTTTACTCCTATGCGGTATCGGACAGGCTCAGCTTACAGTAGAAAAAATCATGCGCGATCCCAAATGGATCGGCGCCTCACCTAGCAATCCATATTGGTCGCATGATAGTAAGACAGTATTTTTTGGTTGGAACCCTACCCAACAAATCTCAGATAGTATCTATCAATTTAATATCGGTTCAAATGATCCTATCAAAACAAGCTATATAGCTTCTCAAAAAGCAAGTGCCATCAACAATGGAATGTATAATTCTACCAATACACAATTGGCATTTGTATATCGTGGTGATATTTTTTTATTGGATCTGAAATCGAATACTACTACACGCGTTACACAAACAGAAGACGTTGAAAGCAATCCAAAATTTGCAAACAACAACGAGTGGTTGGTATATACTAAAAATCAAAACTTGTATAGTTGGAATATTAAAACTGGTTCCACACAACAATTGACTAATATAAAAACGGGTGGAGACAATGCAACACCTGCAGCACCTGTTGCTGGAGTGAGAGCTGGTGGTGGCGGTCCAAGAGCAGAAGCAAATGCAGGCAGAGTAACCGCTGGTGTAGCGGCAGTACAAGACCAGTGGTTGCAACAAAATAGTTTAGCACTCTCAGAAATTTTGCGCGAACGCAAACAGAAAAAAGAAGCAAGAGATGCTTTTATGAAATCTAATAAAGATGTAGATACTGTTAAGCAAATCAATGTAGGTGATAAGCAGGTGCAAGCCTTGCAAATTAGTCCTGACGCAAGATTCATTAGTTACAGATTATATACTGCCCCCACCCCTTCCAAGAATACCATCGTTCCAGACTATATGGCTGAAACCGGCTACACCACTGATCTTCCGGGCAGAACCAAAGTGGGAAATGCTTTGGGAAAATTTGAAACATGGATCTACGATAAGCAAAGAGATTCTCTTTATGCAATTGGTATTGATAGCATTCCCGGTATCACCGACGTTCCAGATTATACCAAAGATTATCCTCAAAAATTTGCAAATAAAAAAATCGTTTCAAGAAATGTTTCTATGAACGGACCCATCTGGAATGATGCAGGAACAGCAGCCTTTGTAGACATTCGTTCGCAGGATAATAAAGATCGATGGATCATGCGCGTGAATCCTGAAAACGGAAAATTAAGTTTGATCGATCGTCAGCGTGATGAAGCCTGGGTGGGCGGACCAGGTGTGAGTGGATTTGGTGCCAACATCGGATGGATCAACGATAATCAATTATATTATCAGAGTGAAGCAACAGGCTACTCGCACTTATATGTTTATGATATCAAAACGGAAACTAAAAAAGCCATCACAACAGGAAAATACGAAGTGCAGAATGTAGTGTTGAGTAAGAACAAACAAATTTTTTATCTACTCACTAATGAAGTACATCCTGGAAAACAAAACTGGTATCGCATCAAAACCGATGGAACTAAAAAAGAGCAGATCACTAATAAAGATGGTTTATACGAAGTAAGTATTTCACCAGATGAGAAATGGATTGCTTACCGCTACTCTTATATTAATAAACCATGGGAATTATTTATTCAGGAAAATAATCCTGGTAAACAACCGGTGCAAGTAACTAACAAAGCCATGAGCGATTCGTTCAAGGCATACAATTGGCGCGACACCAAAATTTTTACCATCCCATCCCGCGATGGCAAAGAAATTTATTCCCGTATTTACGAACCCAAACCTGGTACTGATAATAAAGCAGCAGTAATCTTTGTGCATGGTGCAGGTTATTTGCAAAACGTACACTACGGCTGGAGCAGTTATTTCCGCGAGCAAATGTTTAATAATTTACTGGCCGACAAAGGATATACCGTAATCGATATCGACTATCGCGCGAGTAGCGGATATGGAAGAGACTGGAGAACCGGCATCTATCGTTTTATGGGTGGCAAGGATCTGGATGATGAAGTAGATGCTGCAAAATGGTTAGTAGAAAATAAAGGAATCGACAAAAATAGAATTGGTATGTATGGCGGATCTTATGGTGGCTTTATGACGTTGATGGCATTGTTTACACAACCCGATGTATTCAAGGCAGGAGCAGCATTGCGTCCCGTTACCGATTGGGCGCATTATAATCATGGCTATACTTCCAATATTTTAAATGAACCAGTAAACGATAGTATCGCCTATGCAAAATCATCTCCGATTAATTATGCGGCGGGATTAAAAAATCATTTACTCATCTGCCATGGTATGGTTGATTTAAATGTGAATTTTCAAGATGCAGTAAGATTGAGTCAGCGCTTAATTGAACTCGGAAAAGATAATTGGGAACTGGCTGCCTATCCGGTGGAAGACCATGGATTTGTAGAACCTAGTAGCTGGACGGATGAATACAAACGTATTTTAAAATTATTCGACAGTTATCTGTTAGAAAAATAACCGATGATTTCAAAAAAAAAGAACTCCAACTCGGAGTTCTTTTTTTTATGCTTTTATCAAAACAAATTATCTATTCATACTTGCTAAGAACTCTTCATTGCTCTTAGTTCCGCGCATACGTTTTAATAATTCATTCATCGCTTCTTCGGTATTCATATCATTAATGAATAAACGAAGAATATTCATGCGTTGTAAAACTTCTCTGTCTAATAACAAGTCGTCTCTACGAGTAGAAGAACCAGCTAAGTCGATGGCAGGAAAAATACGTTTGTTAGCCAAACGACGATCCAGCAAGAGTTCCATGTTACCAGTACCCTTGAATTCTTCGAAGATAACTTCATCCATTTTAGAACCTGTTTCAATTAAGGCGGTTGCTAAAATAGTCAAAGATCCACCATGCTCAATTTTACGAGCAGCACCAAAGAATTGTTTAGGTTTTTGCATGGCGTTTGCTTCCACACCACCTGATAATACTTTACCAGAAGAAGGAGCCACCGTATTATGTGCACGAGCCAAACGAGTGATCGAATCTAATAAGATCACAACATCGTGTCCGCACTCTACTAAACGTTTTGCTTTTTGAAGAGCGATGGCAGAAACCTTTACGTGTTTTTCTGCAGGCTCATCAAAAGTAGAAGCGATTACTTCAGCGCGAACGCTACGTTCCATATCAGTAACCTCTTCCGGACGCTCATCGATCAACACCACCATCAGATAAACTTCTGGGTGATTGGCTGCTATGGCGTTTGCCACTTCTTTCAATAACATGGTCTTACCCACTTTTGGCTGGGCAACAATCAATCCACGCTGACCCTTTCCGATCGGTGTGAAAAGATCCATGATACGTGTACTATAGTTAGAAGGACCAGTATAGAGATTGAATTTTTCAAAAGGGAACAAAGGAGTCAGATAATCGAAAGGCACGCGATCGCGTACTTCATCTGGTCTCTTACCATTAATGGTATCCACTTTTAAAAGAGCGAAATATTTTTCACCTTCTTTTGGAGGGCGAACAGCTCCGTGTACGGTATCACCTGTTTTCAAACCAAATAATTTGATCTGAGAGGGAGACACATAAACGTCATCCGGAGAAGATAAATAGTTGTAATCGGAAGAACGAAGGAAACCATATCCATCAGGCATCATTTCTAATACACCTTCACCAAGGATCACACCTTCAAATTCAATATTGAAAGCAGGTTCTTTACGGTGTTGCGGGTAGCGATGTTGTGGAGCAGCAGGATCTGAACTTGCCGATGCAGATTCATTTTCACCAACTTGTGTATCTGAACCCACTGCAGCTAAAATGGCTGCAGCATCAGCCGACATGTCTTTGTCGGGTTGCGCTTCTGTTGGCTCAGTTGGAGCAGGAATTTCAGTTCTTGGTTTACGAGGAAGTGGTCCCTTTTTCGCAATAGGGGCACGGCCATCGTTACGTTCGCGAGGTTCGCGCACGGGTCTGTCAGGACCAGTAGTTTTTGCTGGTGCAGCTTCTGCAGCAGGGGCCTGTTCAGTTGCCGCCGGCTCAGTAGATTCCATAACCTCAGCTTCTTCAGTGCCGTTAGCAGTGGAAGTTTTAATAGTAATAGGTTTTCTGGTGCGTGCACCTTTCTTTTTGGGCTCGTCTTTGGCGGAGCTGGCTTGAACAGCTTGACCGTCCAAAATTTTGTAGATGAGTCCTTGCTTGTCCAGTTTTTTGGTGCCGGGGATGGCTAGCTGCTCAGCGATGTCTTGCAGCTCTGGCAAAAGCATGTCGTTCAATTGCAGAATGTCGTACATAAATTCAATTAATGAGAAAAAAGGCGTTTATTTTTCAATGAATAAATCCAGTCTAAGGAAATTAAAAACTCAGATCGGTTGTTTGAAAATTTTGATCGGAAAGAGGATAAACTGAAAAATCGTGAGAAAATAGGTCTTGTTCAGTTCGGTTTCCAATGCAATGTTAAGTCAGTTTTTCTGAAAAAACGAATTTTTTGTGCTTTTTAACGAAGTTCATAGCTATAAGGGCTTTGCTGCGGGTTGTTTGGTTATCTTTGCCGCAGAATCAATAAGGGATGTTGTTTTTACAGCCATTATTTATAGTAAGAAATAGAAACAATTAGTAATGTTTAACAAAAGAACCAAAATCAAAGCGCTCTTACAAACAGAGCCAGCAGGACAGGAAATTATAGTAATGGGATGGGTGCGAAGTTTTCGCAACAACCAGTTTATTGCATTGAATGATGGCAGTACTAATAATAATATACAAGTAGTGGTTGCACTGGGTTTAATCGACGAGGCAACCATCAAAAGAATTACTACCGGCGCTTCTTTAAAAGTTACGGGTGAATTAATTGCTTCCCTGGGTAAAGGACAGAAAGTAGAGATCAAAGCAAACACTGTTGAAATTTTAGGTGATAGTGATGCAGAGAAATATCCTTTGCAACCAAAGAAACATAGCCTGGAATTTTTAAGAGAGATTGCACACTTACGTTTCAGAACCAACACATTCGGATCGGTGTTTCGTTTGCGTCATTCACTAGCTTTTGCAGTGCATCAATTCTTTAATGAAAAAGGATTTATTTATTTACATACACCCATCATTACATCGAGTGATGCAGAAGGTGCAGGTGAAATGTTTCGAGTAACAACTTTGCCATTCGATAATCCTCCACGCAATGAAGATGGTTCAGTAAATTTCAAAGAAGATTTTTTTGGAAAGAGCACCAACTTAACTGTGAGCGGACAATTGGAAGGAGAACTAGGTGCGATGGCATTTAGCGAAATTTATACTTTCGGTCCAACGTTCAGAGCAGAGAATTCCAACACTGCACGACACTTAGCTGAGTTCTGGATGATCGAGCCAGAGATGGCCTTTCATGATATTGAAGACAATATGAATCTGGCTGAAGAATTTATTCAATACCTGATTCGCTATGCGATGCAACACAATATGGAAGACCTTGAATTCCTGGATGCACGTTTAGCAGAAGAAGAAAAACAAAAACCACAAAACGAAAGAGCGGAATTAGGGTTGCTTGATAAATTAAAATTTGTGGTAGATAATCAATTCGAAAGAATTACTTACACAGAAGCCATTCAAATTTTATTAGACTCTCCACATTATAAAAAGAAGAAATTCAAATATGATGTGAGCTGGGGTATTGATATGCAGAGTGAACACGAAAGATATCTGGTTGAAAAGCATTTCAAAAAACCAGTGATCGTTACCGGATATCCAGCTGCCATCAAAGCATTCTACATGCGTATGAATGATGGTTGCGAACCAGGAAAAGAAACGGTGGCTGCGATGGATATTTTAGCACCAGGTATTGGAGAGATTGTAGGTGGTTCACAAAGAGAAGAAAGATTAGAAGTTTTAGAAAGCCGTATGGCTGCCATGCATATTCCTGCAGAAGAAATGAGCTGGTATTTAGATACCCGTCGCTTCGGATCTGTACCACACGCGGGTTTCGGACTTGGCTTCGAACGCATGGTACAATTTGTAACGGGCATGACGAATATCCGCGACGTGATTGCGTTTGCGAGGACGCCGAATAACTGCGAATTTTAAAAATTAAAAAGTAAAAATTAAAAAGTAAAAAGGGCTGCATCATTTGGTGCAGCTTTTTTTATGCATGCTCTAATAAGAAACCGGCATCTATTTTTAATAATTTATGGACCCCCTTTAAAAAAACAAGGTCTGGTTTCCTTTTGCCACTTAAGATTTCTGAAACTTTTGATTTGCCCAATCCTAACTCTTCTGCCAATTTAGCTTGGGTCATTTTGTGTTCAAATAATTT
>CANBQT010000055.1 GCA_947371755.1 Chitinophagaceae bacterium
CAAAACCTCGACATTAGTTATATGTCTTCCGGTGGCAAGTTGAAACCATTGCAGGCCATCATGGATATCAGGCACTACACCATCAATACCGAGGTGGATATTGCCAACAAATCGATCCATGGAAATACAATAGTTAGTTTAAATTTTTCGAAACAAACAGATACCATCTTGTTAGACCTGGTGCATTTACTAACGGTAGAAAAGGTGAAAGTAGATAATAAGCCCGCCGCATTTAGTCAGGGCGATGATAAAATATATATCACAGGTACCAACTTCAAAGAAGGAAACCATCAGGTGGATATAATATATGGTGGTAACCCACCCATTGCAGTTCGAGCACCATGGTTCGGAGGATTTATCTGGGGCAAAGATCGTAGCGGTAACGACTGGATCTCTATTAACTGTCAGAAAGAAGGCGGCAGACTATGGTTCCCTTGTAAGGATCATCCGAGCGATGAACCCAACGAAGGCGTTGACATGAATATTACAATACCTAAAGGCTTATCAGTGGCAGGACCCGGATTATTACAAAAAGTAACAACCAAAAAGAACAAAACAACTTTTTCATGGAAAACCAATTATACCATCAGTAACTATTGTGTGGTATTTAATATTGGAAAATACATCGTTGCAAAAGATTCTTACACCACTATCGATGGCAATAAAGTACCTATCGAATTTTATGTGTTAGAAGAAGATAGCGCACAAGCGAAAAAAGTAATCGAAACAAAAATCAGAGACACTAAAATATTAGAAAAATATTTTGGAGAGTACCCATGGGTAAAAGAAAAGATTGGTGTAGCAGAAGTTCCTAATTCAGGTATGGAGCACCAGACCATGATTACATTCAACAATAAATTCGAATACAGAAAAGTAGGGGGACATGATTATTCCGATAACCTCTATCACGAATACGCACACGAATGGTGGGCCAATAAAGTAACCAATAAAGACTGGGCGCATATGTGGATTCAGGAAGGGATTGGCACTTATGCAGAAGCCTTGGGTATGTATGAATTGGGCGGACAAGCAGCATATGATGAAATGATTGCGAATCATAAAAAAAGCATCAAGTACATCAAACCTTTAGTGGGTGGTGAAGAATTATCTGAAGATGAAACTTATGCTAAGAATGATATTTATGTAAAGGGGTCTTTCTTCATGCATAGCTTACGTTATGTACTGGGCGACGCTATCTTTTTTCCAGCATTGAAAAAACTGGCTACTGATCCTGCAACTACTTACGACAATTTTGTAACCAGTACAGATGTAGAACAATTGTTCAGTAAAGCTGCTGGTTATTCTTTAAAATCATTTTTCGATTTCTATTTAAGAACAACTAATGTAATAGAAGTATCTGTCAAAGAAACCGGATACCAACAGTATCAAATTAAAGTGACTAACTATTTCATGGATCTTCCATTTGATATTTTAATCAATGGGAAAAAAGAGAAGATGATCATTGGCAAAGATGGTATTAAAGTAAAAAGCGATCTGCCACCAATAGTTGATCCTACAGGTTATTATTTAAAGAAAATAACTATTCAATAATAAAGGGAGTGCTTAGGCACTCTTTTTATTTGCGTTCAATTGTTTTCTACAAAAATGATACATCGGACTCTCTACGTATTGATACAATATGATGGAGATGATCCAGAGTAAGATGAAATTTCTATCTGGAAAAGTATACCAGTCTTTGATTTTTAAATTCACATAGCTGATATGCACCAGATAAAATGCAAAAGAGGCATTACCGAGCAATACCAGGAACTTGCTTCCTAATATTTTATTCAACCAGGTATCTTCCTCCATTAAGCCTGCCAGGAGAATGGCCATTGATATGGGCAACACAGTTTTAGCTAAGATCATACCTATCGGATGCGTATACCCATGATCGTATATATCTTTCTGAAACCACCCTATACCATAGATCACTATAAACATGGCAGTAATTCCAAAAGTTGTTTTATGTCGGAACTGATATAACCAATTAGATTTTTGTTGCACAGCAGTTGCCAGAACCATCCCAACTATAAATTCAGAACTCCTTCCCGGAAAAGTATTCAATAATAAAAATTGATTCGGCCTGAAAAATCGTTGTGGATTAGTATTCCAATGCTGCCAAATAGCGCCTATGCCAAAAAACATTCCGTATAGCAGAAGCATTGCCAGCAAAAGCAACCAAAGATTTTTTCTTTTAATAAAAAATAATACCGGAGCCAAAATATAGAACGTCATTTCTACCGTGAGCGACCATGCCTGTGCAATCCCTTCCAGATTATGTACATCACTAAAGCCATGCGCCAATGAATACGTCAGTAAATTAAAATGAAAATTACCATAGCTTTTATCCAGATAATAGATTGTAAGGATCAACCAATACAGCGGTAAAATTCGAGCGCAGCGTACCAGTATATATTTTAGATAAGCTGTGCCTGAAGCCAGGGGTTTGTCTTCATAAGTATAGGCAATCAGAAATCCACTCAACACAAAAAACAAAGACACCCCTACATGAAATTCATTGAATAATCTGATCAGTTCGGGATGTAAACTATCTCGCCAGTATTTCCGATTGTGATAAATAAACACCAGACAAACGGCAATAAAACGTACGCCTGTGAGTGACTGAAATCTTGCTTTTGAGCTATTATCCATTCTAATCTTCATTCAATTTGAAAATATTTCTGTATTTTAAGGTACAACAAACTTAATACTATGGAACGCCGCCAACTCATCAAGCAATCTGCATTTGCAGTTGCTTCTTTTGCTTTTTCAAAAGAATTGTTTGCCAAACAAGAAGAGAAAGGTATCCAAAGAGGTTACGAAGGTAGTAATGGAGGTGTAATCAAATTAAGCTCCAACGAAAATCCGCATGGCCCGGCAGAGTCGGCTAAAAAAGCCATGATTGATGCAGTGATCATTTCAAACAGGTATCAGTTAGATACCAACACCCAATTGCGTGAAGCCATTGGAAAATTAACCGGACATAATAAAGACAATATTTTACTAGGTGCCGGCTCTTCAGAATTACTAGGTGTTATTACTGCATGGACTGCTTATAAAAAAGGAAATATTGTAGCATCAGAACCTACTTTTAAAATATGGTTGCCAGCAGCAAGAAAATTAGGATTGCCCACCAAATTGGTTCCATTAACATCAAGCAAGCATAATGATTTAAAAGCGTTAGCGAATAATATCGATGCTGATACCAAAATGGTCTATCTGTGTAATCCCAACAATCCAACTGGAACCGTATCCCCTAAAACTGAATTAGAGGCATTTGTACAAACGGTAACTGCTAAAACTATTTTGTTAATGGATGAAGCGTATACCGATTATTATGATAGTCCTTCGATGGCCTATATGGTAAACGAAAATCCAAACCTGATCATCGCTAAAACTTTTTCTAAAACCTATGGCATGGCTGGTGCCAGAGTAGGTTATGTATTAGCCCATCCTGATACCATTAAAGAATTAAGTTCCTTTATGGCATGGGCCAATGCTGGTCCTTCAGCGGTTTCTATGAAAGGTGCACTAGGAGTGATCAATGATAAAGATTTCGTAGATTATGTAAAAGCTGAGAACATCAAAGCAAAAGCTATTTTGTACAAAGGTTTTAATGATCTGGGAATTAAATACATCGAATCATTTACCAGCTTTGTATATTTCGATACCAAGACCTATCCAAAAAATATTCCAGCAGTTTTACAAGCAAATAATATTATCGGAGCAAGATCATTTGAGGACAATAGTACCTGGCTAAGAATTAGTATCGGCACTGTGCAGGAAATGACGAAGGTAGTAGAAGCACTCAAAGCAGGTGCAGCAAAAGCTTAAACTGGATTTTATTTTACAGGATTTTTTAAAACGGATCTATCAGTTACCACACTCATACCACCTGATAAATTCACAATATTTTTAAAACCATTTTGCGTTAATAAGTAACTCACTACAGAGCTTCTGTGGGAATGAGAGCAATACAGCAAAATGGTTTTATTTTTATCCAATTTAGAATAGGCCCCTTTTTCAAATTCACTGATTGGAATATTGATAGCGTTCTTAATAGTACCAAAATTTGGCTCGGCTTTCCCTTCAAATTCTTCTTTTGTTCTTACATCAACAATTAAAAGATTCTGGGTCGCTTTGATATATTTAGATAACTCTGAAGGAGTAACAGTTTTGTGAACGATCGTTTTTTTGTCAACCAGTTTCATGTTGCACTTAGCACATACACCCGGTGCTGTATATATTTCTTTGTCGCAGGATTGGCCACAAGGAGAACAAACATATTGTATTAAACCAGTAGTAGTTTTTTGAGCAAACCCTGTAAGATTAAAAGTGAGCACAAAAAAGAAAAGCAAAGCAATTATTTTATTATGGGTTTTCATTTAATAAAATTACTTAATCAAATAATATATTTGGTTCTGCAATTACACTAACGGTATTAAATCGATATGTTATTTAAAATATTGCGTACAGAAGTTCATCGCCGACGATTCAATAATTTCTATACCCGGAAAACGGAAGGAAGGTGCAGGGTTCGGATCCACTACTTTTATTTCTTTGCGGCCCCGCAACGCAGATTCTAATACCATATTTGTAATGCCTACAGAATTAGAGGTACCCATGAAGATCACAGTCTCTGCTTCTTTAACCCAGTCTAAGGCAATCTCTGATTCATAGAGTTCGCTATAGTATTCATCGAAGAGCAGAATGTGCGGACGAAAAGAATGTTCAAAATCTATTTGACCATTTTTGCCGATATGAAATAGTTCAAACAATCCTTGCACCAAAGGATCATTGATGTTAGGCTTTGAAGATAGATCCGTATCAGCTGCTAATCCATTCACAGCATCCCAATTCGCCAGCACCAGGTCTTCTCGATGAGTGACTGGAATTTTTCTTTTGTAATTGATATTGCCATGAATTTCAATTAATCGTGCAGTATCATGACCTGCTTTAATATGCAGGTTGTCTACATTCTGACTGATCACACGAATATTATTGGCTGCAAGTATTTCATGAGTGGCATTGGGTATTGCATCTTTACAACTCACAAAACGATGATAGTACCAGCTTAAAAAATGCGCTGGATCATCGCAGAATTTTTCATAGGAAGCCATCGCAGTAGGATTCTCATTCCACAAACCATTCTTACCACGAAAGGGTTGTATACCTGAATCAACAGAAATACCAGCACCAGTGATCACTACTATTCGATTATCCATATCCATTATTTCAAAACATAACCCACTTTATATTTCAAAGCTTCTATCGCGTTAGAGAGATATACCAAAGGCGCATTCCAGTTAATGGCTATTTCATTGGAAGCATAAGAACAGGATTGATCTACATAACAAGTTTCAGGTTCTTTAAATTGGTAGGTGCATTTGTCTTGCATACCCGGATTAGGACCACCCACTAATAAACCAGGAACTGGTGGTTCAATACCATCTGATACAGATTGACGATGGTGCGGATTCATAGATGGCTTAGATCCGATTCCTGTTACAAAACAATAACCGGTAGCATTTCTACCCAATATATAATCAACATTGGTTAATGCATTGTTGATGTATTTCTGATCACCCGTTATCAAATATGCTTTTACTAATAAGATGCCTTGATTGGCTGCGTTTGAATTGCTACCCCAGTTAAAATCACGAGAGCTTTGTCCCATCACCGTTTGAAAAGCATTCACACTAACCTTACTCACATATTGATCGGCGATTTTGATCACAGTATTTTTAAGTTGATCAATTTGAGTGGAAGAAAATGCAGGGATAGCATTACTTACATGCAACAAACTATAGTATCCTAGGAGCCCTACATTATTCCAGTTAGGTAATGTGGGTGTATAATTCGTGTTGTATTTTTCGAAACTACTGGCGTATGTTTTGTCTTTAGTAGTAACATACAATTCAGCAGCAGCCCAGATCCATTCGTCTGTAACATTGTTATCGCCATAAGCACCAGTAGTAACAGCAGGTTGAAATGTTTGATTCATTTTATCCTGCTCATACAATTGGTTAGGATGTGCAAGAGACCATTGCCATGCTTTTTTAGAAGCGAGTAAACAACTATCTGCTAAACCGGGATAATGTTTTTCAAAACCTTTTAAAATCCTGCTGGCCTGTGCGGTTACTGCTGCAAAGTCTAAACTTGCAGGAGTGCTTTTTTGCACTACGTAACGAATCTCTTTGGTAACACCAGGCATTACCATCCCATCAAAAACAGCATTGGTACATTTATGATACACACCTCCGTCATTCGGGTCTTGCATGGTTAATATCCATCGCAAATTATAAATGGCTTCGTTCAATAAATCCGGAATCCCATTATTCGTTTCAGGAATTTGTGTTTTTAATTGTTCAAAGTAGGCAGGAAAGTCTTCATACGCAGCAAACAAAGTACCATTCGAAATCCCAGAATTCACTATGTATTTATTATAATCACCCGCATCATACCAACCACCCACAGAAGAAATCACAAAGCCTGCCGGACGTTCTTTGCTGGCAGCAGAAGGATGCACTTGCACTTTGTTATCCGGATGAAATCCTGTTCTTTTCCATTGACCCGCATATTTTTCTTCTAAAGGAATGGAAGAGCGTTGAAAATAAAATCCTTTTAAAGAAGCAATTGCTGCAGTCTGGTTTGCGTCATTGCTAATTGTAAAGGGATAGGATTGTGCAGCACCGACTTTTATAATGTACTTACCATTTTTTTTAAGTTCCGAAAAATCTAAAATGCTCGTCTTAGTGCTCGAATAAGCTGATTGTTTTTCTGCACCTGCTTTACCAATAAAAAATGTGTCTTTTAAATTTTGAGACAACACATAAAATGTTTTGGCATTGGAAAGCGCAGTTAGCACTGCAATCTTCGGTGCATTCGGATAAAAACCAAGTTGGTTCAATTGAATGGCAGATTGCGCTAGTCCCAAAAAAGGGAGAATACTAAAGATGCTATAGCAACAAATCGCTTTTAAATTTTTCAAGGCTCTCGATTAATATGGCTCTAAAATATTTTTGATCTTTAACAGTTCGTCATTCGAAAAACTGGTATTCGCTAAACAAGCAATTGAATCAGTTACTTGTGCAGGTTTACTAACTCCAATCAATACTGAGGTAACCCGATCATCTTTTAAGATCCAGGATAGCGCCATCTGTGCTAAGTTCTGTCCGCGACTGATAGCAATTTCATTCAGCTTCTTAACTTTTTCTATTTTCTCATGTGTTATTGCATTCTCTTCCATGGCACCATTACCACGATGTGCAGCAGCTCTGCTATCTGCAGGAATGCCATTCAAATATTTATTCGTTAATAGTCCTTGCTCCAATGGAGAAAACGGAATACAACCGATTCCTTCTCTTCCCAATACATCCAGCAAACCATTTTCCACCCAACGATCGAACATGGAGTAACGTGGCTGATGGATCAGGCATTTAGTACCCAGGCCATTCAATACTTTAATAGCAGCTTCTGTTTCAGCAGCACTATAACTCGAGATGCCCACATATAATGCCTTACCCTGACGAACAATCAGATCCAGTGCACCCATGGTTTCTTCCAATGGAGTATTCGGATCCGGGCGGTGGTGATAGTAGATATCTACATAATCCAGACCCATGCGTTTCAAGCTTTGATCCAGACTTGCTACTAAATATTTTTTTGAACCATGATCGCCATACGGACCATCCCACATACCCCAACCAGCTTTAGTAGAGACCACCAACTCGTCGCGGTATTTTTTAAAATCGTCTTTGAATATTTTTCCAAATGTTTCTTCAGCAGATCCTGCAGGTGGACCATAATTATTCGCCAGATCAAAATGCGTAATGCCGCTATCGAAAGCCAGTTTTAAGATAGCGCGTGCGTTTTCTAGATCATCGATGGCTCCGAAATTATGCCATAAGCCCAGCGATAAAGCAGGCAGCATTAAACCGCTTTTACCACATCGGCGATAAGTCATGTTTTTGTAACGAGAAGGATTTGCTTCGTAACTCATGGTATCAATTTGAATATTCGTTTGAATGTTTATAAAACGGAAAATAATTAATTCTTGATGTCCATATAAATATTTTTTCTAAACTCATCCCCAAAATAAAATCCATACGGATTTCGATTGGGCATAAAGCCAATTTGCGTCATGAACACAGCCACTAATTTTTGAGAGGGATTCACAAAGAAATGTGTGGCATTGGCGCCGCTCCAGAAAAATTCACCCTTGGCAGCATTGTCTCTCTTAGGAATAGATGGATCTTTCAACACACAAAGTCCCAATCCAAAATCGTACCCGGGTTCCAGATTCAAAGTGCCCATTCCATCCACTACTAAACCATTGGCAGCATGGATAAAATTGGAGTTGACCTTTGTTTTGGTTGATAGCTCATCCGTTACGGTAGTAGTCATCAAATCCACAGTAGCAGGTTTCAAAATTCGAACGCCATTCAGGCTGCCTTTGTTCAGCAACATTTCTGCGAATAACATATAATCATGGGTAGTGCTAAACAAACCATTCACACCTGGGAATAAAGTATTGTTGTTGGGTTTGGGTTGACCTAATGCCCTTGTCAACGTACTATCAGCCTTAAAATCGTACACCATCATTTCTCTTTTGGTTTGCCCTTCATTTAAGTTGTAGCCAGTATGCTTCATGCCCAATGGATCCCAGATATTTTCTTTGAGATATACATCCAAAGGTTTTCCTGAAACCACTTCAATAATTCTGGCTGTTACATCAACAGATAAAGAATAGGTGAATTTTGTACCAGGTTGAAACATTAAAGGAAGTGTCGCAATTTTTGAAATCCGTTCAGCCAGTGTTTTAATAGAAAGATTGAAGGCGGTATTAAAGATCTCTCTGTCGTAAGGAATCGGAGAAATGCCGTGCGACAAACCGCTGGTATGACTTAATATTTGCCTGATCGTGATAGAAGCATTAGCAGGATGCGATCCAGTTTTAGAGCCTATCTTAGGATCATTCACCACTGTTACATTCGCAAACTCGGGCAAATACTTTTCGATGGGATCATCCAGTTTTATTTTACCTGCCTCCACCAATTTCATCAAACCAACTGTAACAATGGGCTTGGTCATGCTTTGAATAAAATATTCTTCATTCCCTTGCATCGGATCTTTTGCTTCCACATCTCTGAAACCATAAAAATGATCATAGGCCAATTTACCGTTTTGATACACTGCTGCATGAACACCCTTTAATCTTCCGGCTTTAATTTCTGATTGCAAATAATGATCTAAATTTTTAAAGTCGCTCGACTGAGCTACAATCTGATTACTATAACTAAAAAGGAGGGTAATAAAAGCTCCCAGAATAAGCTGGTATTTTTTCATATGGCTGTTTTGGCATCTTGAAATTATCACAAATAAATTCAATATCGCCCTACACCAAAATTTAAAATATATCTCAACAGTTTTAATACCCCAATCCATCGCATGAAATTGTTCTTAAAAGACTTAATATAAAATTGTTGTATTGAATTTGGGAGAACTATACATTCCTTCGTACCCTTACTGTTTTATTCTTAATTTGTGGGCACCTATGATGATGAATATCACTGAAAAAGAAAATAAAAAAAGTCAACTTAAAAAAACGCTTAGTCCCATGATGCTATGGGGCCTGGGGGTTGGATATGTAATATCTGGTATGTACTTTGGCTGGAACCTGGGACTGGAAAAAGGCGGAACACTTGGCTTAGGTATTGCCACATTGTTCATTATTATATTATATATCACTTTTACTTTTAGTTACGCAGAATTAGCAAGCGCAATGCCCAAGGCTGGTGGCGGTTTAGACTATGCCAATAAAGCCCTGGGAAAGGATTGGGGATTTATTGCAGGGATGGCTCAAAATATAGAATTCATTTTTGCACCTCCGGCTATTGCATTTGCTATTGGGGCTTATTTCAATTTGTTTTTTCCCCAATTACCCATTCTCAATATTGCCATACTTAGTTATATCGTTTTTACCCTGCTCAATATATGGGGTGTAAAAGCTGCAGCTACTTTCGAATTAGTCATTACCATCTTTGCAGTTTTTGAACTACTGTTGTTTGCGAGCATTGGCTTTACGCATTTTGAATTCAAACATTTACAATTGAACGCGCTTCCCAATGGAATCAGTGGAATATTTGCAGCCATTCCATTTGCCATTTGGTTCTTTTTAGGAATTGAAGGAGTAGCGAATGTGGCCGAAGAAACCATCAACCCACAAAGAACCATCTTACTGGGATTTGGGTCGGCCATACTTACCCTGATTCTATTATGCTTATTCACTTTTACAAGTGCAATTGGCGTAGCGGGTTGGGAAGCCATCGTATATAAAGCCGATGGCACATCCTCCGATTCCCCACTACCACTGGCACTGGCAAGGATCGTAGGTGATAATAATTATTTATACCATATCTTAATTACCATTGGTCTTCTGGGATTAATTGCCTCTTTTCACGGCTTAATGCTGGCAGCGGGAAGGTCAACCTATGAATTTGGAAAAGTAGTTTTTAAAGATTCGGTGATTGGAAAAATTCATCCGAAATATCATACGCCTAGCTATGCCTTACTCTTAAACATGGCAATTGGTATTGTGGCGCTGTTTAGTGGAAAAACAAATGAGATCATCACCATCGCTGTATTTGGCGCACTCAGTTTATACATTATCTCCATGGTGTCGATGATACAACTCAGGAGAAAAGCTCCAGGATTAGATCGCCCCTTTAAAGTTCCTTTTTATCCATTATTTCCAATTATTGCATTGATCATTTCCATCGTGTCTTTTATTTCCATGATCATTTTTAATATGGTATTGGCTGCCTTATTTCTGTTCATCATGTTTTTCTGTTTTGCGATCTATAAGTTTTTCACAAGAAAGAAAAATAAAAATTCAACTTCAATCGTATGACAAATAAAGAAATTATCCAGTATGTAAAAAATCATCCATCTGGAAAAGTAAAAATTGCCATCGCTGATATTGACGGCATATTAAGAGGGAAATATATTTCTACAGAAAAATTTTTATCCGTCGTAGAAAACGGCATGAGCTTTTGTGATGTGATCTTTGGCTGGGATGCGCAGGATGCATTGTATGATAAAGAATCCATCACAGGCTGGCAAAACGGCTTCCCCGATCATCCGGCATTACTTGATCTGACAAGTTTTAGAAAAATTCCATGGGAAAACGATCTGCCCTTTTTTTTAGCAGAACTGGTGGATGCAAAAGGAAAACCTTCTCCCATATGTCCCAGACAATTACTAAAAAGTCAAATAGCCGTTTCAAAAAAAATGGGCTATAACCCTGTGTTTGCGCAAGAATTTGAATGGTATAATTTTGCAGAAACGCCGCAATCGGCACAACAAAAAGACTACAAGAATTTACAGCCACTTACTCCGGGTATGTTTGGCTATTCTATATTACGCACTTCTTTAGAGAATAAATTTTTCAGCGAACTTTTTGAATTGCTTACAAAATTTAATATTCCAATTGAAGGATTGCATACTGAAACAGGGCCCGGTACTTTTGAAGCAGCCATTAAATATGCGGATGTGTTGGAAGCAGGCGATCGCGCCTTATTGTTTAAAACAGCGGTCAAAGAAATCGCTTATAAGAATGGCGTGATGGCAACTTTTATGGCGAAAATAAATGAAAACTTACCCGGCTGTGGCGGACATGTACACCAGAGCTTATGGGACCTGGAAAATAAAAAGAACCTTTTCTTTCATGATAAGGATCCAAAAAAATTAAGTGAAACTGCAAAGCAGTATATAGCCGGACAATTGCATTGCCTGCCCTTTATTTTACCCATGTTTGCACCTACCATCAATAGTTATAAACGTCTGGTAGAAGGCGCCTGGGCTCCTACTACACTAACCTGGGGCTTTGATAACAGAACGGTAGCGCTAAGGGTATTAGCAGGAAGCGATAAAGCAACAAGAATAGAAACCAGGGTGATTGGTGCCGACGTAAATCCTTACCTGGCCATGTCGGCATGTCTGGCTGCAGGATTATACGGTATCAAAAAGAAATTGACATTAAAAACAGTGGCTACTGTTGGAAATGGATATAAAAATGAGACAGCGGGAAAAATTCCTTCTACATTAATAGAAGCCACACTGGAAATGAAAAATTCAGCCGTTGCAAGAGAACTTTTTGGTGAAACATTTGTCAATCATTTCACCATGACAAGAGAATGGGAATGGAGACAGCATTTAAAAACTGTGACCGACTGGGAATTTAAAAGATATTTTGAAATTATATAACCAAACAACCTATGAGATTCGACAAAGTATACCAGTATAACTTTCCAACAACCATTCGATTTGGTGCCGGAGCTATCAATGAATTAGGCGATTATTTAAAAACAAATGGATTACAAAAACCGTTGATCGTAACCGATCCTATCATTGCACAATTAGATTTTTTTAAAAAAATAGTACAGGAATTAAGCGCAAAGGGAATTTCAGTGGAAGTGTTTTCTGATATTCATAAAAATCCTGTAAAATCGGATGTATACAAAGGTGGTGATGCATACGACCAAACCAATAGAGATGCTATCATTGGTATTGGAGGTGGCGCTGCTTTGGATGTAGCAAGAGCCATCGTGTTAAGAGTAAACCATCGCGAAGACCTCTTTGTATACGATGATTTAATTGGTGGTGATATTTACGTAACCAATGAAGTACCTCATTTTATTACCATCCCCACCACATCCGGAACAGGAAGTGAAGTGGGAAGAAGTGCCATCATTGCTGATGATGAAACACACCAGAAGAAAATTCTTTTTTCTCCAAAATTGCTGGCCAAAATAGTTTTTGCCGACCCTGAATTAACCATGGGCTTACCACCTGCAGTTACTGCCGCAACAGGCATGGATGCACTCACGCATAATATGGAAGCGTATATTGCCAAAACACCGCACCCGATGTGTGAAGGAATTGCATTGGAAGGAATTTCATTGATTGCAAAGTCCATTGAAGCAGCAGTAAACAAACCAACCCTGGAATCCAGGAGTAATATGTTAATTGCTTCTATGATGGGTGCCGTAGCATTTCAAAAAGGGTTGGGCGTGGTGCACTCATTAGCGCATCCGCTTTCTTCTTTATTAGATACCCATCACGGACTTGCTAATGCCGTAAACCTTCCATATGGAATGGAGTTTAATATAGCAGGTTGTGAATCTCAGTTTAAGCGTATGGCAAAAACCCTGGATCTTACAGAAGAAAACGGTACCGGGGTGGTGAATTATTTATTTGAATTAAATACCAAAGTGGGAATCCCGCATAAGCTTAGTGAGATAGGTGTACAAGCATCACATATCGAAACACTGGCCGATCTTGCTTTTGCAGATTTTGCACATCCCAATAACCCCAAGCCTGTTACCAGAGAGAACTTTAAGGATCTTTATTTGAAAGCATTATAGCATATGAAAAGAATAGGCGTAAGCTTTACCTTAACCAATTATGACAATTATATCAATTGGTTTACTGCATCAGATCTAGGTGAAGCAATGGCCATTGTGGAGCTATCCTTTGAAAAAAATAACTATGTAGACATTTACCAATGCGATGGTTTTATTTTAACGGGTGGTGTAGATGTGCATCCTTCTTTATTTGATGGAGCAAATGATTATATGAATAGCCCATCAGGTTTTCAGTTAGAAAGAGATTTGTTTGAATCGTATATCTATCATTACGCAAAAGCAAATAAAATTCCGGTCTTAGGTATTTGCAGGGGCTTGCAATTAATCAATATACTCGAGGGTGGAAAATTGATACAGGACCTGGGTGATGAAAAAAATAAAGCGCATCGAAAAGATGCCGGCATTGATAAAGCGCATCAAGTATCACTGGAACCAGACAGTCTGTTACAACAAATTATTGGCTTACAAACTATAGATGTGAATAGTGCGCATCACCAGGCCATTGATAGTTTAAATATTGGTCATAATATACTGGTGAATGCCTACAGTAACCCAGATCATATCATTGAAGGAATTGAATATAAAAATAAAACCGGCTTAGGTTTTATGTTAGCAGTTCAATGGCATCCCGAAAGAATGCCATCCGTTCAGCAAAATGAAATATCTATCCACATTAAAAAATCATTTATACAAGCAGTGATGCAAACAGAAATAGAAAAATTAGCAATTATCAATCCAGCAACAGAAACCATCATTACTTCAGTACCCATTGATAATGAAAAAACATTAGCTGAAAAATTGGTAAAATTACAATCAGGGCAAAAACAGTGGGCTCAAAAACCATTGGCTGAAAGAATAACGATTTTGCAGCAGTTTGCCATTTTATTGAAAGAAGAAATCGAAACACTGGCGCACACACTTACAGAAGAAGTAGGTAAACCCTTACAACAATCCAGAAACGAAGTCAATGGTGCCATTGCAAGAATCAACTGGTTAACTGAGCATGCCAGTCAATATCTTCAAAATGAGGTGATGACCAGTACAGATGATCTGGAAGAAATCATTGCCTATGAACCACTGGGTATCGTTTGTAATATCTCTGCCTGGAACTATCCTTATCTGGTAGGCACTAATGTGTTTGTGCCCGCTTTACTCGCAGGGAATGCGGTATGGTATAAGCCTTCTGAATTTGCTACTTTAACCGGATTGCACATCGAAAGATTATTAAAAAAAGCAGGCATACTTGCGGATGCGTTTCAAGTGGCCATCGGAACTGGTGCAGTTGGTGCGGAATTATTAAAGCTGCCATTGCAAGGTTACTTCTTTACTGGATCTTATAATACCGGACAATATATTTATTCGCAGGTAGCACCCAAAATGGTTGTTTGCCAATGCGAATTAGGTGGTAAGGACCCTGTATATATTACTGATGATATTGCAGACATCGCATCAGTTGCAGCAGGAACTGCAGACGGTGCTTTTTATAATAACGGACAAAGTTGCTGTTCAGTGGAGCGCATCTATGTACACGAAAATGTGTACGATCGTTTTGTAAAAGAATTTGTACAGGAAGTACAATCCTGGAAAATAGGTGATCCTACTGAAGCAGGAATTTACATAGGCCCATTAAGTAGACAATCGCAGCTGGCATTTTTGGAAGAACAAGTGCAGGATGCAGTAAGTAAGGGTGCAAAGATTCTAACCGGTGGCAATAAAATAGAGGGTACTGGATATTATTTTAGTCCGACAGTGCTGGAGGATGTAACGCACGACATGACTGTGATGAAAGAAGAATCCTTCGGACCTGTCATTGGCATCATGAAAGTGCAACATGATGATGAAGCTATTGCGCTCATGCAGGACACTGCATATGGATTAACAGCGGGAGTGTATAGTAGCACTCGTACTCGTGCCATCCACATTTTAGATCAAATGAATAGTGGCAGTGCTTATTGGAATTGTTGTGATCGTGTAAGTGCCGCCTTGCCATGGAGTGGAAGAGGCCTTTCCGGATTTGGTGCTACTTTATCACATGCTGGAATACGTGCCTTTACAAAACCAAAGGGTTATCATTTAAGAAAAAAATAGTGACAAAATTTTTCTCTTAGATATGCTAGCAACTTTTGAAAAACACTGGTGGGTTTTCTTCCAGTAATGCTTCAATTTTTTTTGCAGTATTCGTAATGGACAATCCACCAAGATTAGTGCACCTTAAAGTATGGTGAATCTGGTCACCCACTGCCTTCATAGTTTCAATTACTTCGTCTAAGGGAATTAAATGTTCGTAGTTTGATAATGCCATATTCGCACAGGATATGGCATTGGAGGCTGCCATCACATTTCTACCTAAACAAGGTGCTTCCACTCTGTTGCCAATAGGATCGCAAATAATGCCCAATGAATTTTGTAATGCCAACGAAGCAGCTGCAATAGATTGTTCCAAACTACCGCCATTCATTTCTACCAGTGCCGCAGCGGCCATTCCGCCACCAGAACCTGTTTCGGCCATACATCCACCTACTTCAGCAGCAAATGTGGCGTGTGCAGCAATGAACACACCAATAAGACCTGCAGATAACATTGCTTTTATAATAGCATCTTCATGATTATTGATACAATGTGCTGTTCCAAAAACAACCCCGGGTAATCCACCGCAGGAGCCTGCAGTAGGAGCTGCAACAATTACACCCATGGAACTTTTTACTTCCATGATGGCAGACACATACATGATTGTTTTGTTAAGCACATCCCCACCAATTAATTGATTCGATTCCAGACTTTTTTTAAACTGTGGCGATTGACTTCCTAAAATTCTATCAGTATAGCTTGTACCCTTTAATCCGGTTTCGATAGCATTACCCATGATCTGAATAATGGCCCTCATTTTTTCGAAAACCATTTCCTCACTAATATTCCCCCTCATACTTTCATAGGCTACGGCCAGTTCCCACAGCGCCTTATTTTTTCCCTTATTATATTCCAGCATTTCATGGCAGGTAATAAATGGTACCGATAAATTTTGCCTCGCCATGATCGGAAGTACAGGCTTCATACTTTTAATGGCTGTAACAGTATTCATTTGATTAATTTCCTGGCAAATGATTTCCGGAATACTGTTTTGTGATTTTATTTCGAGGAACGATATGGCTCCTTCATGAACAATGATATCATCATAGGTAATCGCAGATTTTAAATAGGAAATGATTGAATCAAAGTCGGTACAATAAATCAGTGTTTCATAATAATCACCCGCAATGGAAACTCGGTTTCCATCTATATATATCACTTCAATCATACCACCACCGGTAGAGATGGCAATCAATTCTCTCGATTCTTTTTCGCTCGTTAAATTTATTTTGTAAGTGTTTGGATGCTTTTCATCTAATTCGCAAATTCGAATTGTATAATTCATTCCCGCTGTTGCTAAATATTTTTCTGATTCTGGTAATCGCTCATCATACGCTTCCCATCCCAAAAATCCACCAAACAAACCCATATCTGAACCCTGACTTTTATGCGTTGTTGCCAATGACCCATTGGGATCGAATTCAATTAAGATCTCTTTAATATTTTCATCCATCAAATCCCTGCAAATTCTTGCGATACGAAGCGATGCAGCACAGTGCGAGCTAGAAGGGCCACGCATAACAGGACCGATTACATCATTAAAAATACTTGGGTAGTTTTGCATATTTTGAAATTTGTAAAAACGAGCGTAACTATTTTTTCGTTGTTTTATTTATTTTTTACTGCACTCCAAAACATGGTTATGGAAGTGTACACGATAATAAATAATACCAGCCAACGAAGGGTATCTAACGGTAATGATTTTACAATTAAGGCAGCGATAAGTACTGCCACAATGCTAGGTATAGCCATTCCCAGAGCGGCTTTTTTATTATACGCACCTGATTTGATAAATTTATAGGAAGCCAGGGGCATTAAAAATGCACAAGAGCCCATCATGATGGGAAAAGCCACCTGAGGTGATAGTCCTAATAAAAATACCAGCGCCATACAGGGTGCATACAATCCAACGCCAGCAGTCATCATAGCGCCCAGAATAAAATTAACGATACCTGCCACAAAAAGTTTCCAGCCATGAATGCCGATAGCAACGCCATCCCCTTGTATCAAATGCAATTTATTAGCCAGCATAAATCCAGCAGTAATCATCAAAGCGATGCTCATGGTAAGTCTGATCTTATTCTCAGAAAGTTTAGCAATAATATCAGCGCCAATAAATGCGCCGCACATGGCGGTTAAGAACATCACAACCATGGTAGTGGGTTCCACTTCAATTACTTTGATGAAAATGATGGCTTGTATTAAAACAGGGATGGTGTTAGCCACATTCATGGTTCCCGGGATCAACTTATCGGAAGTTTGTTTGGTGAATTTTAAAAGTGCTGTTTGAGGTGCAAATGCACCAATGCCTAACACATCAAAAAAATTAACTACAAAACCAATGAGTCCGGTTTTGATCCAGCTTACATTTTCCAGATTATTTTTATTTTTTAAAATATCAGAGGCTAAAACATATATAAACCAGACTGCAAATAATACTAAAATGATCCAAATAATATTTACCATATTGTTACGTCATTACCGGTAATGAAATATAATTCTTTATAAATGGAGTATACGCTCTTTATCGTTCCAATTTAAAATTGGCATCCTTAGCAGGACGCACAGCAGCGTTGGCAACCTTCCATCCGGTACGATACATCCAGTCGGCCATCTTCTTCAACTTATCGTAATCGATATTTTGAGCGTTATCCAGTGGCGTGTGATAATCAGGATGCAATAGAGTGGTGTACATCAATGAAGGAATGCCCAAACGTGCATAAGGAAGGTGATCACTTCTAAAATACCAGCCTTCTACATGGGTGGGTTTATCCCATAAGGTATCGAGTTTAAATTTGGGACCCTCGTTGTTGGCATCTAAAGCCATCGCTACTAATTCGGAAGAATTTTTATGAGGTGCTTGCATGCCTAATATCGCAGCACTATCTGTGTTATTGCGACCAATCATATCACCATTCAATACAGTCACAATAGAGGTTATAGGCACAGTAGAGTGTGATGAATAATAACGTGAACCCAGTAAGCCTCTTTCTTCTGCACCATGAATTACAAAGAGTACAGAACGTTTCGCAGGATTTTTCATAAAGGCACGGGCATTGGCCATCATAGCCACATCCACGCTGGCATTGTCATCAGCACCATAGTATACACTATCCGGGTGATTGGAAGTACGCACACCATGCGCGTCCTGGTGACCGCTATATAAAAGATATTCGGAAGCTAGATTTTTATCAGTGCCTTTAATGTATCCCACAATATTTACGGAAGGGTAAGACTGGTGTTCGATGATGAGGTTGGCTTTTAGATTAGCGCCTGCAGTTTGCAAGAGCTGTTTAGAAGCAGCGTGTACCCATAACACCGGCACTTTAGTTTGCACAATAGCATTGGGTCCACCATCAATATCAAAGGAACCACGATAATTATTTTCGTTGGCATCTGCCCATGCATTTTCTGCAATATCATCTGCAATAAAAATGATGGCAGCAGCACCTTTTGTAATAAGTGCATTGCCGTATTTAGCAAGGATGCTACGAGGATAACGCCAGGTAGGTAGCGATACATTTAGATTGATACCAGCAGCATTGGCTTCGATGGCCAGTACTTTTCCTTTAACATCCAGGTTAGCAGTATTCATGGTTGCAGCATCACCCAGGTAAAGAATCGGAGCATCCATTTGTGCATTGGCCATTTGTGCCACCGTTACATCTTTCCAGAGTGCAAGCGATTGATTGTTGATGCTGATGCTACTATTATCGGCAATATGGTTATGCCACATGTTGAAGAACTGGAAATAAGAACCATCATCACCAGCAGGCAATAAACCAAGGGCCCGATACTGTTCGCCCAGCCACATGGAAGCCTTTAATTCATCGATGGTACCTGCAGAGCGACCACGAAAATGAACATCTGCTAAAGCATAGAGGTCTTTTTTCAAATCTG
>CANBQT010000056.1 GCA_947371755.1 Chitinophagaceae bacterium
GAATTCAGTAACACACCATATATCAAACACCGCAACCAGAATTTCGAGCGCGATGATTATCGTCCGAATAATGGAGGTCGCTGGCAGCAAAATTTTGGTGGCAGATCCAATAACAATCGGAATGCCCAGGGTGGCCAACGCAATGGTGGGCGACCAAATAATAATCGAAATGGTCAGAGTAGTCAGGGTGGTCAGGGTGGACAAAGAAGTGGACCTAACAATGGCGGCAGACCAGATTCAAGAGGCGGCCAGTTTAAAAAGAGATATTAAGCTTTACAAATATTACATTTGAAAAGAGCCAAAAAAGCATCGGTATTCGATGCTTTTTTGTTGCGTAAGTTTGTATTATAAATTTGACTAACAATTCAACACTATGAGTTCCTTCGAAGTTATTGGTGGTAATAAATTAAAGGGCGATATCAAGCCTCAGGGTGCTAAAAACGAAGCATTACAAATTATATCAGCTGTTTTATTAACGGCCGAAAAGGTAACGATCACCAATATTCCAGATATTCTTGATGTTAATTTATTAATTGAATTATTAGAAGACATTGGTGTAAAAACAAATCGCATCTCCCGCGATACCTGCGAGTTTCAGGCTGATAATATAGATATTGATTTTCTTGCTTCTGAGGCTTTCAGAAAAAAAGGTGGCAAATTAAGAGGAAGTGTAATGCTGGCAGGGCCGATGTTAGCGCGTTTTCACCGTGCTTATATTCCAAAACCCGGTGGAGATAAAATTGGCAGAAGAAGATTGGATACACATATTATTGGGTTTGAAAAACTGGGTGCAAAATTTGAATACGACGATCTGCATAGCTGTTTTAAACTAAGCTCTCCCAGATTGCATGGTTGCTTTATGTGTTTAGATGAACCATCAGTAACAGGAACTGCCAATATTTTAATGGCTGCTGTTTTAGCAGAGGGAACTACCACTATTTATAATGCTGCCTGCGAACCCTATATCCAACAATTATGCCTCATGCTCAATCGCATGGGTGCCAAGATCAGTGGAATCAGTAGTAATTTATTAGTGGTTGAAGGTGTAGAAAAATTAAGCGGCACATCGCACAGAATGCTCCCTGACATGATTGAGATCGGAAGCTTTATTGGGCTGGCTGCAATGACGCAAAGTGAACTCACTATTAAAAATGCAGGTGTTGCACATTTAGGTGTGATTCCTGAAAAGTTCCAGCAATTAGGAATTAAGTTGGAGATCAAGGGCGACGATATTTATATACCTGCACAAGATTCTTACGAGATCCAAACTTTTATGGATGGTGGCATCTTAACCATTTACGATCATCCTTGGCCTGGTTTTACACCAGATCTATTGAGTATCGTTTTAGTGGTAGCTACACAAGCTATTGGTAGCGTATTAGTGCATCAGAAAATGTTCGAAAGCAGATTGTTTTTTGTAGACAAACTCATCGATATGGGTGCTCAGATTATTCTTTGTGATCCACATCGTGCAACTGTTATTGGCCTTGGAAGAAAACAAGCACTGAGAGGAATTACCATGAGTAGTCCGGATATTCGCGCTGGTCAGGCATTGCTCATTGCCGCCTTGAGCGCAGAAGGAAAAAGTATCATTCAGAATATAGAGCAGATCGATCGTGGCTACCAATTCATCGACGAACGTTTAAGAAATTTAGGAGCTGATATACAGAGAATTTCGTAATTTGAAATGATATAACTGACAAGGTTAATTCCATTCTGAGTACAAATTTTACTTCGATGAGTTTTAAGCCTATAAAATAAAGTGAATATTAAAATCTGAAGTTAAAAAGCTTTTTAACTTTCATATACGTTTCATTACTTTTTATACTTTCTCATGGTTAGGCAACTTAGTATATTTCTAATTTTAACTATATCAGTTTTATTTTCGAGAGCAGAAATAATTTCAAAGTCAGCCGAGCCTAATTGGCTTTATAGAACAAGCCCCAATTTTTCTAAACTTCCTGCATTAAAAGAAATAAGTAATGGATATTATTTAGATCTGGTTGATAGACAAGTAAATATTGAAAAAGGGGAAGAATACCATCACATAATAAGGCATATTGTAAATGAGTCAGGAGTACAAAATGCTTCTGAAGTATCTGTAAGTTTTGATCCTGCCTATCAGAAAATACTTTTTCATAAAATAGCTGTCATTCGGAATGGTGTTTTAATGAATCAGTTAGATATTTCAAAAATCAAAGTAGTTCAAGAAGAAACTGATGCAAACGATTTTCAATACAATGGCACCAAAAGAGCATTTATTACCCTTTCAGACATTCGAAAAGATGACAAAATTGATTTTGCCTATACTTTAGTAGGAATTAATCCTGTGTTTGGGAAAAAATTTAGTGACAATTATTATTTTACAACTAATGTATCTGTTACTAATTATTATTTTACTTTAATCTCTCCCAAAGACAGGCCGCTTGATATTAAATATTTTAACGACGCTAATGCGTCAAAGAAATATATTTTAGGTGAAACAAGATTTTATCATTGGGAAAACCCCACTCTAAAAGTAAATGAGTCTCAAAAATCAGTTCCCGTTTGGTTTGATAATTACCCATATTTTGATGTTACAGAATATAAAGATTGGAATGAAATAATAAATTGGGGGCTGACTTTTTTCGGGAATCCCCCCAAAAAACTTTCACCCGCATTAATAGCAAAAATTGAAGATTGGAAAAAAATTGCTAATGGTGATACGGCTATTTTTATTGGACTTGCATCTAATTTTGTTCAAGATCAAATTCGCTATTTAGGGGTTGAAGTTGGGATATATTCCCACCAACCTCATGACCCATCTACCATTTTTGATCAAAGGTTTGGAGACTGTAAAGACAAAGCCTATTTATTAACTTCCATTTTAAAATATTATGGAATCAGAGCTTATGTTGCATTAGTTAATACTGTTTTAAGAGAAAAAGTGATAGCTCAGTTGCCGGGAGTATTTAATTTTGATCATGCAATTGTTGCAATTGATAACGATAGCTCATTTCAATTCGTAGATGCCACCATTTCTTATCAAAGAGGCATTAGTAAAAATAGATTTATTCCCGCTTATGGTTATGCACTGGTATTGAAAGAGGGGGTAAAGGATTTTATGAAAGTTAATAGCGGTCCAATCAGAAAAACAACTATTCATGAAAAATACTATGTAAAAAAGAAATCTAAGGAACCTAGCCTAATTAAAATTGAAACTGTTTATGAAGGAGGTAGCGCAGATGAGAATCGTGCAAATTTTGCTGAAAACAGTCTTAGTGAAATACAGAAAAGTTATAAAGAATTTTACGGCAGATATTATGATAGTCTTGAATTAGAAAACGAATTAACTTTTAGGGACGACTCAATAAACAATAAATTTTTTACCTACGAATCCTATAATATTCAAGGCATATGGCAATCCGATGATAAAGGAAATGAAACAATGTCCTTGAATGCAATTAATTTTCTAAACCTGTTACCAGACCCTACCACTGCATATAAAAATGCCCCTCTTGGCATTTCATTTCCATCTGATATTGATTATAAGATAGAGTTACATATGCCTAAGGCCTGGAACTTTCCACACGATGATTATTCAATCAGTAATGATGCCTATGAGTTTTCATTTGTTGTTGAAAACAAAGACAGTTTAATCATTCTGAATTACCATTTCAAAACATTTAAAGATTATATTGATGAATCATCTTTAGTACGATATAAAGACGATTATTTGAAAATTCAAAGTAGACTTAGTTATACATTAACCAATTTCGATAATGCCATAAATTTTAAAGGAAAGGGTGTTAATGAAATGGCTGATTTTTCCTTTAGCTGGTTATCTTTATTCTGTTCGATTATTGTTTTAGCAGCTTGTTTTTTTATATTCAGAACATTTAATAAAGAACAGAGTATCAATTTAGAGGTAATAAAGACAGAACAAAAAATTGGCGGATGGTTATGGGTTTTGGGAGTGGGATTAATATTTACATTAATTGGAAATATTGTCAATATTATTTTTAAAGGATTTTATAATTCTTCCTACTGGAAATCTGTAGCAGATGTTTCAGGTCAAGACTTGCGGGCTCTTATCTGTATTGATGAATTACTGAGTTTTATTACACTTGCATTTCTTGTTTTTATTATTTATTTATTTTTTAAAAAACGAGATATCTTCCCCAAGATGTTCATCCGTTACATACTTACTTCATTTATTGGGGATATCATTTTAGGATTGAGTTATAGTCTTTATAGCTTACCAGCAAGTTTCTCAGAAAAGACTTCCGAATTAGGAAGAGCCTTAATAAGTATCACATTTTATGGTATTATTTGGATAACCTATCTTTTGAAATCATCAAGAGTTAAAGCCACTTTTATTAAACCATATTCCGTTCCAAATTATCTTGAAAATTTATCCATGAATCAATCAAGGATAGAAGATGATGAAAATTTAAATTCTTGAAGGAGAAAAATGACTAATCTATTTTAGATAAAGCAGCTATAATATAATCGTTACTGAACCACTAAATATCTTCCTGCCATTTTTTGGATTGATCACGTAGTAGTAAGTTCCAACAGGTAGCGTTTTTCCATTGTATTTACCATTCCATGGATTGCTATATCCCAGTGAACTAAATACTTTTTGTCCGTAGCGATTAAATATGTCTACTGTTGCACCCTGATAAGAATCGAGGTAATCTATTTTCCATACATCATTGATACCATCCCCATTTGGTGAGAATGCATTTGGTATCACAGGATTCTTTAAAACTTTTACAAATAAAGTATCTGATGTGGTACATCCTCCAATCCCTGTTACCAGCAGACGATAAGTAATATCATTGGTAGGAGTAGAAATGGGTGCTAATGCTGTATCATTATTAAGATATTGCGATGGCGTCCATATATAATTTAATTGAGTGCCATAAATAAACTGCGGACTCAAACTTACACTGGCACCTTCCAATACCACTTTTGATGTAGCCATTATTAATATTGGATTAGGATGTACCAATATTTGTTTGATAGCCGTATCACTTACACAACCTTTTGTATTAGTAATAAATAGTTGTACTTGAATATTTCCTGAGTCGGTAAATTTTGTAAGAGGATTTGGAAGAGATGATATTCGGTTATTTCCGAAATCCCAGTTCCATTTATTTACAGCATTGGTAATACCATTACTCAGATCAGTAAATTGAATACTATTGTTGGAACAAATTTCCATAGCTGAACTAGAAAAATTTGCTTTCGGTTGCGGATAAATGGTAACTACTTTGCTGATTGTATTCTGACAAGATGCTGCATTACCAGAATAAGCAGTCAACTTAACCGTAAAGCTTTGAATGGCTAGGTTGGGTATGTTAGGATACCAATTTTTATAGATTTGTCCAGAACCATTATTTTGATCCGTTATTTTAACTGAGGGCGAATTAATCGCGTCCCAATAAACATCAACCTTAGTTACGCTCCCGAAATCAACAGTAGATGTGTTCTGAATGGTGGTAAATGAATTGCTGCATAAACTATCCGATTTTAGTACTGCAAAATTAGCCTTAGGCGTTGGTCCGTTTACAGTAAACTGTTGCATTAAGGAATCGGTACAACCATCTTTACTGGTTACTTTCAATAGAGTATTATAATAGTCTTCTTTTGTAACCAGCACTTTTGCGTTTTGTGCAGATGCATTTACAAAAAGGGGTTGTTTATTATTATTGATACCAGGAAAGATTTTCCAGCTCCAGATAAATTGTGACTCACTACCATCCGCTATGTAACTACTATCTGTAAATATTGCCGAACCATCTGAAACGCATACTTCAGGTAATAGATAGGCAACTTTTGGAAGTGGGTTGATCTTTGTATTTAAAACTATAGTATCGCTATTACATCCCTTGTCGGTTTCTACCATTAATCTAACAGGATAATTACCAAAACTGGTGAATGCTTTTTTAAAGGCTATACCAGTATTTAAATCACTCACAGTTCCATCTTTAAAGTCCCAATTCCAGCGTATAATAGTACCTGCTCCAGCTAAAGATTTGTCAGTAAATAAAACCTCTTTGGTTTCACACAAAGGCGATGACAAAGAAAAAGATGCAGTTGGTTGTGGATAGATATTTACAATACTTGAAACATTTAATCCAGTATTGATATTACTAGAACAGAAATTTGTATCTGTTACGTGTTGTAAGCTATAAGTTGTTTTTACAGACGGACTAACAATAAAAGTATAAGGCATTGTGGTTACATGCTGGATAGTATCAATTTTAGTTCCATCAGAAATGCTGAAAGTCCAGGGGGCGGTACCCGTGAAACTTAAGGAAAGTGTTTTTGATTTCCCCAAACAAATACTATCGTTCGTTGAAATAGTTGCTGTGGGAAGTGGATGAACATTAATTAGCGCGCTATCTTCAAAAGTGCCACAACCTAGCAAATTGGCAGAAACATGATAGGTTCCTGATTGAATGCCAGTAATATTATTGATAGTGGTGCTTGCAGTAGACGCAGAAAAATTATTGGGCCCCGTCCATAAATAAGTAGCACCAGCAACCACACTTGATTGAAGTGATAAGTTGTTATGTTCACATTGTGTACCAACCACTTTAGGGTTTAAAGTTATTTTAGTGTAGTTCGAGAAATAGCCCATCAGGCTACCGCCACCAAATGCATTGAAAAATCCCAAATGAAAAAATCCTGTATTTGTAATTATCCTTGAAACACCTACTAGCACTCTGGGACTAATATTATATTCATTAATTTTTGCAAACATCCATTCCCCATTTGTACCAGGTACAGGTGAAAACATACCCGCTGTAATAGACGTACCCGGAGCGTTTCCATCTAATGAAAAGTTTCCAATATCAGCTGCTTTACACAGTAGTGCTAAATTAAATGCCCCACTTAATGGACGTACAAATGAAACTTCTTTTGATCCTGTACAATGTATGTTTGGTAAATTAGTGGAAGCCATTTCTCCACCCGTTCCGGTAAGTTGATTAATATATACAGGATTCGATGTTTTAATATAAGTGCTATTATTGGCAAGCATATTGGTATAAATCTGTCCCCGATTAAGTGTTGCCACTTTAACACCATCCATAAATACATCTGTACCATCAACAGTTGCTAATACATAAAAGTAATCTCTGGGAACTCCTCCTAACACCAATTCTCCCCTTACAACGATATACTCATTACCAATAACATCTTCCGGTACGATTTGATCACCTACCAAATCGTAATTGCCTCCAAGGATTCCGATACTATCATCATATGCAGTAATCGCAATGGGTTTTGAGGCTTTTACTGCAGTGCCCACTAAATGTTGTGATCCCACTAAACTACTGGCAATTATGGTATAAGTTTCGCCCGCTTGCAAGGTGATGGAAAAAGATTGATTAGCAGGGTGTCCGATAGCATCTTTACTTGGGGTAATGTCAATCACAGTATTATTTTCTGTGGCCACTATTGCAATACCATTATGAGGAACGATGGTACTTGCGTTAGTATTGATGGGAATATTGTCAAAAGTGTTTTGTCCGGGAATCATGAATTTGGTTCCTAAACCAGCTGCCCCTTTAAAATTAAAAATCTCAGGATTTAAATAGTTGCCATTATTTACTCCATCTACTTCATAATAAGCTGAAATATTATTGGTTGCTGTAATCTTTAAACCTGTTCTTAAAACTATATTCTCTGGTTTTGATTCTAATACATTTAAAAACGTAGTTAGGTCTTTGGTTACTGAAGTATTTGCATTTAATGAAAAGGTAATGGGCAGAAAGGAAGGATTTGCAGGCATGCTTACCGTAATATCTGCAGCAGAGGCATAGGCAGAAAATCGGATGGAAATAGGAGCATTACCATGTGAAGGAGTGATGGCAGGCGCTGCAAACCAAAAAACGGTATCGGTTTGTGCTTTTACAATACATGATATTGACAAAACCATGAACAATAATATGATTCGCTTATTCAATACCATAGGGTGTAATTCTGAAATTTAATCCAGGAATTTAAAATAACAAAATGGCCAGCCGCTTATTTATTCTTTGAATTAAAGATGCTAAAGATAACTAATATGTTGCTTGGGTTTTTGAATTGATTCAATTTGATGTGAAAATGGATAAACGTATATTTAATATTCAAAACTTGAATTGCGCCAATATGAGAAAAATGTACAGCTTTTTATACTTGTCAATAGCTATCGTATTATTTTTTCTGACTTCCTGTAAAGAACCTGTAGAATGGACCAATTACGGAGGCAATAAGTCTAATGATCATTATACCAGCTTAACACAGATCGACACGAATAATGTTGGGTCTTTGAAGAAAGCATGGGAATATCATACCGGCGACGCTGATGATAAAACACAAATTCAAGTAAACCCTTTGATCATTGATGGCGTTTTATATGGAGTTTCTCCCAAGCTTAAACTATTTGCATTAGACGCGAGCTCAGGGAAAGAAATATGGGTATTCAATCCGGCAGAGCCAAATTCGATCTCAGCAAAAGGCATGGGTTATTTTTCTATGAACGTGTGCAGGGGTGTGGCATTTTATAAAAACGGGAAAGATGATCAACGAATTTTTTATTCAGCCAGCGGTTCATTGTATTGTGTAAATGCCTTAACTGGTAAACCCATACTATCATTTGGTACTGATGGGAAAATTGATTTGCACCAGGACCTGGGTGTGGATGCCAGTAATTTATATGTTGCATCAACAACCCCTGGAATGATCTATAAAGACATGATCATCGTTGGTACAAGGGTTGCAGAAGAAGCAGCTGCTGCACCCGGACATATTCGGGCTTACGATGTGCATACAGGTAAAATGCGTTGGATCTTTCATACGATTCCACAACCTGGAGAGGAGGGCTATGAAAGCTGGGATAATAAGGAGGCATACCTGCACATTGGGGGTGCCAATGCCTGGTCTGGATTTAGTATGGATGAAGAAAAAGGAATTGTATTTGCACCTATTGGTTCAGCAGTGTATGATTTTTATGGTGGCAAAAGAACCGGGGATAATTTATTTGCCAATTCAGTATTGGCATTAGACGCTGCTACTGGAAAAAGGATCTGGCATTTTCAAACAGTACACCATGATATCTGGGATAGAGATTTACCTACTGCACCTGTTTTGGTAAATATCACAAAAGATGGGAAAAAAATAGATGCCCTTGTTAGTGTTAGTAAAAGTGGTTTTATATTTTTATTTGATCGTTCTACAGGCAAGCCTATTTATCCCATTAATGAAACCCCCGTTCCGAATCTGAGCGAACTCACTGGAGAAAAGCCCTCAGCTACACAACCAATCCCGTCCTTCTTCAAGCCCTTCGCCCGCCAGTCATTATTAGAAAAAGACTTAAATAATCTGGTTCCTGATTCATCTTATCAGGATATCAAAAAAAGGTTGGCTACATATAAAACAGGTAATATGTTTAACCCGCCATCTAAAGAGGGAACCGTTATTTTTCCGGGCTTTGATGGTGGTGCAGAATGGGGTGGCCCTGCATTTGATCCTACCACTGGTTTGTTATATGTAAATGCAAGTGAAATGCCCTGGGTATTAACCATGGTTGACTTGAAAGACAAGCCAGTAATGACTGAGACGAACTTGGTTGCAGGCGAAAGATTGTATAAAACATCTTGTATGGCCTGTCACGGTCCTGATCAAAAAGGAGCTGGAAATTATCCTCCACTCATTGATATTAATAAAAAATATAACGAAGAACAATTCTCTACTTTATTATCTACAGGAAGAAGAATGATGCCTGCGTTACCTCAATTGTCTGTTACAGAGAAAAAAGCCATTGCCAGTTATATTTTAAAAAATGAATCAAAGCAAAAAGAAAATTTCATTGCCCCTGTTCGCCCATCTGACGAATGGTATAAAATGCCTTATTCCGCAACAGGTTATAATAAGTTTTTAACCAAAGAAGGATATCCTGCAGTTGCGCCACCATGGGGTACATTGAATGCCATTAATTTAAATACTGGTGAAGTAGTTTGGAAAGATACTCTGGGCGACTACCCTGAGCTTAAAGCAAAGGGCATTCATTCGGGTACTGAAAATTATGGTGGGCCAGTTGTTACCGCTGGTGGATTGATTTTTATTGCAGCAACCAAAGACGCAAAATTTCGGGCATTTAATAAAAGAACGGGAAAATTATTATTAGAACTCGATTTGCCTGCCGCAGGTTTTGCAACACCGGCTGTGTATGAAAAGAATGGGAAAGAATACGTAGTGATTGCTTGTGGAGGAGGAAAATTAAAGGCTAAGACGGGAGATTCTTATGTGGCGTTTGCATTAGAAAAATAAGTAGCATCAATTTTCAAATACTTCATTTTCTAAAGCGATGTAAATTTTGTCGCCCTTCTTTGGATGCTTTTGCATGGTCCTTATGGTTAGAATTGTATCGGCAATCTGTACTTCTAATTCATAAATTCCTGCCATAAAAAATTTTTCTTTTACAAAAGCTTCAAGTCCTTCATTTTCAGAAACAATCTTAAAATATTCGGGTCTTACAAAGATGCCCTTTCCATTTTTACTTACTCTTGCAATCTCTCTAAATGCATCTGAAAGAGAGGGAGATAATGTATAGTAATTCCCTAATAATCCTGCTGCATATGCATTTACGGGATATCTGTAAACTGCTTCCGGATTTCCCTGTTGTATAATCTTTCCAGATTTCATCAGAATGATTTCGTCTGCCCAAGATAAAATATCAGAAGGATCATGCGACACCATTAAACATGTAATTTGTAGGCTTTCCCCAATTTCTCTAATTACATTTTTTAAAATGTTTTTGTGGATCAAATCAAGATTTGAATAGGGTTCATCGAGGATTAATAATTTGGGAGAACCGATCAGTAGTCTGGCTATTGCAATCCTTTGCCTTTCACCACCGGATAACTGATCTGTTTTTCTTTTAACTAAATGACTGATCATGCATACCTCAAAAATGGCATTTGCCATTTCATCAGAAAGCTTATTGGCATAAGATAAAAGTTCTTCTACACGATAAGAATTGCGCAATTCAAAATGCTGCGAGAGGTAGGCGATATCGGGGTGTCCAGGTATGAGTTTAAAATCAGGTCCCAATACATGCTTATCGTTAAAATAGATCATACCCCGATCTGGTTGTACCAGGCCAGCAATCATTTTAAGCATACTGGATTTTCCAGAACCCGTTTCCCCGGCAATCGCTAATTTCTGAAAAACCTTTTGAGAAAAACTAATATCATCCACAATGGGTTTACCATCATGATACTTGCTGATATTTGAAATTTCTAAAAAGGCCATCGTTCAAAGATAAGCAAGCAATCCTTGCTGAAGTGATACTGATGCGAGAATCGTTAGTAACTAACCTAAAAATGCCTGCACCATCTCATTGACGATACAGGCATTTGATACAGGAGAAAACTATTTTAGTTCTTTCAATAAAGCATTGATAGCTGCTTCTAATTGCTGATCCTTTCCTTTGCTGATCAGTTCGAATTCGTTCATTACTTTGATATCAGGTTCTGTAGGAGAATTCTCTAAATACACACCCTTCATATTCTTTACACCCACTGGCGGAACACCCCATCGAATACTTCCATCCTGTAATTGCTCCCATCCTGCGAATGTGCAAGTACCAGGAACAGGCATACCTACCAATTTTCCGATTTGCAAATTTTGATAACCATAAGAAAAACAATGTCCATCACTGTAGTTGGCTTCATTAACTAAAGCGATGGAAGGTTTTGTCCAACGGAACGTAGGTTCAAAACTAAATACATGGTTATCTGTAGTGTTTACCATAAACGCTTTACCAGTTAAGAATGTAGCAAGATCACTTACCAGATCACCCCCTCCATTAAAACGGGTATCTACCACAATTGCTTTTCGGGTTGCGTATTTACCCATGATATCTTCATATACTACACGATAAGAACCATCATCCATGCCTGGAATATGCACATATCCTAATTGTCCATTACTTAAACGATCCACTTCTTCCTGATTCCTTCTTACGAAACGCTTGTACAATAATCTGTTTTCTTCACCAATACTCACGGGTTTTACAATCAGTTCTTTTTTATTATTTCCGTCAGCTATCTCAATCAAAATATTTTTTCCTGCTTTGCGATTTAAAAATTGTGCCAGGTCTTTTTCTGGTGTAATTAATTCTCCATCGATACTTTCTATGATCATCCCTGCTTTGATATTTAAGCCAGCTTTATCTAATGGACCTTCTTTCATAATTTCTTCAATCACCACACCATTTCCAGTATGGCTTTGTTTATAAAAAGCACCAAGTGAAGCAGTAGCATCACCATTTGGATTTGCATTATTATAAGTAGACCAGCAATGGCTCACATTTAATTCGCCTAGAAGTTCACTTAACAATTCTGCAAACTCATAATTGTTTCCAATATCTGCAAGATGTTTTTCATAATCGGGCTTGTAGCTGTCCCAGTCAACCCCATGAAAACTAGCCGTATAAAAAGTAGTTTTGGTTCTACGCCAAACATGCTCGAACATAAATCTGCGTTCTGCGGCTACGTCTAAGATCATTTCACCATTCATGGCAACAGCCTCTTTTTTACCACTGCTCACGTCTATCTTGCTGATACTGCCATCTGATAATAAGAAGATATTTTTTTGTTCTTTATCCCATTCTATAGAAGCGCTATTTGCATTTAAAGGAACAAGGATCTTGGTTTCTTTTGTACGGGTATTGGTAGTCCAAAGATTGAATCCCTTTTCAAATTTTGAAAGATAAAACAAGGTTTCACCATCTTTGCTCACTAATGCATCGGCCAGATCAGAAGAATTGATGGTTAGCTTTTGTTTTCGATATACAATTCCATCAAGTTCTACATTGATGAGACTATCTTTTTTAATTTTATTTTTTCCGCTATCTGCCTTTGCAGTTTTTTCGTCCTGCTCTTTTATTAAGCTGTATTCTTCTTTACTCAAGCGAAATTTATCCCATGATTCCTGGTTTAAGAATAACGCATAAATATCACTCTGACTGCCGCCACTATTGGCTTTGGCCCTCAGACCGTCTCGATCGGTTTCATACAATAACATCTTTCCACCCATAGCCCATTTAGGACTTCCATCATTGAATCCATTCTCAGTAAGGTTAGTAACCTTGCCTTTGCCATCAGAACTGATCAATCCAATTTCACTATTACCAGCTTCTTCTACAGAATAACTAAACGCGAACCATTTTCCATCCGGGCTCCATTCAAAGTGTTGATCATTATCACCCCAACCAGCAAGTTCTTTGTCGGTTAAAATGATTCTTGTTTGCTTAGTGGCAAGCGTAAGCACTTTAAGGGTTGCATGATTTTCTATGAATGCAACCTCTTTTCCATCAGGTGAATAGGCGGGTAAATAATTCTCTTTATCATTATTTACAATCGCGGTTTCTTTAATTAAAGTTGCAGCATAAAAATAGGGTTCTTCTTTTCTTACAATTTCTGTTTGAAATATTTTCCAACTATTACCTCTCTCAGAAGCATACAATAAAAATTTACCATCGGGAGAGAAACTTACACTTCGTTCCTGCTCTGGGGTATTGGTGATGCGTTTGGTTGTTCCACCTTCTACTGCTGAAACAAATACCTCACCTCGAAAAATATATGCTACTTCTTTTCCATTCGGAGAAACTGCTAATTCCCGGGCGCCACCATTTACTGATACAACTTTTTCATTATTCGATTTAATATCTGAAGAGATGGTAATATTGATCTTCTCTGGCTTTGCATTTTCCTTTTGAGTATATAATTCACCGTCGTAGCTATAACATAGCAGACCATTATTTGCCATACTCAAAAAACGTACAGGGTGTTTTTTGAATGATGATACCTGAATTGATTTACCACCATCTACATTCATTTTATGTACATTAAATGAACCACTCTCTTCACTCAAATAATAAAAGGCTTTGTCGTTATCAGTAAATACCGGAGTTCTATCCTCACCAGCAAAACTGGTGATCTTTTTATGTTTCCCGGTTTTAGAATCGTAGATCCATATATCTCTGGAGATCGATGAAACATGGTGTTTACGCCATGGTGTTTCGCCCCCTTTTTTATCGTGGTAGATCATGTATTGCCCATTCTTACTCAGCTTTACATCTTCAGCAGGTGTAGTAATAATTTGTTCCACTCTGCCTGCATTCACAGATACCTTATACAATTCTGGTTGTGATCCAGTAGGATAATTTCTATTACTGGCATCATCCAAACGGGTACTGCCAAAGATCACTGACTTATTATCATTTGAAAAAGCATAGGGATATTCAGCTGTGGAATAATAGGTCAATCTTTTTGCTTCACCCCCTTCTGCAGGGATCACAAAAATGTCAAAATTGCCATATCTATCGCTGGCAAATGCAATCTGCTTTCCATCATTACTCCAAACCGGCATAAAATCATGCGCTTCATGAAGTGTTAATGGAATGGCCGTGCCTCCACTACTGGACACACGATAAAGATCCCCTTTATAAGTAAATACCACTGTTTTTCCATCTGGTGAAATGGCACTATAGCGAAGCCAGTTGGGTTGGGCATTTGCCATTAAAAAATTGCATACCAGACATGCAAACAGCAGCATTGAATTTTTCATAATTAATTTTATTTGTTTCCTTTTGTAATATAATAATAAAATGAAAAGCCAGTAGAACCAAAACTTCAACAGAATAAATAAAGTTTTGTTTTACCTTGTAATGTGACTTCATCAACTCCATATCAGATCTATGCAATCGGTGATCAAGGCATTACACTTGATTATGGGGGTGAGATCAGTGAATCCATTAATCTAAAAATCTTCAAACTCTATCAAGTATTAAAAAAATGGCAGCCCGATGCAGTCTTAGATATTATTCCTGCCTATCAATCTATTAGTTTGATATATGATCTTGGTAAGATCAAAAAGTTAGCAGGAACTAAAACAGCCTATCAATATGTGGAAATGAAATTGGTAGAAAAAGAAGCGCTGGCAAATGAAATTGACTTTGTTTTGAATCAACGTAAAATTGATATTCCGGTCTGTTATCACAAGAGCTTCGGGCTGGATCTGGAAGAATTAGCAAATACTCATCAGTTATCTATTGGATCTTTTATTGATAAGCATGTTCAAAGATCTTATCGGGTATTTATGATCGGGTTCATGCCAGGATTTGCCTATATGGGAACCGTAGATCCACTCATCGCTAGTCCGAGAAAAGACAATCCGCGAACACATGTACCCGCTGGTAGTGTGGGTATTGCAGGATCTCAAACCGGGATTTATCCTTTTAATTCCCCAGGGGGCTGGCAAATTATTGGTCAAACACCTTTCACACTTTTCGATGCTACTAAAGAAAGTCCAACTTTATTGGAACCGGGTGATGAAGTAACATTTCATCCAATTAGCCTCGATGAATTTCATCACTTGAAAAATTCTTCGAGCTAATGGGATTGCGTATCATCAAATCAGGAATCGCTGATAGTATCCAGGATTTGGGTCGCTATGGATACCAGCAACTTGGAATTTCTCCAGGCGGTGTGATGGACCGAATCGCAGCAATTATTGCAAACACCTTGGTTGGAAATAAAATGGGAGAGCCGGTATTGGAAATGCATTTTCCGGCAGCAACTATTTTATTTGAAACATCCATGATGATCGCGATAACAGGCGCTGATTTTGGTGCAACCATTAACGGTATGGAAGTTTTGATCAATCAACCTATTCTGGTTCCATCGAATACTGAATTACGTTTCACTAAACATAAAAAAGGTTCCAAGGTTTATTTATCTGTTGAAGAAGGTTTTGAAACTCAAAATTGGTTGGGAAGTAGCAGCACATCTTTTCAGTTAAAAAAAGGAGGAGTTGAAGGAAGATATTTATTAAAGAATGATTTCATCCCATTTAAAAACAAGGAAGACCTTGAGATAGATACATTAATGCATTTGCCTTGGCGTGCAAGCATGGCAGAATTTTATACCAACAATCGGATTGATTGTATCATAGGAGCTGAATATGCATTATTAGAAAAAATTTCCCAGAAAAGTTTAGTTACTAATCAATTTAAAATTAGCAACCAAAGTAATCGGATGGGCTATAGATTAGAAGGTCAGGCATTATTGCTAAGCGACAAAAAAGAATGTGTATCATCTGCAGTGAGCTTTGGTACCATTCAATTATTGCCCAATGCACAAATGATTATTCTAATGGCCGATCATCAAACAACAGGGGGGTATCCAAGAATTGGACAGGTAACAACAAGTTCTCTTCCAACTCTGGCGCAGGTTTCTCCTGGTGATAGCATCAGTTTTGAATTGGTAACACAGGAGGAAGCCGAAGCAATTTTTTTACAGCAACAACAGAATTTGCAACAACTACAAAATGCCTGTAACTTCCGTTTACAGGAATATTTTAAAAATGAATAGGATCATTGATTTGAACTGTGATATGGGGGAAGGCTTACACAATGATGCATTGTTGATGCCACTGATTAGCAGCGCTAATATCTCTTGTGGTTTTCACGCAGGCGATATAGAAACAATGAAAAGAACCGTTGAGCTAGCACTGCAAAACAATGTGGCCATTGGGGCACACCCGGGCTTTGACGATAAAGCCAATTTTGGGAGAGTAGAAATTTCAATAACCTTGCCGCATCTTTTTGATATAATGACGGAACAGATTCATTTGCTCAAAAAAATTACAGATACATTTGGCGCTAAGATCCACCACATAAAACCGCATGGTGCGTTGTATAATAGGGCTGCTCGTGATAAGATCTTTGCCAGAACCATTGCTGCTTCGATTCAATCTGTTGATCCGAATTATATTTTATATGGGTTAAGTGGGAGTTATTTAATATCTGAAGCTACTGCACTGAATTTGCGAACTGCTTCTGAAACCTTTGCAGACAGAAGTTATCAGGCAGATGGTAGTTTAACACCAAGGTCTTTACCCGGCGCATTGATTGAAAACACAGAAGATAGTTTGAAGCAGGTTTTACAAATGATTTTACAAAGAACTGTAACTACTCCTCATGGGGAAACTATTCCAATCAACGCAGAAACGATCTGTATACATGGTGATGGCAAAAATGCAGTACTGTTTGCAGACCAGATCAGAAAAAATTTAATCGACAATAAGATCACTATTCAAACAATATAGCGTGAAAAAAATTGTGAACAGTAGCGCCATATTGGGTGCAGCATTTTTGATGGCAACTTCTGCCATTGGTCCGGGTTTCCTGACTCAAACAACCGTGTTTACTGGAAAATTATTATCAAGCTTTGGTTTTGTCATCATCATTTCTATTTTACTGGATATCGGTGCACAGATGAATATCTGGAGAATATTAGCGGTAACAGAAAAACGTGCACAGGATCTGGCAAATAATTTATTACCCGGGTTGGGTTATTTTTTATCTGCCTTAATTGTATTGGGTGGACTTGCATTTAATATTGGAAATATTGGGGGATGTGGTTTAGGATTAAATGTACTAACTGGGATGGATAGCACCTTTGGCGCCATGATCAGTTGCGTTATTGCATTGTTTATTTTTTGGATGAAAGAGGCAGGTAAAATGATGGATCAGTTTACCAAAATTCTGGGGGTATTAATGATCTTACTCACTATCTATGTAGCATTCAGCTCTCATCCTCCTATTGCTGATGCTATTCAACATAGTTTTTTTCCAACCACCATCAGTACAACTGCCATTGTAACTTTAGTAGGAGGTACTGTGGGCGGATATATTTGTTTTGCAGGCGGACACCGATTATTAGATGCTGGTGTTAAAGGTGAAGCTGCACTTCCTGAAGTAAATAAAAGTGCTGTTACTGGAATTTTAATTACTGCATTGATGCGATTTGTACTTTTCTTAGCCGCATTAGGGGTGATCATGCATGGTGGCATCTTAGATAAAGGTAATCCACCAGCTTCAGTTTTTAAATTGGCGGCAGGAGAATTAGGGTATCGATTTTTTGGAATTGTTATGTGGAGCGCAGCTATTACATCAGTTGTGGGAGCAGCTTATACATCTGTTTCATTTGTAAGAACCTTTCATCCATGGATAGAAAAAAACTATCGTTGGCTGATTAGTTTTTTTATCGTTTTTTCTACCTGTGTTTTTATTTTCATTGGAAATCCTGTTAAAATCCTCGTAACCGTTGGCGCACTCAATGGTTTGATCCTTCCTATTGCATTAGCCTTGATGTTGGTGGCAGTAAAAAAAACAAACCTGGTTGGAAATTACAAACATTCAACCTTTTTATTAATCATTGGATGGTTTGTGGTAATAGTAATGACCTATCTGGGATTTGATACGATTCGGAATTGGATTTTTTAAAAGTGAGAAGTAACCACCCCAGTCATCGCTCAGCCGCTCGACTTTCCCCTCCTATCCGCAAGCGGCAGGAGGGGTATTTTAAAAAAAAAACAAAAGACACCCCTCCTGTTCGCCTGCGAATAGGAGGGGCAGCCGATGCCGAGTAATCGGCATACGGCGGGGAGGTTGTCTTTAGGAGAAGCATGGATGTTGGTCTGGAGGAGTAACCACCCCAGTCATCGCTCAGCCGCTCGACTTTCCCCTCCTATCCGCAAGCGGCAGGCGGGGTATTTAAAAAAAAAACAAAAGGCACCCCTACTGTTCGCCTGCGAATAGGAGGGGCAGCCGATG
>CANBQT010000057.1 GCA_947371755.1 Chitinophagaceae bacterium
CTGCTGCTACCAATAATGGTAATACCAATAATACTAGTTTAGGTGTTTCTACAGCTGTTACTTCAGAAACCATTAAGCAAGGTTTATTAGCTTACTACACATTTAGTGGTAATGCAACTGATGCTTCTGGTAATGCAAATGATGGAGTGGTAAACGGTGCTAAACTTGTTGCAGACAGACATGGTAACGCTGCTAGCGCATATTCTTTTGCTAGTGCAACTGGTAATAGCAATATCTCAGTCAATACTTTACATACCAATTTGGTTGCTTATTCTGTAAGTGGTTGGTTTCAAAAAGCAAGCACCTCTGTGAATAATGGCGGTACTATTTTTGCTGGCGATCATCCTACAAGTGGACCTGGTGATTTGAATTTTGCGATTGCACCAACTAATAGTGCTGAGTGGAATGCAAAGAATCAAACTAATATCAGTGTTGGTGTAACAACTGAAACAGTTCCAAACAAAACCAACTATTCGGATGGTGTATGGCACAGTTTTGTAGTAACATTTAATGCAAGTACCAGCGCTTTAGCTCCAGCAAATTTTCAGATTTACATCGATGGTTTATTAGTGCCAACTCAGGGATTGTATAAAAGTCTACTTACACAGGATTCAGCCCCTGTAAATAGTTCTAGTTTACCAATTATACTGGGTAACTCACAGGGTCAGAATAACGCATTCCCTGGTTCTTTAGATGATGTTAGAGTTTTCAACAGAGTACTCAATCAATCAGAAGTTACTTTCTTGGCTAATGAGAAATAATCAATAAAACATTTAAAATATTCTAGTCACGTTTGAATTTGATTAGGAATTGTCAAAGAAGAGCATTAAGAGATTAGTGCTCTTTTGGTTTTTAGGGGGTACCAATAAAAAGCTCACTATTACAAAAGCAATAGTGAGCTAAGTCGGGACGACAAGATTTGAACTTGCGACCCCACGCCCCCCAGACGTGTGCGCTACCGGGCTGCGCTACGTCCCGAACTATCCATTTATATTTAAATGGGGTGCAAATATAGGAGTAAAAGAAATTTTCAGGTTATATTGCATAAAATTTTATCAGTCTACATGAAGATTCTGATTAGGCACGCAAGGATTATTGATACCCACTCGCCATTCAATGGCTTATTGAAAGACATTTTAGTAGAAAAAGATCAGATTATTGCTATTGCAGATCAGATTACAGATGATGCTGATCAAGTAATTGAATGTCCGAATTTAGAAGTATCTATTGGATGGGTCGACACTTTTGCAAATTTCTGCGATCCAGGGGTTGAATACAAAGAAACTTTAGAAACTGGAGCATCCGCAGCTGCTGCAGGAGGATTTACACATGTCTTTGTTCTACCGAATACGGAACCGGTGGTTGATAACAAATCACAAGTAAGTTATATCGTTCAACATTGCAAGCCATTGCCTGTAGCAATACATCCCATCGGTGCAATAACAAAAAAAATAGAAGGAAAAGATCTGGCTGAAATGTATGATATGAAAAACAGCGGAGCCATTGCATTTTCGGATGGACTGGCACCTGTTCAAACAGCTGGTTTATTTTTAAAAGCCCTTCTTTATGTCAAAGCTTTTGATGGAGTGTTGATTCAGGTACCCATCGATAAATCAATAGGCTCCGGTGGATTGATCAATGAAGGCATTATTTCCACACAATTAGGATTGCCTGGAATTCCTGCCATCTCAGAAGAAACGATCATTAAAAGAGATATAGATCTGGCTCGTTATACCGGTTCTAAATTACACATAACTGGTGTTTCTACGGCCACTAGCATGGAACTTATTGCAGAAGCTAAAAAAGAGGGATTACCCATTTCCTGCAGTGTTACTCCCTATCAACTGCATTTTTGTGATGAAGATTTGGTGAATTATGATACGAATTTGAAATTGAATCCACCTTTACGTACGAGAAAAGATAAGCTGGCACTCCAAAATGCAGTTCGTGAGGGTTTAGTGGATTGTATAGCTAGTCATCATCTTCCACAAAATTGGGATAATAAAGTTTGCGAATTTGAATACGCTAAATCTGGAATGATTGGTTTGCAAACAAGTTTCGCAGCAGTTAATTCCATACTACCTGATTTAAGTTCAGATCAACTGATTGATTTATTCAGTACCAATGCTCGTAATATTTTTGCAATTCCAACTACCTATATCAATGTAGGCTCCAAGGCTGAACTTACATTATTTAGTAGATCAGGGAATACCACCTTAACTACACTAAATAATAGAAGCAAATCTGTGAATTCCGCATTTTTGAATAAGGAATTGAATGGAAAAGTTTTGGGTATCTTACACAAAGGACAAATTTTTACCAACTAAACAACCAAACTAACATGGAAACTAAAATTGTACAACCCTGGATGAAAGGATTGATTTTAAGTTTAATCACCATCACATTCAGTATTGCTTTGTATTTAACAGACTTATGGCAAAATAAATCTTTAGGATATATTTCTTATGCGATAGTATTGGGCGGTATCGTATGGTCTTGTATTCATTATGCACAGCAAATGAATGGCAATGTAACTTTTGGTAACGTTTTTGCTCATGGATTTAAAGTAACAGCTACTTTAATTGTTATTACTGTAGTTTATACATTCTTATCGGTGAAACTGATATTTCCTGAAATGACTGATAAAATAGTTGATGTTGCTGCTAAAGAAATGGAAAAGAATAAAAACCTCACTGATGATCAAATTAAAAGTGCACTTGAAATGACAAGGAAATTCATGATGCCATTTATGATCGGTGGTACTATTTTAGGCTATGGTATTTTTGGTGCCATTTGTTCTGCAATAGGTGCTGGTGTAGCAAAAAAGAATCCTAACCCAACTCCTTTTGAGCAATAATTGAATTTATGGATCTTTCTATTATCATTCCTTTATATAATGAAGATGAATCACTGCCAGAATTATGCAGTTGGATTGAAACGGTTGTTTCTAAAGAACAATTGAGTTATGAAGTGATCATGGTTGACGATGGCAGTACGGATAATAGTTGGAATGTGATTGAGTCCATTGCTGCCAATAATAACTGCTTCAAAGGAATTCGCTTTCGTCGTAATTACGGTAAATCAGCAGCATTGAATGAAGGATTTAAAGTTGCGAAAGGCAATACTGTTATTACAATGGATGCAGATATGCAAGATTCTCCCGATGAAATTCCTGGTCTTCGTAAGATGATAATGGAAGAAGGATATGATATGGTGAGCGGATGGAAGAAAGTGAGATATGATAATACACTTACCAAGAACATTCCATCTAAATTATATAATGCTGTGGCTAGAAAAGCTTCTGGTATTCAATTAAACGATTTTAATTGTGGTTTAAAAGCTTATAAGTTAGATGTAGTAAAGTGTATCGAAGTGTATGGTGAAATGCATCGATACATTCCTATCCTGGCAAAATGGAGTGGGTTCCGAAAAATTGGTGAAAAAGTGGTGGAACATCGTCCCAGAAAATATGGTGTTACTAAATTTGGAATGAAGCGTTTTGTAAATGGTTTTCTGGATCTGGCAACTATTATGTTCCTTGGAAAATTTGGAAAGAAACCCATGCAATTATTTGGTCTTTGGGGAAGTTTATTCTTCCTGATAGGCCTAGGTTCAAGTATCTATTTAATTGTTGGAAAATTAATTTATGTTGATTTTTCGTTAACCAATAAACCTGCATTTTTTATTGCATTAACTACTATGATCATCGGGGTTCAGTTATTTCTTGCAGGTTTTGTAGCTGAATTAGTTGCTCGTAACGCTCCTGAAAGAAATAATTATTTAATTCATAAAAAATTAGGAATCGAGAACTGATAAAGTTTCCTATGCAAAAAAAAATTGCGCTAATTGGAACAGCATGGCCATTTCGTGGAGGAGGTATCGCCTCTTTTAACGAACGTTTAGCCCGTGCATTTTTAGATCAGGGTTATGCTGTAACAATCTATAATTTTTCTTTACAATATCCTTCCTTTTTATTTCCAGGTAAATCGCAATACAGCTCAGATCCTGCTCCTGAAGGTCTGAATATAGTTGTTTGCATTAATTCTATCAATCCGTTTAACTGGTTTAAAGTAGGAGCAAAAATTAAAAAAGAAAAGCCAGACCTGGTTCTTGTTCGATATTGGCTTCCATTAATGGGCCCTTGTTTAGGAACCATACTCCGTATCATTAAAACCAATCATTTTTCAAAAATTATTTGTATCGCTGATAATGTTGTTCCCCATGAGAAACGTCCTGGGGATAAAGCCTTCACGCAATATTTTGTAAAACCAATTGATGGCTTTATTACCATGAGTAATAAAGTAATGAATGATTTGAAAAGATTTAGTGATACAAAGGTTATTAAAACGGAGCACCCCTTATACGACAATTTCGGAGATGCCCTCAGTAAAGAATCAGCCAAAAAATTTCTCAATATTTCTGAGGAAGAAAACATCATTTTGTTTTTTGGATTTATTAGAAAATATAAAGGACTTGATTTATTATTTGAGGCCATGAAAATTTTAATGAATAGGAAAGATGAAAATCCTTTTTTAATAGTTCCCATATTATTGGTGGCAGGAGAGTTTTACGATGATGAAACACATTATAGGCATCTTATCCAAGAATTAGGTATTTCAAAACAATTAGATTTACGCACACATTTCATTCCAGATCAAGAAGTAAAATATTATATAAGCGCTGCAGACTTTGTTATTCAACCTTATAGAAATGCTACCCAAAGTGGCGTTACACCACTAGCCTATCACTTTGAAAAACCTATGTTAGTTACCAATGTTGGAGGTTTAGCAGATATGGTTCCTGATAATGTGGCCGGGGTTGTTGTAGAACCCAATGCAATTGCAATAGCTGATGGAATCCAAAAATTATATCAATTAGGTGAAAATTATTTTTTGCCACAACTTCGTATCGAAAAAGCAAAATATAGCTGGAAACATTTTACCGATACCATAGTAGACCTTGCTAATCTAGATAAAAATCACTAATACTTATTTATGAAAAATAATATTCAACATATAATAGCTGAAAGTATTCAAGTAAAAACTTCCCTTTTACAAGATGAAATGATTTTAAAAACCATTGAATCAATTGTAACGGTTTTAACCCAAAGTTTTCAATCTGGTTTTAAAGTACAATTTTGTGGTAATGGCGGCAGTGCTGCAGATGCGCAACATTTAGCTGCTGAATTTTCGGGAAGGTTTTATAAAAATAGACGGGCATTACCTTCAGATGCTTTACACTGTAATAGCTCTTACCTTACGGCAGTTGCAAATGATTATAGTTACGATGAAATCTATGCTCGTTTAGTGGATGGTACTATGGTGAAGGGTGATGTATTAGTGGGTATAACTACTTCTGGTAATTCTGGAAATATTGTAAAAGCTTTTGAAGTTGCAAAAGCAAAAGGTATTATAACGATTGGCTTTACTGGTTCCACAGGAGGGAAATTAAAAGCCTTGTCTGATTATTTAATGAATGTTCCATCTGATATCACTCCCAGAATTCAGGAGTCTCATATACTAATTGGGCACGTTATTTGCGAGTTAGTGGAGGCAGCGATTTTCCCTGACAAGTGAAAATTGAAAAATTCTAGAATTCTTTCATATAAATAATTGCATGTTTAGTTTAGAACAAATAGATACATCGTACACCTTATTTATTGATCGAGATGGTGTATTAAATCATGAAAAACATGAAGACTACATTCTCAACTGGAGTGAGTTTCAATTCTATGATACTACTATTGAAGCATTAGCTATTCTTAGACAAATCTTTAAAAGAATCATTATTGTTACCAATCAAAAAGGAGTTGGAAAAGGTTTAATGAGTCTGGATGATTTGGACAGTATTCACAAAAATATGATAGCCAGTATTGAAAAAGGTGGTGGCAAAATTGATCAGATTTTTTGTTGTACAGATTTAGATAATGACTCTTATAATCGAAAACCTAACCCTGGTATGGCTTTTCAGGCCACACAAATGTATCCAGACATTATTTTATCAAAATCTATCATGATAGGTAATAGAATTAGTGATATGGGGTTTGGTCGGAATGCAGGTATACACACCGTTTTTCTAAGTACTACGCACCCAGAAATCGAATTTCCTCATCCCATGATCGATTTACGCTTTGAAAACCTTCTAGATTTTGCACTTCAATTAAAGTCTATAACAAAATCCTAAATTCCATACGGCAGACTCTTAAAATTTGAATTCATCGGTATAGCCTGTAACTTAGTAGTAATGAATAAAATGATTACCCTTTTGATTTGCGCAATAAGCTTTCTGCAAATTCATGCACAACAGAAAAAGGATCCCAATCAGATTAAAATTTCTAAAATTGAATCTGGAATAAAGGACTTTTCCAAGGCGATTTTAAATGCCACAGATATGGTAGATAGGTTTCGTGCAGATAGTTTGTTTACGAGAGGACTTGTTCAAGCCTTAAAGGTTCCCAATTCTTTTTATTATCCCTTCGATTCTTTGATCACCATTTCAAAGTTGTATGCACCGGATAGTTCATTTAGAATATTTACCTGGCAAGTAATGAAGGATTTTAGTTCCTATCATCAAAAAGGCGCCATACAAATGCACACAAATGATGGTTCTTTAAAAATCATACCATTATTCGATCATTCAGATTATACTGATTTCCCTGTTGATTCTGTTAGAAATGCCAATAACTGGATTGGAGCTGTGTATTATAATATTGTTTTAAAAACCTATCGGGGTAAAAAATTTTATACTTTGTTAGGGTATGATGAAAACAATGCAAAAACTACCAAAAAATGGATGGAGGTCCTGACATTTGATGAAAAGGGTAACCCTGCTTTTGGGGGCAGGTATTTTGACTATCCCCCAGATGAAATTAAACCACCACAACCTGCTTATCGGTTTTGTCTGGAATTTAAGAAGCAAGCAGGTGCTAAAATCAATTACGATCCTGAAATTGACAGAATCATATTTGCGCACCTTGTGAGTGAAAATGGTGAATTAAAAGAGAAACAAAGTTTGATTCCCTATGGTAGTTATGAAGGATTCTTATGGCAGAACGGAAAATGGGTGCATGAAAGAAATATTGAAATAGCTGACCCAGCTCCTACCAATAACCCAAAAAATGATCCAAACCAGTAATTGAAAAATCAACTTGATTTGGATCCGATAAACAGTAAAATTCTAAAAGTCTTTAGTTAACTGCAGTTAGTCGAGCTTTAATACGGCAAGGAAAGCTTCTTGTGGTACTTCTACATTTCCAACCTGACGCATACGTTTCTTACCCTCTTTCTGCTTTTCTAATAATTTTCGCTTACGACTTACGTCACCACCGTAACACTTGGCAGTTACATCCTTACGTAAAGCACTGATATTTTCACGTGCAATTACCTTAGCTCCAATGGCTGCTTGAATTGCAATTTGGAATTGCTGTCTGGTAATTAATTCCTTTAATTTTTCACAAAGTTTACGGCCAAAATCAGTTGCTCTTCCCCTATGTATCAAAGCACTTAACGCATCTACTTTTTCATTATTCAAAAGAATATCCATTTTAACGATATCTGCTTCGCGATAGCCTATCGGAGAATAATCGAAAGAGGCGTATCCTCTGGTCTGACTCTTTAATTTATCATAGAAATCAAACACGATTTCAGTCAATGGCATTTCAAAAGTTAATTCTACCCTGGATGGAGTTAGATAACTTTGATTCAATAGAATGCCACGTTTGCCTAAACAAAGGGTCATAATATTCCCAATATAATCAGGCATGGTAATGATCTGTGCTCTGATAAAAGGTTCTTCAATGCGATCGCATTTTGTAGGATCTGGCATTTCGGAAGGATTATTCACCACTAATTTTTCACCTTTGGATGTATAAGCCAGGAAACTAACGTTGGGTACTGTTGTAATCACAGTTTGATTAAACTCACGTTCCAATCTTTCCTGGATGATTTCCATATGCAATAAGCCCAGGAATCCGCATCGGAAACCAAAACCAAGTGCTTGTGATGTTTCTAATTCAAAAGTTAAAGAGGCATCGTTCAATTGCAATTTATCCATGCAATCACGCAATTCTTCGAATTCATCTGTATTAACTGGATAGATGCCTGCAAAAACCATTGGTTTTACCTCTTCAAAACCATGAATCATCTCACCAGGATTATTTGCCAAAGTGATAGTGTCACCCACTTTAACCTCCTTAGCAACTTTAATTCCTGTAATGATATAGCCTACATCACCAGCTTTTACTTCATTCTTCGGAGTCATCGTGAATTTCAAAACTCCCACTTCATCTGCTATATAATCCATTCCGGAGGCGACCATTCGAATTTTGTCGCCTTTCTTCAACACGCCATTCAATATGCGATAATAAACAATGATTCCTCTAAAGCTATTAAACACACTATCAAAGATCAATGCTTGCAATGGTGCTTCATAGTCACCCTTAGGTGCCGGAATTCTTTCTACAATTGCAGCAAGAATCTCATCTATTCCAATGCCACTCTTTCCACTTGCTAATAAAATATCTTCCGCCTTACAACCAATAAGTTCTACGATTTGATCTGTTACTTCTGGAATCTTTGCTCCATCCATATCGATCTTATTAATCACTGGTATAATTTCAAGGTTATTTTCAATGGCTAAATATAAATTGCTAATCGTCTGAGCCTGAATACCTTGAGAGGCATCAACTAATAATAAAGCTCCTTCACAGGCTGCTAAAGCACGGCTCACTTCATAACTAAAATCTACGTGACCAGGAGTGTCAATTAAATTGAAAACATATTGTTCTCCTTTGTAAGGATAATTAATTTGAATAGCGTGACTCTTAATAGTAATACCCTTTTCACGTTCCAGGTCCATATCATCTAATACTTGGTTCATCATATCTCGCTGACCTACAGAATTGGTATGTTCCAATAAACGGTCTGCCAAAGTACTTTTACCATGGTCGATATGTGCAATAATGCAAAAATTCCTAATATTCTTCATAAGGCTGCAAAGATATGTGTGAGAAGCACAAAAATGTACGATTATGTTATTAATGACATGTGAATAACGATAGATTGCAGAAAGGGTTTATTTTTAGGACATAATCTTGTTGAGGAATGCAAATAAAAATGTGGAATAAAAAGGCTCAAATCAATAATGAAACCGGATTAGGAACCAATACGGCATTAGGTGGAGGCAGGTTTTTCAATAAAAATGGGGTGGCAAATGTGGAAGTCCATGGACTACTTATTTGGCAGCGATTAAACATGTATCACACCATGCTAACCATGAAGCGGTGGAAATTTCTTCTCGCTATCATGCTTTTCTTTGTTTTTATCAACCTCCTATTTGCATGTTTGTATCTATTGATCGGGATTGAGCATTTAAATGGATTAGTTGCAGAAACCTTTGGTGAAAAGTTTGGGGAAGCATTTTTTTTTAGCGCTCAGACATTTACAACCGTAGGATATGGGAGAATTAATCCTGTAGGTTTCATGACCAGTTTTGTCGCATCTCTGGAAGCCTTAACCGGGTTAATGAGTTTTGCGTTAATGACAGGTTTATTATATGGTAGATTTGCCAGACCAAGATCTTTTATCAGATATAGTAAAAATGCTTTGTTCTCACCTTTCAATGAAGGTGTTGCTTTAATGTTTAGGATGGTTCCTTATACCAAAAACTATTTAGTAAATGTAGAAGTAAAAGTAACCATGGCGATGAAAGTAGTTGAGGACGGAGTAAAAAAGAATAAATTCTTCAATGTTCCATTAGATATTGCTAAAGCTTCTACTATGACGGCTAATTGGACATTAGTTCATCCCATAAATGAGGATAGCCCGATTTATCAATTTTCTAAAGAAGACATGGCTAATGCTGAAGTGGAATTACTCATTTTTGTACAGGGATTTGATGAGAGCTTTTCAAATACGGTTATTTCTAAAGCTTCTTATACTTACGATGAATTTGTTTTTGGTGCTAAATTTGTTCCGATGTATCATCCAAACGAAACTGGAGACAAAACCATTTTACATTTAGACAAGTTAAACCTGTTTTCTCCAGTTGATTTACCAGTTCAATTTTAATATGTATGTCTCAAATAGGTGAAAATTTATTAAAAGCCACTACCCTTTTAGAATCCGATGAACTGGTGGCAATACCAACTGAAACAGTTTATGGGTTAGCAGCAAATGCTTTAAGTGACACCGCAGTGATTAAAATATTTGAAGCAAAGAACAGGCCTACTTTCAATCCGTTAATTGTACATGTTGTGGATGTAGCTTCCATTAGTAAGTATGCAGAACTTGATCCTATTAGCCTCCAATTAGCTGAGGCCTTCATGCCTGGTCCGTTTACATTGCTTCTTCCCAAAAAACCAATTATTTCAGATCTGATTACTGCTGGAAGTTCGAAAGTTGCTATCAGGGTACCCAATCAAATAATAACCACAAAATTATTGATGTTATTAACGTTTCCACTTGCAGCACCCAGTGCCAATCCATCTGGATATGTTAGCCCAACTACGGCGCAGCATGTGTTAGATGGATTAAAAAATAAAGTCTCTTACATTTTAGATGGCGGGCAAAGTGAGGTTGGGCTAGAATCAACGATTGTTGAAGTTTCGAATAAAGAAATAATATTACATAGAACCGGAGCTGTTTCTGCCGAACAAATCGAGAAATTAACTGGTTTGAAAGTAGTAGTAAAAGAACATTCAGAGAAACCAGAAAGTGCCGGGCAGATGAAGAGTCATTACGCTACTAAAACTCCCTTATACCGTGGTGATATAGCACAAATGATCAAGGAATATGAAGATAAAAATATTGCGATTATTACCTTTAATAAAGTATACGAAGGTTTAAAAAAAGGGCACCAATATGTATTGTCACCCAATGGAGATTTAAATGAAGCAGCAAAACATTTATTTGAAGTAATGCGATGTATTGACGAGTTTCAATTCGATGTCATCATTACTGAACTATTCCCAGACGAAGGATTAGGAAGGGCCATTAACGATCGTTTAGGAAGAGCGCAAGAGATTAACAAGTTGTAATTATTCCCAGAATCTTACTGCATATTTAGTACAGAAGTCCTTTTCAGAGATTGATTGTAGTTCGTCTATGAAATCATTTAATTCATCTTCTGGTAATACTTCTTGTATGGCATTGAATAATTGCCTTTCTTCAAAACGAATATGCTTTTCTAATGAAGTTGCAAAAGAAGCAATAGTATCTAACTGTTCTGCTCGAGCTTCATTATTTAGCTTCTGGATGATGAGCCTGATTTCTTGGTGCTCATTTTTTAATTGTGTTAAACCTTCTATCAGCTGTGGATATTTATAGGCCAATGGTAAGAATAACAAATCTTCTTTTTCAAAATGCAGGCGCAATTCTTGTTCCCAGAATTGGATAATAAAATCACGCATCTCTTTCAAAGAAGCATTTTTTTTAACACCTTTCTCTAACAATAAAGAAACTAATAATCCCTGATGATGCTGTCTTGACAATGGTTGCAAAGTGGAATGTCTCAAAATAGCCATTACTTCAACGCATTAATAATAGCAACAAATTCTTCGGCGATCAAAGAAGCCCCACCTACTAAACCACCATCAACATCTGGTTGAGAAAATAATTCAACGGCATTATTCGCTTTAACACTTCCTCCATATAAAATTGAGATAGAATCAGCTACAGTATTACCATATTTTGATGCAATATGACTTCTAATAAAAGCATGAATTTCCTGAGCTTGAGCACTTGATGCAGTTTTACCAGTACCGATAGCCCAGATTGGTTCATATGCAATTACAACTTCTTGTAATTGTTCTGCAGTTAAATGAAATAAAGACTCATTCAATTGCTTTGCCACGAATTCATTTTGAGTATTTGCTTCACGAATAGCTAATGGTTCACCGCAACAAAAAATTGGCTTCATATTATTCGCAAGACAGATGTCTAATTTTTCTGCCAAGAATTGATTGCTTTCAAGATAATATTCTCTTCTTTCTGAATGCCCTAAAACAACATATTGAATACCTACAGATTGTAGAATTTCAACCGATGTTTCTCCTGTATAAGCACCATTTTTTTTGTTTGAGCAATTTTGTGCTGCTATGAAAACATTTGATTTACCAGCAAATTTCTGAACAGCCATTGATAAATATGGAAATGGAACTGCAAATACTGCAAGCTGATGGCTTTTCAAATCATGTGGTTTTGCGATAATATCATTTAATAATTGTTCACCTTGTTGAATAGTTAAATTCATTTTCCAGTTCGCTGCTGCTATTTGCTTTCTCATACGAATATTTATTTCACTTTTAATTAATACGTTTCTTTTCTATTGAATTTGCGCAAATATAGTTTCCAAAATGGAAGTTTCCGCTTCTGTAATGTGTAGATTTTTCATTTTCTTCCAATTGTCAATGGCAAAAAATGCCTTTTTAAGATCATATTTATTACCACTTAAACCCCAGCTGAAATTATTGAAAATGGTGGGAAGAAGTCCTGCACCAAATACGTTGCAGCTTACTCCTACAATGGTTCCGGTATTTACAGCAGAATTGATGGCCACTCTGGAATAATCGCCCATGATCAATCCACATTTTTGACCAACACCCAAATATGAATTGGTAGCGTAATTCCAAACTTTTACTTCACCTGCAGTATTTTTAACATTACTATTACTAGATCCAGCACCCATATTACACCATTCTCCGATCACTGCATCGCCTAAATAACCATCATGAGCTTTGTTAGTATAGCCCATGATAACAGAATTTTTGATTTCTCCCCCACCCATACAGCATGGGCCAAGACTAGTTGCTCCGTAAATGCGACTATTCATTTTCAGAACTGAATTGTAGCCCATTGAAAATGGCCCACGTACACAAGAACCTTCCATGATCTCTGCTTCTTTTCCAATATAAATAGGTCCTGTTGTAGAATTGAGTGTACAGAATTCCAGTTTGGCACCTTCTTCAATAAAAATATCTGCAGTTTGCATCACCTGCACAGTTGGGGAGATAGGTTGAGAAGATCTTCCTCTTGTAACTAATTTAAAATCTTCTCGGATCATACTATCATTCCATAACATCATTTCCCAGCAATATTTCAGTCGTTTTATGGCTTCTGACAATTGAATTTGTTTGGCAAATATTGAACTATCAGGCACAAAATCATTAAACCCAACTGACTTCCTTCCAGCTACAAATCCCAGGCTATCAACAATACAAGTATCATCCTCTAGATTTAAAATTGTTTGAACTAATGCATCATCTGGCATGATGGAAGCATCTATCCAAATATGGTCAACAAGTATGGGCTTAGGATACAGGATTTGCAAATAATGATCAGTTCGAATAAACACTTCTTCTTTAGATCTTAATGCCCACCTTTCCTGGATGGTTAATATTCCAAATCTTAAAGCTGCAATAGACCGTGTAAGTGTTAATGGGAATAAACTAATTCTTGAATTTGTATCAAATAATATGATTGCCATATTACAAATTAACTGATTATTCCACAGACCTCCATCTACCTAAATCTTTTTGCTCTAACTTTGCATCCCTAATCATTAAAATAAGCGTTATGAGTTTAGGATATTTCTCTTACCCCCTTCCCATAAATGAACCTGTTCTGAATTATGCACCGGGATCAACAGAAAGAGCTTCTTTAAAAAAGGCACTTGCCGAACTTAAAAAGAAGCCAATTGAAATACCCATGTATATTGGATCAAAGGCAGTTAAAACTGGAAAATTAGTAGACATTCACCCGCCTCATGAACTAAGCCATACTTTAGGCTCATTTCATGCCGGTGATGCAAGTCATGTTAAATTAGCCATCGATGCTGCTTTAAAATCAAAACAATCATGGGAGTCTATGAGTTGGGAAAATCGTGCTCAAATATTTTTGAAAGCGGCCGACTTACTTGCTACTAAGTATCGTTTTCAAATGAATGCTGCTACCATGCTTGGTCAGAGTAAAAATGCCTATCAAGCTGAAATTGACGCTGCCTGTGAGTTGATAGACTTTTTAAGATTCAACGTTCATTTTTTAAGTAAGATCTATCAGGAACAACCTATTTCTGGTCCAGGAATGCATAACCGTTTGGAATGGCGTCCACTTGAAGGATTTGTACTTGCGATTACGCCATTTAATTTTACTGCTATCGGAGGAAACCTTCCTACTTCTGCTGCTATGTGTGGCAATGTAGTAGTATGGAAACCTGCCAATACCCAAGTATATTCTGCTCAATTGTTCATGAGAATTTTAAAAGAAGCAGGATTACCTGATGGTGTCATTAATTTAATTTATGTAGATGGTCCAACACTTGGTTCAGTGTGTTTTTCTCACAGAGAATTCGCTGGGGTGCACTTTACAGGATCAACTGGTGTATTTAATGGAATGTGGAAGACCATTGGTGAGAATATGAATCTTTATCGCAGTTATCCAAGAATTGTGGGTGAAACAGGAGGAAAAGATTTTGTTATTGCACACAAAAGTGCCAATGTAGATGCAGTTGTAACGGCACTTGCAAGAGGTGCTTTTGAATATCAGGGTCAAAAATGTTCTGCAGCATCGCGAGCTTACATTCCAAGTAATATAGCAGAGGCTGTAAAGACTAAATTAGTGGCAGCACTAAAATCCATGAAAATGGGTACAGTGGAAGACTTTAGCAATTTTGTTAATGCAGTGATTGATGAGAAATCTTATAACAGTATTACTAAATATATCAATAACGTCAAGAAGAATAGAAAAACAAGCATTCTTGTAGGAGGTAATTATAGCAAAACAAAAGGTTATTTCATTGAACCTACTGTGATCATCACAAAAGATCCTAAGAGCACTACCATGTGTGAAGAAATATTCGGCCCAGTATTAACCATTTATGTATACGATGCTGAGAAATTTGAAGCCACACTATCTCTTCTTGATAGTACTTCTAATTATGCACTTACTGGAGCAATTTTAGCTCAGGATAGAGCTGCAGTTGAATTAGCCACCAACAAATTAAGAAATGCTGCCGGTAATTTTTATATCAACGACAAACCAACCGGTGCAGTTGTAGGGCAACAACCATTTGGTGGCGCAAGAGCTTCTGGCACAAACGACAAAGCAGGAAGTCAATTAAATCTTTATCGCTGGTTAAGTGCCCGAACAATTAAGGAAACTTTCAATCCACCTACTGATTATCGCTATTCTTTTTTAAATGAAGCATAAGAAAGCGCCCCGAAAGGGGCGTTTTTAATTTAGCAATATGTTCATATTAAATTGTAAAATAAAACATCCTTCAGGTTTAATTTTAGTAGTTCAAAAAATTTTTTAAAAATGAGATTTTTTCTTTTCGGGTTAATTTTAACATTTTTTATTTTTCAAACTTTAAAAGTAACTGCACAAAATAGCGATGGAGTAATCAAAGGAAGAATCAGATTGTCAGATACCCGTCCAGCATCTTTTGTGAATGTATTGTTGTTAAAAAATAAAAGTCAAACCATCACTGATGAATTTGGAAATTTTTCTTTTAACCAATTAACAGGTTTTACAGACACATTAATTATCAATGGGATCGGCTTAGTTTCCAAAAAACAATTCGTTCAAATTTCAAACATTGGACAAAAAGAAGTTGATATCCAAATAGATTTTGACATCAACATGCTACAAAATGTGGAGATCTTTGGAAGAAATATAGAATCATATAAAAGTGATTATAGTTTTGCTACATCAAAAACGAAAGCAACAATTTCTGAAATTCCTCAGTCTGTTTCAACTGTAACAAAAGAATTACTAACAGACAAAATGCAGATGCATTTAACAGATGCTTTAGAAAATGTGGCGGGTGTTACTCATTATTCGGGATATGAAGAATATAATATTCGTGGCCTCCATGCAGAAAATGCAAGGCTTATCAATGGATTGAGAACCTTTAACACATCACTTACAAGTCCATTGATGGTTAATGTAGAAAGGGTTGAAGTGATTAAAGGTCCAACCTCGGTTTTATATGGCAATTGTGATCCAGGCGGAACCATTAATTTAGTTACTAAGAAACCATTAACCGGGAATCATTTTACCGCTACCATTGGTAAAGGAACCTGGAATGCCTATAATGCTCAATTAGATGCTACTGGACAGATTAATACGGATAAGACATTACTCTATAGATTAAATACAGGTTTTGATCAGAAGGAATCTTTTCGCAATGGATATTTTCTAAAATCATTCCAAGTTGCACCATCCATTTCTTTTATTCCAAATAATAAATTGCATGTTAATTTGGATGTATCTATATCCAATACTAATTCAGTTGTAGACAGAGGTCAACCTGGTTTAGAAGAAAATGACAATTTACTTTCTACACCTATTCAGCTTTCCTTAATTCAACCAACTGATTATTTAAAAGAAACAAATTATTCAGCAGTTTTATCTGCCACATATCAGTTTAATAAAAGACTCAGTTTTAACACTAGTTTGCTACGATACCAAACAAATCAAAAACTTTCCGAACATAATATTGAAGACTACATAACAGATGATTCAGTTTCACTTAGCTACAATTACAGGCATGTTAAATCAACTACCAATACTTTTACAAACTATTTTAGTTATTTAATAAATCAAGGAGAAATAAAGCATCAAATCATTTTAGGTTATGACTATATTTCAAACAAATTAAGTGCAAATGAATGGGAGGGTGAATTACCCGAATTTGGTGCTAATAATAGAATAGTCGGCACATTTAGCTTATTAAATCCAGAATATGTAGCAAGAAATGTAGCACAATATCATTCTATTATTGATTCAGCAGGTGGCGAAGAAATTGCCAATGGCGTTTATACCACAAATGGAATTTATATTCAGGAACATTTGACGTTTAAAAAATGGCAATTCATTGCAGGAATTCGTGGAGAATTTTTTCAATCAGGTACTGAAGAAGATAATATTACCAGTGTAAATAAACTGATACCTAAAATTGGCGTTAATTATTCTTTAGATAGGAATTATCATATTTATGCCAACTTTCACAATGGGTTTGATCCTTTTGAACCTAGTTCTGTATTACAAGTATTTAATCAACCTTTTAAACCCGTTACAAGTACTATGTTTGAAACGGGTGTTAAAGCAGATTTATTCAGAAACCAACTCTTTGCCAGTATTGCATTATATCAAATTACAATCAATAATTTGGCTGTTAATGCAAATGATATTACCAATCCAAATTTATATGCTCAAAGAGGTGTACAACAATCAAAAGGTTTAGAAATAGAAATGCAAGGAAATATCAATCCAAATCTTAGTATTTTTTCTGGGTACAGTTATAATCAAACTGAAATTATTAAAAGTATTAAAACAGAAGAAGTTGGAAAGATTGCCGAGAATGCCCCAAAACATAGTAGTAATAGTTGGATAAAATATAGGTTTACTAATAGTATTTTAAATGGACTAAGTATTGCAATTGGCCATACACAGGTGGGTCAAAGAAATACCTTAGACAAAGATGTAATCTTGCCAGGATATGTTTTGTTTAATGCAGGTATCAATTATCAAATCAGGCATTTCAAACTTGCATTTAATGTAAATAATATTTTTGATAAAATTTATTGGAACTCGGCCTATAATAACACCAACAAATGGCCTGGATCGCCTAGAAACAGTATGTTTAAAATTTATTATAATTTTTAATATTTATCATTAATTCGTGCTAATATGAAACAGTTTGTTATTTACGCAATTACATTATTATTATTCAATTCATTAAATGCACAAGTTAATACCTCCAAATTACAGACCCGTGTAGAACTTCCCAATGGATGGTCTCTAACACCTGCAGGAAAAAGTATTCCTTTAGGAGATTTGCCATTAAATATGGCCATCTCGCCTTCTAAAAAAATAATGGCAATAACTAATAATGGCCAAGGAAAACAAACACTCCAATTGATTGATCTGATCAATGAGAAAATGGTGGATGAAATCAGTATAGCTAAATCTTGGCTGGGATTAAAATTTAGTGCAGATGAGAAATTATTATACGCTTCCGGAGGAAATGATAATTGGATTTTAAAATATGCTGTAAATAAAAATAAACTGACACTAATAGACAGTATTGTTTTAGGAAATAAATGGCCGGTGCATATATCACCAGCTGGACTAGAAATAGATGATGTATCTAACCTTTTGTATGTAGTAACAAAAGACAATAATTCTCTTTATACAATTGATTTAAGAACTAAACAAATTATTGATACTGTAAAACTTCCAGCTGAAGCATATACCTGTAAATTATCAAACAATAGATTAGAACTATATATCACTTGCTGGGGCGGAGGGAAATTGTTGATTTATAATACGAAATCAAAAAAAATAACCAATGAAATTCAGGTAGGAAGTAATCCCAACGATTTCTGTATTTCAAAAAATGGAAATTACCTATATGTGGCAAATTCTAACGACAATTCTGTTTCTATAATTAATACCAATACAAAAAAAGTTATTGAAACATTAAATGCGGCTTTATTTCCCAATGCCCCTTCAGGTTCAACCACCAATGGCGTAGCATTAAGCAGCGATGAAAAGACATTATATATTGCCAATGCTGATAA
>CANBQT010000058.1 GCA_947371755.1 Chitinophagaceae bacterium
GGTTGCGTCGAATGGATCACCAATGTACAAATTCAGATAAGAGCAAATGGTGATATGACAGGTGATGAGAAAACAGAAAAATTCCATACTAAAAAAGATACCTGTTAACCCCGGTCTTTAATTTGTTGTTAACACAGCGTAAGGGCTGAAGCCCTATTTTAACTTTACCTCCAATCCCTAGGCTGAAGCCTAGGGTTAACATATCCCAATAAGTTAACCCTAGCCTTTAATTCAGATGTAGATATTTGTTAACCCAGGCCTATGATTTGAGAAAAGATATTAGTTAACCCCGGCCTTTAGTTATGAATGAAAGTATATATTAACCCCTGCCTTTAGGTTTGAATGAAAATATATATTAACCCCGGCCTTTAGTTATGAATTGGAATATATATTAACCCCTGCCTTTAAGTTTGAATGAAAATATATATTAACCCCGGCCTTTAGGCTGGGGCATAGGAAATTTCAATGAATTGTGGGCTTTAGCCCTAGAGCTGTGGAAGTTTCTCTTTAAAATCCAAACCCCCTCATTAATTCATCATACTCCTGTTGAAAGCTTATATTTTGATGATGCACTTCTTGACCTTGTATATACATTCTAGTATGAGATATATTTTGAGCATCAACTGATACTGCATAATATTCATTGGACCATTCAAATTTTAATCTAGTTAATTTCTCTTTATTAATCCAAAAAGCAGATTCACCTTTCAAAAGTTGAATTGATTTTCCAATGCTATATTCTTGATTAAGATCCATTAGGCAATGCATATGATCGTTATACCCATTGATTGTATCTATATAAATCCCTTTTGATGCTGCATTGTTTTTTATATGATTAATAATGATAGGACGAATATCTTTAGTAATAAATGGATATCTTCTTTTAGTACCCCAAACAGCATGAACCATTATTTTAGTGTATGACATATCTCTAAATTTTAGAGCTAAAAGAAATAAAATGTATGGAATAACATTTTTATTTAGATAAAATGATTTTAGATTGATTCATTCTCAGCGTAAGGGCTGAAGCCCATTCTTCAATTCCATACTCAATCCCTAGGCTAAAGCCTAGGGTTAACCATTCTTCTTCATTTTATTGCTGATATCTATGAAATAGATAAGTATAAAAATGTTAACCCCGGCCTTTAGGCTCGGGCATTGAATATTGCAACGAATTGGGCTGAAGCCTAGGGTTAACCATTCTTCTTCATTTTATTGCTGATATCTATGAAATAGATATGTATAAAAATGTTAACCCCTGCCTTTAGGCTGGGGTTAAAGAGTCATAAAGAAGATTCAGGGCTTTAGCCCCTGTGTTATGGTACTTAGTAATTTGGATTCACTCCCACATAGTTGGCTGGAGTAATTGCTTTCAATTCTTTTTTTACAGCACCTGATACTTTTAAACCTGCAATAAAACTTTGAATAGCTTGCTTATCGATCTTATGATTTCCTCTTGTAAGGTCTTTTAATGCCTCATAAGGGTTTGGATAGTTTTCTCTCCTTAATATGGTTTGAATAGCTTCTGCTACAACGGCCCAATTATTATCCAGATCATCTTTCAACTTAGCTTCATTCAATACTAATTTGTTCAATCCTTTCTCCAAAGATTTAAGTGCAATAGTAATATGTGCTACTGGTACGCCAATATTTCTTAGTACAGTAGAATCTGTTAGATCACGTTGAAGGCGGCTGATAGGGAGTTTTGCTGAAAGGTGTTCCAGTAAAGCATTTGCCATACCTAAATTCCCTTCCGCATTTTCAAAATCAATCGGGTTTACTTTATGGGGCATCGCAGAAGAACCTACTTCACCTGCCTTTGTTTTTTGTTTGAAATAATCCATACTGATATAGGTCCAGATATCTCTACATAAGTCGATCAAGATATTATTGATCCTTTTTAAACTATCAAAATGTGCCGCTAAACTATCATAGTGTTCGATCTGGGTAGTGAATTGCATTCTTTGTAAACCAAGTCTGGTTTCCACAAATTCATTGCCTAATAACACCCAATTCTTTTTAGGAAATGCTACATGATGTGCATTGAAATTCCCTGTGGCACCACCAAATTTTGCAGCATATGGAATATGAGAAAATAAGGATACTTGATTATTGATACGTTCTACAAAAACCATGATCTCTTTACCCAAACGAGTAGGCGAGGCAGTTTGTCCGTGTGTCCGAGCTAACAAAGAAATATTCTTCCAATCTTTAGCCAATTTCTGCAAATGATTTTGCAGATTCATAATATTGGGTAAATAATCAAATTCCATACAATTCTTCCAACTTAAAGGGATAGAAGTATTATTGATATCCTGGGATGTTAATCCAAAATGGATCCATTCTTTTAAATGGGCAATCCCTGCTTTCTCTAATTGTTCTTTTAAAAAATATTCTACAGCTTTTACATCGTGATTAGTGATGGATTCAATTTGCTTGATCTGTTGTGCATCAGTAACACTAAACTCATCCACCACTTTTTTGAGTGCAGTTCTTGCTTTAATTGGCAACTTAAAAAAACGTTTATCTGCTAGGAAAAAGAAATATTCAATCTCCACTAAAACGCGGTACTTTATAAGGGCATATTCCGAAAAATATTCGTCCAATTGATTTACTTGTCTGCGATACCTACCATCGATAGGGGAAATAGCTGTAAGATTATTGAGTTCCATGAATGTTTGTTGTAATGGGTTTATTCTGTTTCTTTGCATGCAAATTTAACTGAATTGAACAAGAAGATACGTGTTGGAGCAGTAAGTTATTTAAATACCAAGCCTTTTTTACATGGAATAAAGCGCTCTGGCTTAATGGATAGGATTGAACTGATCGAAGATTACCCTTCCAAAATAGCTAACATGCTATTGAATGATGAAATTGATGTGGGGTTAGTGCCTGTTGCCATTTTGCCTCAAATGAAGCAGTCATACATCATTACAGACTATTGTATTGGAGCAGAGCAGGAAGTGGCATCTGTTGCATTATTTAGCGAAGTACCCATAGATCAGATTGAAACTGTGCTTTTGGATTATCAAAGCCGCACTTCCGTCATTCTTGCTAAAATTTTATTTAAAGAGTACTGGAAAAAAGAAGTGGTATTAAAAGATGCAAAAGAAGATTTCAGATCTGATATTAAAGGTAGTGTGGCAGGTATAGTGATTGGAGATAGAGCTTTGGAGCAAAGAAAAATCTCACCTTACATGTTTGATCTAGCATCTAATTGGATTGAATTTACAGGGTTCCCTTTTGTTTTTGCAGCCTGGATTGCCAATAAACCCCTGGGAAAGGAATTTGAAGACGAATTTAATCTTGCAAATGCCGATGGCCTCCAGCATATTGATGAAGTAGTTGCTGAACAGCACTTCACAAATTTTGATCTTAAAAAATACTATACAGAGAATATCAGTTATACATTAACAGCTAATAAACGAAAGGGATTGGCCCTTTTTCTAGAAAAGCTCGCGCAACTTTAATTTGCCCCTGATTTCAGAAAAGAAATTCTATCAGAAACAATTTTTATCAAATCTGGAGCGACTTTGGTAATATAAACAACGGGTGCAAATAATAATACAAACAAGCAGGAACGAAATAGGATATCCAGGTACAAATTAGATGCTTGCGGTAAATAGTGTATTCCAGCATAAATACAAAGGCAAATAACTAATACGATTAAATGCTTTAGTTGATAAGGCTGCATTCCGAATTTCTTGTACAAGAAAATATATCTAGAACTGTTGTATAAACTAAGGGCTATTAAATTGGAATAAGCAAGACCCATTAATCCAAAATACTTGATCAATACAAAATTTAACGGGATTGAAAGAACTGTATAAAACACATTGGTATAAAAATCAAAACGCCAATAGTTAGATGTGCCAATGATCTGCCCATTAACTCCTGTTGAAAGGTCTAATACCTTCGATAAACCCATCACAAAAACAAGAGAGCTAATAACTTCATAATTACCTCCGCCTTTTGATGCAAGGTGGTTCAAGAAACTAACCAGATTATGAATATTCAACCATATAAGCCCAAACATGGCTAAAGCAATCACCAATAAATTCGAAATGCTTTTGGCATAAATACTGGATATGCGTTGCATGTCTTTATTTTTCCATGATTCAGCTAAAATGGGAATACTAATGGAGGTTAAACTCCTTTGGGGTATTTCCATCGCTGCAGAAACATATAAAGCGATTGAAAAAATACCTGTCTCAGCCAGTCCCCTTAATCCAATCACCAAAAATGTATCATTGGTACGAGCCAATACATTTAAAAACTGAACCCCGAATAAGAACATGCTAAAAGTAAACATCCGTTTCTTTAAGCGTTTAGTAACAGAACTGAGAGGGATGATATTCAATTTCCATTTTCCAGATCTGATCAATGTGATTAGTAAAACAACTGCAGGTAATAAATACAGTAAGCAGAATAAGTGAATAAAAAGTTGGAGGTCTATTACTTTGAATGCAAATAATAAAATGAGTATGGTGGTAAGGATTCGTATAGCAGTTTCACGTAAAAAATTAGTTAGTGCTGTTTTCTTTAAACACCATCCAAAGGCCTCCAGCCACATGAATAGCAATAGAAAAAAAGTATAGGGATAAACAGTATAAAAAAAAGAGGCGAATTCGGGTGACTTACCTAATTTTCTTATGATAAAATCTTTGGCAAAATAACCAACTAAACAAGTGATGGTAAAACCAAGTGCACATGCAATAGCAGTGATCATGGGTAAGTCGTTCTTTTCAGTACCTGTATAGTCGTTATAGAAAGGGAAAAATTTATAGATCACAGGTAAAGAGCCCAGCGTACACAAAACTGATAAGGTTAATGAAATATCAATCATTGCCCTGGTTAATCCAATTTCTGCTTGTGTAAAAAAACGTGGAAATAGAATCAATATATTCACTGCCCCGATGATGAAACCGAGAAGAATAAATAAAGATGACCGAACACTTTGCTTTTGTATGATTCCCATGAAAAATTATAAGTGCTTTTTTTTGAGGCGATTGATCAACATTGTAAAAATGGTGGGCAAAGCGATTCTTGATTCGGTATATAAAACCTGCTTATTGGCTATGAGTTTTTTTAAATTATCTAGATACCAGTCGTGATGTTTATCAATAATATAATTGATCAATTCCTGACGATGTGGAATGGTATCATTCTTATGGGTGGAGCCGGCTGTTTGTCTATAGAATAAAAGTTTTTCCTGTATTACGTTTACTAACCATCCTTTTTTGGTGATACGGATATAGAATTCCCAATCTTCGTAACCCATTCGCATATTTTCATCATAACCGCCCACTTCATCCCAACAAGATTTACGAACAATGGCACAAGCAGGACATTCACTTGAAAACAAAAAGTTAAAAGCATTGCCACCTCTGGGTCTTGCAACTTGTGTGAAATCCCCAAACAATTGGATATGACTGGTTATAACCGCTACTTCTGGTTGGGCATCTAATATTTTAATTGCTTTTTCGAAAAAACTAGGGTCGAAATAATCATCTGCATCTAAAGCTGCTATGATGCTTCCTTTTGCATGGTTAACACCATAATTTCTAGCAGAAGACATTCTGCCATTTTCTTTGTGTAAAACAATCACTCCTTTCCCTGAAAGCTCCTGAAAAACATCCAGTGTAACCTGATCAGTGGATCCATCATTCACCACAATGATTTCGAAATTAGAATAAGTCTGTTCTTTAAGTTTGCTGATTGTTTCGGGCAAATAAGCGCCGTCATTATAGCAAGGGATCACAACAGATATAAATGGGTTTTGAGGCATGCTTTATTTTTTGTAGCAGAAAATATTTAATTGAACATCAAACTGTGTATTGGTTTGTTTCTCTATGAATGGATGAACTAAAGTATCAGCTGCATTTCTGATATAGGCTTGAAACCCTTGCTTATCAACAATCTCTAATAATTCAGTAAGATGTTTGGTTTCAGTTGATTTTCCATGATATTCCAAAAAGAAATTGTTTACACGATATAATTCGTTTGCACAATCTGTTATCACTTTGTATTCCCCTCCCTCAATATCCATTTTTAAAAAATCAATTTTTTCAAATTTACAAAGCAATTTTTTTAATCGAACGCAGGCTACTGTATGATTGGCAGTGTTGGTATTATGCTCATCAATTCTACTTGCTTCTGAACCGTTACCTGAAAAACTGATAGTGCCATCAGAAATCCAAATGGCAGCTGGTTCAGCTATAACGTCCTGTAAACTGTTTGACAGAATATTTTTGGTTAGTAATTCATAGTTGGTTGCATCAGGTTCAAATGCCCAAACTTTTGCATTAGGATAAATTGTTTTGAAATACAAAACACTTAACCCAATGTTAGACCCACAATCCAGGATAATAGGTGTATCAGATTTGGAATCGAATTGATAGATTTCTTTACAAAACAATTCTCTATAGGTATGCAATACCTCATAAGGTCTTTTATAATGAATGAGGCCAATGGGTAACTTTTTTTGCTTGGGGGTATGGTCATCTTCGTGTTTAAGGATTTTTTCTACAGCCCAGCTTATATCTTTAAATCTTGTTGATTCTGCCTTCGGCTTGAATTTACCAATGATGCCTTTAACTATATTTGTTATCAAATTGCTCATGTTTTAATCTTATTATGTCAGAACCTTTAATCAGTATTTGCATTCCGGCTTACAAGAAACCCGACTTTGTAGTAAGGTTATTGAAATCCGTTATGCAGCAAACCTACAAAAGGGTAGAAGTGGTTATTTCCGACGACAGTCCTGATGATACTGTAAAAATAGCTATTGAGCCCTATAAATCAGAATTAAGCATCGTATATATCCAAAATAGCCCTGCTTTGAAAAGCCCGGCAAACTGGAACAATGCTATTCGACATGCCAAGGGCGACTTTTTTGTTTTGTTGCACCAGGATGATTGGTTATTTGATGCAGAGGCCTTGAATAAATATTTAAAAGCATTTAGGGATAAGCCTGAAGCAGGTTTTGTTTTTTGCAAAAACACTGCGGTAACAGAAGATGGTAAAGAAATTGTTTTGCAACATATTCCAGGCCTTCTTCACAGACTTTCAAAAACCCCCTTGCACTTGGTGCTGGCACAAGTGATTGGGCCTCCCAGTAATACCATGTTACGGACAAATCTTAGAGATAAAGTACAATATGATGAAGAACTCATCTGGTTGGTTGATGTTGACTATTATGTTCGTGTTTTGCAAGCCGGATTCGAATATGTTTATTTGGATCAACATTTGGTAAGTATCGGCTTGCATGAAGACCAGACAACAGTTTTTTGTAGAAATAATTCTGATATCATCTTTAAGGAGAATATTCTGTTTGCCTATAAAATCGGGGAGGGAGCTTTTAAAGATCTAAAGATTTACGATTATTATTGGCGATTATTGCGAAATGATGGTGTTAAAGCAATAGAACAAATCATTAATTCGGGAGTTGTATCTGAAAAAATATTACCGCTTTTCTCGCATATGTTGAATCTTCAAAATAAAATGCCAAGACCCATTTTGAAATTTGGAATTAGTTCTAAAATCTTAATGTTCCTGAATTATCTAACTCGTCCAGAACAAATTCAGTAATTACTATGAAACTATCTATTATCATTGTCAATTATCGATCGGCAGCTTATATACTTAATTGTATAGGATCTGCCATGCAGTTCGATTCTGGGAATGATTTTGAATGGATAGTGGTTGATAATGCATCAGGTGATCATAGTAAAGATCAAATTATTCATGCATTTCCTTTTGTGAAATGGGTAGATATGGGATACAATGCTGGTTTTGCAAGAGCTAATAATGAAGGCATACGGCATTCATCAGGAGAGGTATTTTTGTTACTAAATCCTGATACGCTGATATTGGATGATGCCATTGCAAAATCTTTCAAGAAATTCATTTCAAGCAATAGTGTTGCCTGCGGAGTTCAACTTTTATATGAAGATCATAGTATACAGATTTCTGGAAGTTATTACATGAAGGGTGGAATCAATCATTTATTGCCAATACCTTATTGGGGTGATTTTTTGAAAAGACTTGCAAAATTTTTGAACACCCAAAAACCAGGTGTAGAGCAGGTTTCAGAAGAAGTTAGGGTTGATTGGATCAGCGGGGCTTATTTGATGGTTAAAAAAGATTATGTGCAAAAAGTCGGGATGATGGACGAGGACTTTTTTTTATATGCAGAAGAAGTGGAGTGGTGCAGTAGGCTAGGAAAGTTGGGCAATCTTGTATTATATGGAGATATCAAAATCATTCATTTATTAGGAGAGTCCATTAAAGATTCTACTGGTACTGATGATAAAACCTATGCCAATTTGTTTGATAAGAAAGGACTTCAGTTAATAGTATCCAATCATGTAAGAATCAGAAAACAATATGGGGTAGGCTGGTTTTTATTTCAATTATTGAATTATAGTTTTGGAACAATCGTATTTTTCTTTGGAACCGTGATTGATCACTTCATTCACTTGAAAAATCCTTTTACTGATTGGATGAAAGTGGCAGGGCTTGCAAAAAATGTATGCATTGTTTGGGGGCTTTCTTTTACCATTATCAGAAATAAGCCTCATTTTTATAAGATGCTTTAATAAACATTCTTATCCAAGAGTCCCTTCAAAGTATCTATTCTAAATTGTATGATTGGCCAGAATTGTGCTGGTTTGCCCTGCAATAAATATTTGAATCCAAGAACTACCGATGCGCCTAACTTTATTAAATATTCTACTATTTTTTTTAAGTATGCAGTTTTAGAAACTTTAAGTGTTCTCACTTTTTCACCTCTTCCCATTCCACTCGCCACTCTATACATATATTCTTTGGTTAGCTTAGCTGTTTCTACCACGTGTTGAACTGCAATGGCTGGATCATAATAGATAACCCTTCCTAGTGCTTTTAATCTGAAGAAGAAGTCCTTCCCTTCTCCGCCAATGCGCAATGTGCCAACCACTCCAGGTAAGTCTACATTGAATCCATTGATAGCGTCAAAATCGATCTTGCGAATGATCATGTTCGATTCGAGCGGATATTTATTGGGACTGAATACTGTAACAGAAGGGCTATAATCAAAATTACCAACCATGGATGACACATAATAACTCATCCATTTTGGTTCTTCAGGTATATATCTAGGAATAATCCTACCACCTAAACCTCCAGCATCAGGATGCTCTTCAAAAAAAAGAATAATTCTTTCTAAATAATCTGGCCCTGCCATGGCGTCATCATCCATGAAACAAAGTAAATTTCCTTTGGCTAAGGCAGCGCCAGTATTTCTGGCAAAGGATGCCCCTTGCTTTGCTTCATTATAAAAGGCAATTTGAGCATCAGAATGAGTGGCAATCCATTCATTACAAACTTGCACAGTATTGTCAGTTGAATTATTATTAACAACAATTATTTCATAATGCTGCTTATCAATAGTTTGATGGTACAAACTGTCCATGGCCTCCTGTATATAGGCAGCCCTGTTGTAGGTACAGATCACTACTGATATTTTAATTCCCTTTATCATAACTCATGTAAAGATAAAATGGCTTTTTGTATTATTTGTTCCCAATTAAATGCATCAAAAAAAGCTTGTGGCGTATTTAATTGGGACGCATTTGGTTGATGACACATGGCTTCTGCAAATGCATCCCAATTGTAGTCTTCAATTAAAACAATTTTCTTGTCAGAATAGGAACTGTCAATTGCTAACGTGCTTGATTCAACAGAAATAATGTCAATATTATTTGCTAAGGCCTCTACAAGTTTAGTTTTGAGCCCACTCCCTAAGGTAACCGGGTTAATAAAACAATCGCAACCTTTGTAATAAGTGGCAATGTCTGAAACAAAACCCTCAAAAATGATTTCTGGATATTGTTCTAATTCAACCTGCCATTCATCAGTAATTCTATTGCCACAAATGAAGATTTTAAAACTCAGTTGTCTTTTTGAAAGTCTCGGTAAAATTTCATGCACAATGATGCGAAGCGCATCTGTATTGGGAATATAGTCAAGTGTTCCATTGAACAAAAATAGTTTTGTGTGTTCGTTCAATGCGTGTTTTTGTAAAATTGACTTTCTGCAAACTTCCCTTTCCAAAACACCTGGTATTTCTTTGTTTTCTATGCCATAAAAAAGGGTATTGCATTTTGAAGCATCAACTTTCCATTCATTCATTGCGAAATGATAATCTGTACTGGCTGTAAACCAAAGATGGTCTGCTTTCTGGCATACCCATTTTTCGTATTTCAGATAGATCCACCACCAAAATTTCTGCATATCCCGGAACCGATGTCCTTCGATATTGTGCATTCTGATGATGAGTTTTTTCTTGGAAAAAAAACGCAATATGATTCCCAAAAAACCAAAATAGGAATGTTCAATTATGATATAATCGACTTTGTTTTTCTTGATCAGTTTCAATAACCGAAATATATAAATCAAATTAAAATCTCCGCCCCAATGATTAAAAAGGAAAGGCTCAACCTGGTAATTTCTCGTTGATTCTGGCTTATTATCTTTTGAAACAGCTAATGTGATCTTTGCATGATGCGACAAATGTTCATAAAAATCTACTACACATTTTTGTCCGCCCATGAGAGGTGGAAAAACGCGGTAGGAGACCAGGCTTAAAACGGATGGCCTGTTCATTATGCTTTTTGTTCAGTTGCTTTTTCTTTTTTAAAGGAGCCGGCAACTGCTGCAATTAATAATACCCAGATCAAAGCTGATGAAACAGTTGCGGCTTTTTTACTTTCATAATAAGAAGCAGGCTTGAATTCAAATCGGATCTGGTGTTTGCCTGAAGGAATTGCAAGACCTCTTAACACATAATTTGTTTGAATAATGGTTGATTCTTTATCATCTATATATGCCTTCCAACCTCTGTTATAATAGATCTCACTAAATACAGCAAATTGGTTGGATGTTGATGATGATTCATATTGAATCAGATCATTATCATTTTTAATTAAATGAATACTTGCGGAGGAGTCTGCCACTGGTTCAAAAGCAATATCTTTTTTTGATCCAGCTTCAATTATAGCAGTATCCTTAGGATGAAATTGATCCATTGCTTTCATTACTCCTAATGGTTCATTTACATAACTCAGGTGCTTTACAAACCAAACATTACCTAATGCTTCAGGATTCATTTGCAGAGCCAGTTGACCATTTTGTGGATCCTGAACAATCACATATTTCATATTCAGCATATCTAACACTGATTTATTGATGGGAGTTTTCTTCAGCTGGAAATTCAATAGGTCTTCATAGATGCTCAATTTAACTGGACTATAACCACCTACATCTCTGTGATGATAAGCTGTTGTGGCATCATTAAAATAGCTGCCAACTGTAGTGTTCAAAACCCTTGGATGTGTACTGTCTTTCATAATGGCCAAGTCAACCGGAGAGGCTTTGTAGACAGCTTCATTTGCTGTTTCAGCTTCTTGAAAACTATTGTCGTTCAGGTATCTTTTGCCTACTGAAATTAAATCGATAGAGCTGATCAGCACGAGTCCTGCCAATACATAAGATTGTTTGATCTTATTTTGGGCATAAAGCCAAATCAACGTCAATGCACCTATTACTAAAACCAGACTTCTTATCAGATCTTTTCCGAATAAGGATTTACGGTCATCTTTCAGTGCGTTGAAAAATGCAGTTACTTCTTCTTGATTACCCTTAAATATCTGGCCTAAATACCCTTTTAAGTTGGTGTCGCCAGCACTGGTATAACTAAAGCTGATGTAGAAAAAGGCGAGCAGCGCAAAGAAACCACCAGTGATATAAGCTGCCAGTTTTATTTTTTCAATGGCAGCTTTTTTATCAGTTTCCACAAACAGGAATTGTTGTAATGCCAATACAGCAACAAAAGGAAATAATAATTGAGGTAGTATTAAAATTATACTAGGTGCTCTGAATTTATTATAAAGAGGAACAATGTTGAAGATGAATTCATTGAAACCTGCAAAATTGCTTCCCCAACTTAATAAGATCGACAATATACAAACTGCTAATATCCACCAGCGATGCCATGTTTTTAAATAAACCATTCCAAATATGAATAAGAAACAGATTACTGCTCCAAAGTAAACTGGGCCAGAAGTCATGGGTTGAGGCCCCCAATAAGTGCTGATAGAAGCAGTAAACTGACTAACCTGTTCTTCTGGAATACCTTTTTCTAAAGCCAATTTTCCAAAGTTCGATTCGCTGGTTAATTCGCCACCACTGCTACCACCATAAATACCTGGTACTAAAAAGCTGAAAGTTTCAGATGGGCCGTAACTGCCATAATAAAATGCGTATTGAGTATTTAAACCAGTTGTTTTTTGTGATTTATTTGATTTGATGGCACTCGTATCTAAACTACTACCACCACGCATGGTTGCTTTTGAAAAATCACTGGTGGTTGCTAATCCCACCAAATTGGATCCCGCACCTATCACTCCGCCTAAAATGGCTAAAGCAAATGCAATGAATAAATGTTTCAAATCTTTTTCTTTGATCCATTGAATGGCAAATGCAATGGACATAAAGCCAGCTAAGAAAAGAAAATAGTAAGTTACCTGTAAGTGATTCATCCCAATTAATAAACCACTAAAAAGTGCCGTAAGCGCCAGACCCCACAAATATTTTCTTTGATAGATCAACCAGAGAGCACCCATTACTGCAGGTAAATAACCCATAGCAAGTAATTTGGTTTCATGTCCAGCAATAATTACAACCGGACTATAAGTGGCATAGGCATATGCAATACCCCCCATGATCCCAAGCCAGTAATTTGAACCTACTACCTGCGATAAAAAGTAAAAACTAATGCATAATAAAAAGAAAAAGCCAATGGGCTTAGGAAGTCCTAACATGAAAATAGTGTGCAAGAAACCTACAGAAGCAGGATTGCTCGATTCCATGGCTATTTGGAATGCTGGCATCCCCCCAAATAAATTATTGTTCCAAAGCGGGAAATGCCCCGTTTTTTCCTTGTACTGAACCAGGTCCTGTGCCATGCCTTTCCAGTGCAATACGTCTGTTTGCATTAATACCTTGCCTTCCAGGGCCGGTTTACAATAGATAACAGATACCACAACAAAAATAGTCACGGCAATTGCGTGGGGTAATAATGACTTCCATTGGAACTTCTTCATAATTCGAATTTATGCGATTCGCAAATTAATGCTATTTTAAACGAAAATTTTTATGAGGAAACTATTATTTCTCAACCGGCTGGCTCTGATCTGTAATTTCTTGTTCCTTGTTTGTCTGATATTACAAAGAACGAAGGATTTTATCCCAAATCAGGATTTAAAGGGCTTAATTATCATCCTCGGTTGGTTTTTGTCTTTTATTTTGAGTATAATAGTAAACTTTTCTGCGTTGATATTGTTCATGAGAAAACGCGAAATAGGAGTTCCTAATTGGCTTGTCATCACTAATCTATTATTTTTTATCATCGAATTTATTCATCATTTTATACTTAACTAATGATTCAAAGAATACTTAAAGACAAACCCACTATACTCTTTATTAGTATTGCTGCTTTTTTTGTTGCGAATGCACTGATTGCTGAATGTATTGGCGGCAAAATATTTTCTTTAGAGAAAATCTTTGGCATAACACCATCAAATTTTACCATTTTTGGGCAATCAGGACTATCATTTAACCTCACTTGTGGCGTTTTACTTTGGCCCCTTGAATTTATCATTACTGATATTGTAAATGAATATTATGGCCCCAAAGCCGTTCGAAGAATTAGTTTCACCGCAGTTGCTTTAATCGCTTATGCTTTTGTAATGTTCTACATGGCAATGAAGATACCACCTGCAGATTTTTGGGTTGGCTCAAAAACTGAGGCTGGTATTACAGATATGCAGGTTGCTTTTAGTGGGGTATTCGGTCAGGGTATGTGGATTATTTTAGGCAGCCTTGTGGCATTTTTGGTAAGCCAAATTGTGGATGTAACGGTGTTCCACAAGATCAAAAAAATAACTGGTGAGAAATGGGTGTGGTTACGTGCAACAGGTTCTACTGTGATTTCCCAACTCGTTGATAGTTTTGTGGTTTTGTTCATTGCATTTAAAATCGGAAATGGATGGAGCTGGCAGTTGGTATTGGCTATCTGTCTGGTGAATTATACCTATAAGTTTATCATGGCAGTGGTGCTAACTCCTTTGATCTACGTTTTTGAAACTCTAATTGATAACTATTTAGGGCACGAAACTGCACGTGAAATGAAAATGGCAGCGATGGGAAAATCAGAAGAAGTATAAACTAAAGTGAATTAGATTTTCTGCCACTAAAACAATCTGTTTGTTTGAGCATATTGATGACCACTTTATCGATGGGAAGGGTTACATCTTTTTCGGTTAGATCTTTGCAGGGAATCCATCTTAGAACTTCTGCTTCTTTAGTAGGATCCGCTACTTGTTCAGGAGTAAAGTCAAAAGGAATTTCTTTTGTTGTAAATTTAAATTTCTCATTTGGCGAAACCCGATAGTAAATACAGATAATTTGATCTTTATTATTGAAAGCAGAAATCTGAAAAAAGTCTGTGGTATAAAAGTGCTGTTCAACAGTTACATCTAATCCGGTTTCTTCCATGAATTCTCTTTTCAAGCAATCTCTGGTTCCTTCTCCCAATTCTAATCCTCCACCTGGCAATTTAGTGATATAAGATCCTCTGATAAATTCATCACTTACTAATAATCGATCTTGATCGTCAATTAATATGCCATATACCCTTACATTAAATAGTGCCATATTAAAACCATTTTTTCTTCATGAAGTACCAACTGATAATTGCAGAAACAACTAAGGAAAGTATGATGGGAATATAAAACGCAAAAGGAGATTCTTCGTAGGGTATTTTTACGTTCATCCCATAAATACCTGCCACCAATGCTGGTAATGACAGAATGATTGTGATGGAGGTAAGTCGCTTCATCACACTATTCAAGTTATTACTGATCACACTGGCAAATGCATCCAGGGTACTGGTTAGAATATTGGTATAAATATTAGCCATTTCAAGGGCCTGACTGGTGTCTACAATTAGATCCGCCAAAAACTCTCTTTCATCTTCATTGAGCCCTAGAAAATTCGTCCTTTCTAACTTCATCATCAACATTTCATTGGTACGAAGTGAAGTGATAAAATAAACTAAACTCTTTTGAATTCGCATCAAGTTCAATAGGTCCTCATTACTATTACTTTCGTATAAGCTGGTTTCATATTGATTACGTCGGTGGTTGATTTCTTTCAGGAACTCCATGAAATTCTGAACAACTTTCTCAAACACTTTCAACACCATCATATTGCGCTTGTCGGGCTGACTTTTCTGAAAGGAGTTCAGGAATTTTTTAATAGCGCCATTATCAAAAGAATTTACAGTAATGATTTGATTATGGGTTAATATGATACATATTGGGATAGTGATATAGAAAGCGTCACTATCATTGAAGGAATTGTTTTCTGTAGGAGTTTTAATAACCAGAAACTTTACATTGTCCTCAATTTCATATCGTGGTCGTTCATCAATATCCAAAGAATCGCGCAAGAATTCAATAGGGATCTCAAAGTCTTCACTTAATTCAACAAATTCTTCCTCTTTAAAAGGTGGCACCAGATTTACCCATACTCCCATATCGGGCCGATCAATTTCAACTGTTTTGCCCTCTATGTTTTTGAAGTATTGAATCATGTTAACTAATTCTAATAGGCATTAAAAAATCGATGAGATGCAAATTTACTGAATCATATGATACCGCTTTATTAATCTTCCAATGTTATTTCACCACTAAATACAAAATCTGCAGGACCACAAAGCCAGATATTTTCAAATTTTTCATCATCTATTTTATCAAACTCAACAGCAAGGTGCCCACCTTTGGTTTGAACCTCAATTCTATTAAACCCATTTTCATTATGCGCAAATACTAAGGCCGAAGCTGTTACGCCCGTTCCACAACTATAGGTTTCGTCTTCTACTCCTCTTTCATAAGTTCTCACGATAATATTCTTGTTGGAAGATTCTACAAAATTTACGTTGATACCTTTTTCTTCAAAAGTTTTACTGTATCTGATTTCCCTTCCTTCTTTCACCACATCTATTTTAGAAACATGTAGTACCTGCTTCACATAATGAGGAGAACCAGTATCTAAAATTCTGTCGCCATGCATATTAGTAATACTCGATACATCTTTCATCTTTAAATGTATCCATCCAAGTTCACCTAATTCAGCTAAATGAAGTCCGTCGCTTGCCATAAATCGATAGGTATCAGGTTTAATACCCTGGTCATATGCAAATTTGGTAAGACATCTTCCGCCGTTACCACACATGGTACCAGGACGACCATCCGAATTGAAATACAGCATTTCAAAATCATAGCCATCTAATCTATTCAATAACATTAATCCATCTCCGCCAATTCCAAACCTTCTGTCACAGATCAAATGAACTTGTTCCTGTGTTAAAACAATTTTCCCATCACGGTTATCCATGATCACAAAGTCGTTTCCTGTTCCTTGATATTTATAAAACTGATATTTCATGAATCTTTTGATCGCTTTAAATCGTGGATAATATGCTTAATGTTTTTACTATTAATTGTTCAACTGCAGCGGCACCATCTTTACTAAATTCTTTTCGTACACGATTGGCAACGATGGCGTTTAAGCTTAAGCAATGATGACCAAGTAAACGCCCCAAGCCATAAATTGCACTGGTTTCCATTTCAAAATTAGTGATGCGATGATTGCCATATCTGAATCCCGTAAATCGATCTACAAGATCCGGATTACTCAATCCTAATCTTAGCACCCGTCCTTGTGGTCCATAAAAACCAGGAGCAGTTACTGTAATGCCCTGATGGAATCCATCCACAAAATGTTTGAGTACTGAAGTGCCTGCAGAAGCGATATACGGATGCGTAGTGCTTGAATTTAATTGTGTATGCGCCACAAATTCGCGTAGGAGGTGGTTCTCCTCATCGTTATTGGTATGGCGGTAAAAGTTAAGCAAATTGTCTAACCCTAATCCATGAGTACTTGCCACAAAACTATCCACGGGTATGTCGGACTGTAAAGAACCAGATGTGCCTATTCGGATAATAGTTAATTTGGTGAGCTGTGATTTAATGGTTCGGGTTTCAAAATCAATATTTTTTAAAGCGTCTAATTCGTTCAAAACAATATCAATATTATCCGGACCAATTCCAGTGGATACCACACTAATTCTCTTATTGCCAAGAGTTCCTGTATGTGTATTAAATTCCCGATGGTTGTATTTTCCTTCTAGATGATCGAAATGTTTACTGACCTCAGCAACCCGATCAGGGTCGCCCACTGTGATAATAATATCTGCTAATTCTTCTGGGCGAAGATTTAAATGATATACTGCCCCTCTGCTATTGATAATTAATTCACTTGGTGCAATTTGGTTCATACAACGATATTATCAGCAAATTTCGGGTTTTAAGATTTAGAATTTTAAAATTCCTTTGTTTGCTTTATTTTCGCAGCCGTTTAGGGCTACAATCTCAGATTTAGACCTAAAATTGGTCCTGTGGCCGAGTGGCTAGGCAGAGCTCTGCAAAAGCTTCCACAGCGGTTCGAATCCGCTCGGGACCTCTATAGTACAAAAAATGAAACCCTCGAGAAATCGGGGGTTTTTTGTTGTAATGCACGTCTGTATTGGCTTTCAGCTGCTTCTGGTAGTGGAGTAAAGGAATAAATTTTGGTAGAAAATGACGAAAAGTGGATAGTTTTGTATGACACCTGTATGACCACTTCTGGTCTAAGTGTCAAAAAAAACTATTAAAAGATGAGTAATCCCACAGTAGCAATTGTATTCAAAAAGAAAGCTAAAAAGACCCTTGAAGGGGCTAACACAAAAGGACCTTCTAATATTAAAAAGGAAGAGGCTATACCACTATATGTAAGAATAACCGTTAATAGAAAACAAAACTATGTGGCCACAAAGGTGAAGGTCTTAAGAAGTCAATGGGATTCGGATGCTCAAAAAGTTATAAACCATCCTTCAGCTAAACAATTGAATGTTTCGATTCATGCGGTGTATAGTCAGGTACTTCAGAAAATCAACAAAAATGAGATGGAGGAAGTTGCCTATTCAGCTCAATCGGTTAAAAGTGCCATA
>CANBQT010000059.1 GCA_947371755.1 Chitinophagaceae bacterium
ATTTTTAAGGATTGTATACTTTTACTCAGACCTAACAACTTATGAGGCAACTGAGTAATATAAAAGTCACCGAAACGTATCTGGGGATTGGAAATGGGGGAGAAGTTAAGATCCAATCCGGATCACAAACCCATATAAGAAAGCAAAAAGCACCCCAATTTTAAAAGAACTTGGGGTGTTTTTTTGCAATAGGTTGAAACCTGATAGCGGACTTTTTATTTTGGTAAAGAAGGTTTTATTCTAAATAGAATCTCTGAAATGGTTCCATCTGCTTTTTCATTGCCTCTTTTATGAACACCTTTGTATGAATCTTTCAATATTAATTCTAATACACTTAAATCACCCCTTGTTGCAGCTCCTTTTGAATTAGCAATATCTTCTAAGTCAATTTCCTTTTCAGATACAAAAATTTTAAACACTTCGTTCCCATAAGGTTTGAAAATTTTAATTTTAAAATCTTTTGGATCAAAAATAAAACTACTTCCGCCGGGTATATATCTTAAACTATTAGGCAATAGAGGTGATTCATTTCCAGTTGGAACTTTTCTTGGTAAGATGGCATTGATGATTCCGTCTGGTTGCAGGTCAAGGATATTGATATAAGCTGGTTTTTTTCCTGTGTTTTTTATAGATAAAGTAATTTCGTCACCTTCTTCAAATTCATATAAGCCATTGATTTTTTTCGATTCGATTAAATTAGTGTCAGCTTTTCCATTGATTACAGGTACTAACTTTACTTCCATACTAATTCCGTCAGTATTGGCTTGCAACCCAAGTAAAAATTGGTGTTGAATATATTGTTTCAATTTTGTCTTCAATTCTTCTGTATTGTTCGATGCTTTTTTAATCTCACTAAATAAATATCCATTTGATGCAACAATCAAAGAATCTGTTTGATTACCTTTTACTAATAATAATTCTGGCTTAGCATGAAGCTCTACAGAAGGGAAAGAGGTAAGAGCAGTTTCGATTTTTTTGGCCTCTTCTATAGTAAACGCTGCATATTTTGTTTTGGACTCATTTGTAACAATTTGTAAGGATACCGGATTGATATTGAAAATGGGTTCTGAAACAAATACCCATGCATCGTATACCTGTTTAAAATTGATTGGCTCATCTAATTGGACAGTTGCCATAAAATTGTCTGAAATAACTACTGTTCCTTTTGTAATAGGTTTTTTGAGGGTTGGATCTGTTGTGCCAGCTAGATGTAGCATTAATTTTGCGCCCACACCTAAACCTGCTACCGCACCACCTTTTACAGTTATTTTTTTATCATTTACAATCTCATTGATTTCAAAAAAAGCCTTTTGCTGCAAGTATGATCCTCCAAACAATGTTCTGTTTTGTGCATTACCTTCTAAAACAGGATGCTGTTCCTGCGCAGATATATTCATCATACTTTGAATTCTAGCAAAAAAGGAACGGTAAGTAATATTGGGATCTAGTTTTAGAAATGATTGGTAAAGGGCGTAACTCAATGGGCCAATTTCTTTTCCATTTTCATCTTTCGTTTCGGTATCCAGTTCTTCTGGTCGGGTTGCTGAAATAACATTATAAGGCGCTAGTGATTGATCTTGTGATGATGATATAGTTTGTTTGAACAGCTGAGTACTATCTGAATATTTATGTTTTGTAGGATCGAAATTCTTTGAGACAAATGGCGCCTTACCACCTCTCACTTTGTTGGTGCCGCGTGTAGCGCCTCCCGAGCAGCAAAAATCAAGTGTAACCACCAGATCACCAGAATTTCCAAGCTTCGACCTTATTTGTTTTAACAGGTCGCCCAAAACATGCCCCCTTAAATATTTGCCCATTTCTTTTTTTAATTGAGTAGAATCGTTGATGTCGATTTTCTCTAAAGAAAGTGCGTCGTAAGGAACCAGACACTCATCTAACCCGTCTATTTTATTATCTCTATCTGCTTCCACCTGAGTACCGTGTCCAGAAAAATGAATGAATACAATATCACCTTTTTTTATCCTGGAATTAAGTTCAGAGAATGCATCCTTTATACCAGAAACCGTTACTTTTTCATCTGTTACTTGTACGATATTGGTTGATTGAAATCCAATCCATTGTAATGCCTTTGAGATATGTGCTATATCGTTGGAAGAGGAAAGTTTATCCCAGCCACCGATTTCAGGATAATCTGAAATAGCAAAAAGCAATGCGTGCTTAGTGGGCTTATTAACTTGACTAAAAACAATTATTGGTAAAAAGAGAAAATATGTGGCCAGTATAATTTGCTGAGGCAATTTCATGCGGTTTCTTTTTACTTAATGAGCAATGTGATTTCTTCCAGAATGCTTTTGATTAATTGATCTTTTTGCTCTAATGTCCCTGTTTTAATGATTTCATTTCCTACACTTTTATTTTGTGTTACCAGGCGTACTTTGATAGTTAAAACTGTATCCTTAATATCATAACTACCTCGAATAGAATAAGCATCAAATCCTTGAAAAGGTCCAATAAATGTATGTAAACTTTGTTTGTTAATCGAGGCACTATTTGCCAGTTCATTATCAAAATCAACCCCTAAATTCAACTCATCTATATATAACGTAACATCACTAAATAATAATGTTTTCGAAAATATTTTTTTTGGGTCTTTGCTTATTTGAATACCATCTTTTATCTCCTTATCTACCAGGCCAACAGTAAAACTAGCATTGGCAAAAATTTGCGGATCTTGCCTTCCCCCAATTGATTTGGCCAACTCTTTTGCTTTATCCAAAGCATTATTGAACCAACCTGTTACATCCAGTTTGTTTTCATCTTTTAAACCTGTTCCCATTTTGATTCCCGATAGTAAACTATAGGTGAGTAATCCATGCCCAAACTGACTTCCTTCATACGCAGATTGACCTGAGGCTGATGCAGCTAAAATAAAAAAACCGGATTTGTCTTTTAAGTCCTCCAATGCCTTTGCCTGGTCAGGTGGGATATCTCGTTTACCTATTCTATTTTGGAGATCTTCGAGTGCTTTGCCACTGTTACATGCATCTAAAATGAGTAATTGCTTATTGGCCTTTATTTTTTGCATCCAGTTTTTTAATTCGTCTGTACTTATAGCTACTTCATTTTTTACTCCATCCATTTCAAATGAGGAGGCTTCTGCAGTAAGTAGGTAAAAATTTTTCTCGCCACTTAGTAAAACGCCGTGACCTGCAAAAAATAAGATAAACACATCGTCGGCTTTGGCAGTTTTTGCAATTTCTTCCAATCTGGTTTGAATGTGTTTTTTGCTTGGCCAATTGGTACTATCATTGTCAGTATTTAAGGTATAGGTATGCACATGTTCTTTATCAATATGTTCTTTGTCTGTTGAAAGTAATTTTAAAGCTGAGGCTGAAATTGCAGATGCAAAACTTTCTGCATCATTTGAAGGGTAATTCAGTTTTAGTTTCTCTCCTTTATATTGACTAATTCCAATCGAAACAATATAAATATGTGACTTTTGATTATTCTCCTTTTTTATAATCGCCGTTTCCACAACACCACCCCTTGATGTCATTTCCCCATTTGAAGTTGTTGCTTTGACTGAAATCACATTTGAAATTCCAGAAACAAAAAAAGGTTTGATTGTTTCTGAGGGTATGGATAATAAATAACCTCCTCCAATTTGTTTGGTTAATGAGTCTAATGGGTATTCTTTTCTCAATTGCGAATTAATGAACAATTGAATAGAGCCGATGCCACCTCTATTGGCACTGACTAGAAATTCATACCGATTGTTTTTTATTCCATTTGATATTACTGTAGGGGTATTATTGCAAATTTGAATTTCCGATAACTTTTTTGCAGTGATAGGTAATTTAGTGGTTCCTAAAATCATCGATACCAAACTTGGTTGCCAGCTCAATTCCTCAAATTGTTCTAATTCAATAATTTCTGTACCACACGTAAAGTATAACAGCTTTCTGGCTTCTGATGTTCCATCATATCGGCCAAAGGAATCAATAGCTAAATAATCAAAATTATGGTCAACCGGAAAGAAAGTATATAACAATTTGCCATCGGATGTCCATCTTTTATAGGTATTGTCATATGAATTGGTAATGATGTATTTCCCATCGGGACTAAATTGAGCGGAAACAACATCGTCTGTATGCCCGGTAAGTTTTTCAATTGGTTGTCCAGTTTTGCAATCCCATAATATGGCAGTGTTATCGTTGAACCCCATCACTACTTTTTTGTTATCCGGACTAAAATTGATGACTTGTGTAAAATCAGGAACTTTATTTAAGGTAGAAATCTCTTTGAAAGTATTGGCGTCAAGAATTTTGAAAACAAAATTTTCTGAGCCACAAATGATTTTTGAACCATCTGGGCTATACCTGATAAGTTGAGGGTTAAATTTCTTGTTGATAAAGATATTTTTGATAAGGTGACCATCCATGGCATCCCATAATTGCATCCCAAATCCATCTTTCATTTCTTCTCCTGATGTGCAGGTGATTACTTTTTTGCTATCAGGGCTAAACATGGCATCATATATCATATGGTTGCCGATACCTTTAAAATTCCCAACGGATCTTCCTGAATCTGTATCACCGAGATAAATAAAAGTACTGTCACCAAATGGGGAGTAGACTAGGAAACGTTTATCATCTTGACTAAAAAAAGCTTTGTCTATAGATCCCTTTCGATTTCTAATTTGTTTTAATAATATAAATGTAGAATCATGATTCGTACTTGTATAGATATTAGAAACACTGTCTCTCCCTACACTGATTATTTTTTTATTGTCGTTGCTTAGATGAGCAATTGATACGGCTGCATGATGTTCTTTAATCGAAAAAAGAAGCTTTGCATTATAAGAATCCCAAATCTTGATTGTGCTATCATCTGAAGTGGTTATAATCCATTTACCATCCTTACTAAATTCTGAACTGTTCATCGGTTGAGTATGACCAATCAACAAGTTGGTAATCTTTGAGTTGTTATCCCATATTCTGCCTATGTTATCATCATTTGCTGTAACTAATCTTTTTCCATCGGAACTAAAATTGATGTCAAAAGAAAGGTGGGTATGTCCGCTTAAATCTAATATGGATTCCTGTGTATAGAGATCCCAGATGGAAGCCATATAATTTTTTAATGCAATTACGATTTTCGTACCATCATTATTGAATCTTGCATAGTTCCCAAAACCATCCAGATTAACCTGTCTAATGATACCTCCTGTAGTAATATCCCTGATTTCGGCAAATTCTGTATTGGTGGTTACCAAAAGATTTCCAGTAGGACTATATTCAATGGATGTAAGAGGGTCATATCCTCCATATATAGTATTAAGCGTTTTTGCGGTATTGATATCCGATAAAGTGATAATGTTATTGACTGAATAGGTACAGACTGTTTTATTATCAGGACTGAATCTTGCAAAAATTAAACTATCTGAACCCTTTATGACATTTATTAATTTGCCGTTGGTTGTCCAGATTATGGCTGTACTATCATTGGAAGTGGAGATGAGTTTAGTTCCATCAGGACTGTATTGAATATAGTTGATAAGTCTTTTGTGCCCTCTTAAAGTTTTCAATTGTTTGCCTGAGTGTACATCCCAGATCCTAATATTGAAATCGTTTCCAATTGTAGCAATCTGAGTATTGTCTGCATTCATAGTTGCAGCTGCAATATCGTCTCGGGTGTTTTTGATCCGATACTTTAATTTTCCTGATTCTGTATCAAATATTCTTTCAGTTGAATCTGCAAAAGAAGCAAAAATGATTTTCCCGTCTTTACTAAACTGGGCGTCTGTGACGATATCTTTTTTATTGCCAAAATTGTAAAGTAGAGAACCGGAAGTTGAGTTCCAAAGTTTGGCTGTTCCATCCTCCGAAATGGTGAGAATTGTATTACCGTTGGAATTAAAATCACCTTTGAAAATGGGTGATGTATGTCCTTTTAAATTTGCTAAAAGCTGACCCGTTTCTGCATCCCATATTTTACCAGTTTTATCGCCTGAAACTGTTAGTATTCGTTTGCCGTCTTTGCTGAATTGAGCATCATTCACCGATTCTGTGTGGCCAATTGGTAAAATTAGTTTCGGGTTCTGGGAATTAACTTGAATGGCAAAAAATGCAAGTAAGAACAAAAAGTAAGCTGCCTTCTTCATACAAGTGGGTTGCCGTAAAAATTATAATTTAAGACTAAAAAGTTGAAAATTCCAATAAAATCGTTTAATATTAGAATCTAAACCATAAAATTTATACAATGAAAAAGCTCACTTCACTATTTTTGGCTTGTCTTTTAGCAGGTATTACACTATCAAGTTGTGGCTCTGGTGCAGAAAAAGCTGCTACAGTAGATTCTTCAGCAGTAAAAAAAGATTCAGTTGCTCCTGTTAAAGTTGATTCTGTTACTATAGTTGACAGTGGTACAGGTAAGCCAATCGTGCCTCCAAAATCATAATTAATAGACTGATTTTTATTTTCTATAAGAGATAGGAAACTTGAGCCTTTGCTTTTTTATTGTTAATCAATATTTAAGGCAAAGGCTTTTTTATTTTTATATGCGACTGCTTAATGTGTATACTTTCTTCTCCAGGTATTTTATGTTGATGAATAGTAAGTTTTTCTATTAACCAATGTTCTACTCGATGATGAGTTGGAATTAAAAGCGCTGCTATACAAACAAAAATGATTAACTCTAAAATAGGGGTGTGATTAGTAATAGACAAAACAAATGGATGGAATAATAATGTGATGTATTCAAAAAGTAAAAGTAATGAAATGATTCCTAGTGTTTTAATTGCTTTAACATGAATCTTTCGTTTACTTAAAAATAAGGTCAATAAAAAAAAGATAGGTATGAAAATTCCGATTAGCATCAATTGCAATTGTTGTGCTCTCTCTTCGGCTTCTTTTCTTTTATTTTCTGCTAATTCAGCTTGTCTGATTTCTTCATTAAAAGTTTTAAACTGGAATTCCTTTACTTTCTCCTGACTATTTGTAATGGCTTGAATCGCAATCTCTTTTTCTTTATAATAAAGAGCACTGTCATATTTGCCAGCTGATTTATAAAAATTGCTTAGAAATATACTTGCATCTTTAAGCCTGGATGGCAGACTATCTTTTTCCGCAATTTTAAATACTTCCCAAGCAAGTTTAATAGCAGAGTCCTTGTGGTTTTCTGTGAGATGTAAGTTTGCTAAGTTTAATGCACCTTCACAAAAAAGGTCATCATCTTTTGCCAAACTTAGTTTGCTCAGTGCAAGTTGATAATGTAACTTTCCTCTTACGTAATCATTTTCTTTTACAAAACAGTTACCTAAGCCAATATGGGAAGCCCCCATAAATTCAAGGTTTTCTGATTTTGGATTGCTGGCAATTTGAAAAGCTTTATTATAATAGAAAAGCGCTGAGTCGTTTTTATTTAATCGATCATATAGATCCCCAAGATTCTGAAAACTATAATAAACCAGATTAACTATTTTATTGGCTTTAATAATTGAGTCTGCTTTTAAATAATAAGGCAAAGCCCTCTTGTAATCTTGTTGTTGTGTATAAATAATACCAATATTTATCAGTGAACCAGCAATGTTTTCCGGCAAATTTGCCTTCTCTGCAAGTGCTTCTTTTCTCAAAAACATTTCAAGTGCCTTATTATAATCACCAATATTATTATAGGAATTTGCCATAAAACTAAGGGCACGAATTTCTTCTACTGGTAAATTAATTTTTTGTGCAAGTGTATACGCTTCCTGGGCAGTTAGGATCCCTTTGGCAGGGTTGGATGTACTATAAGCATAGGCCAGATCATTGAGTAATCGTACTTTATTTGAATCAATTTTCTCATTCACTACCTGTGTAGAAATTCTATCAGTAATCCTATTTTGAGCATAAGGATTTGATAAAATACAAAATAGCGAACAGAAGAGTATAATATTTCTCATGGTTTTGTTATTACCCTAGTCTTTCAACTATGATTGTATTAATCATTTTTTATATTTATATTACTAAACCAAAATTATATTTTAAAATGCTTTCGCTTATAAAACTTTATATATATGAAATGTAATGAGATAATCATGAATAAAAAAATATTCCTTCCATTTATGCTCATGTTTTGCATATGCCTGGAGTCGATAGGGCAAAGTTTTTATCATTTCCAATTTGTTCTTCCCGATCAGAAACATATTTCATTTGTTAAAGCATTAATGGTTCAATATGACGATAATGATGGTATTGTTCGATTTGGTTATTATGATTCTATTCAACATAAGAACATCATAACTGAATGTCAAATACAGAATGTAGCTCCACAAAATAAACTTGATAGTAATAGTACACTGATTAAATTACTGCGTCAAAGATCTATTCAGGGTGATGCAAGTATACAGTTTGAAGAATATGCTTTTATAGCTTTATCTTCTCAAGATGGCGCGGGAAATAGACCCGTATCATTTGCATCAATATCTTCTGATGTTGCTATCATAAAACCTATTAATTTTTTAAATCAGACTTTATTACCGGAATCTGATTTAAATGAAATATCCTTAGATGGTTTATACCTGAAAGAAGAGCCATTTTATAAAAATTATACCAAATCGAAATCGAGGGGAGGCTTTAATTGGGGCAGGGAAATACCAACTTTGCATGTGATTATTTTGGCGGATTTATATGATGCGCATATAGGTGTGGGATGTAATGAAGATCGCAGAAAATTAATTCAATTTTATACTTCAGTTGCATCGAAACTTAAAATCAGACTTGATACAGTAACTATTGCAAATGAGCGATATAATCGCAGTGGTGTTCAATCGGCATTGGATTCGCTCAAACCTGGAAGTAACGATATAGTTGTTTTTCACTATACAGGCCATGGATTTAACCGGGAAGACCCTACGGATCCTTATCCCAATCTTTTTCTTGTTCCCTATTCAGAAAGAACTGCTTTTGACTCATTAAAGTCAAAAGAACAGGAAGAGGCATTGAGTAATGCAACAATGAGTATTCAGGAAATTTATAAAATAATCATTTCGAAAGGGGCAAGATTAAATTGTGTATTTAGCGATTGTTGTAATACAGAGTATAAATTAAAAAATGTACCAATGATTGATGATGGTAAAACTAAAAGAGGCTTTCTTACTTTGTATCCTGATTATTGTAAAAAATTATTTATCGATGAGAGAGCTTCTTTTTTAGCAACTGCAGTTAAAAAAGGCGAGCAGGCTGCAAGTAACGCCAGGATTGGAAGTTTGTATACTGATAATTATTTACAGATCATGGGCAAATATCTTACACCTGCCTATAATGGAAGTGCTGATGATGTAAACTGGAATTCGATTCTTGCAAATGCAGACGAGATAACAAGGGTAAAAGCTCCTACTATTTATAATAGATTAACAAAGGCTCCATTTAATATGAGTCCTTTTCATAACCTGCAAAAAAATTAAATTTAATTTTCTAAAAAAACGGAGAACAAAGCTTATTCGAATGAAAAAGAACCTTGTATTTATTTGTGTAATAATAGCTTGTATTCGGGGGTATTGTCAGGATACAATTTCTATCACCCAAATGGGATATCAGATCGGTAGTCGTGAAAATGCTGTTCCATATATTTCTAAAGCAATCGCCCAAAGTGCTTCGAAAGAAAATTCTGTAATTGTTTTTCCTAGAGGTAGATATGATTTCTGGACTGATAATGCTTCAGAAAAAGAATTGTTTGAATCTAATACAGATGTGATTCCCTTTAGAATTTGCCCGATTTTGTTAGAGGGTGTTCGGAATTTGACTATTGAAGCAAATGGTTCTGATTTCATTTTTCATGGCCGAATGCAACCGTTTACGATTTTGAGAAGCAGCCATGTTACAATTAAAAATGTAAATATTGATTGGGATATTCCTCTAACAGCTCAGGCTCAGGTGATTGCTGTTGCAAAAAACTATATCGACCTTAAAATCGATCTAAAGGAATCGCCTTATAGCATTGAAAATAATAAATTAGTTTTTATTGGGGAGGGATGGAAGAGTCGATTTTGGGATGCGATGGAATTTGATAAAGATTCAAAACTGATCGTACCTCAAACGGATGATAATTGCCTTGGTGTTAACTGGACAAAATATATAGCTTCTGAAATTGAAAAAGGGATCGTTCGCTTTACTTTCCCATTTACACGTAAACCCGAAGTTGGCAACTTTCTTGTATTAAGACATAGTGCAAGAGATCATGCAGGAACATTTATTCAGAATAGTAAGAATATAGTTTTCGAGAATATTAATTTATACCAAACTGCTGGATTAGGAATTTTGTCTCAGTACTCTGAAAACTTAACTTTCAAAAATGTCCATTGTATTCCAAACAGTGTTAAGAATAGAGTTTTTTCTGGTCATGATGATGGGTTGCATTTCTCTAATTGTAAAGGAAAAATTTTAGTGGATAGTTGCCAGTTCTCCGGGCTGATGGACGATCCTATCAATGTGCATGGGACCAGTGTTCTAATTACAAAAAGAATAAGTAGCAGGCAGTTGGTATGCAAATTTGTTCATCCACAAAGCATTGGATTTGAATGGGCAGAGGCAAACGATGCTATTGGATTTATTGAAAATGAGTCGATGAGTACTATTGGATTAGGGAAAGTGGCGTCTTTTAAAAAGAAATCTGCAGTTGAATTTGAAATAACATTTAAAAATAAGGTGCCTGAAGAGATTGTTGAGGGTGATGCGCTTGAAAATTTGACATGGACCCCGGATGTAACCATTCGAAATAGCTATTTTGGCTCTAACAGGGCAAGAGGAATTTTGGTTTCTACACCTGGGGAAGTATTAATAGAAAAAAATATTTTTGAGTCGAGTGGGAGTGCGATCTTAATTCCAGGAGATGCAAATGGATGGTATGAGTCGGGGGCAGTTAAAAATGTAACCATCCGCAATAATCTTTTTAAAGAGGCATGTCTAACTTCGATCTTTCAATTTTGTGAAGCCATCATCAGTATAGATCCTGAAATCCCCAAGACAATATTTAATAAACCTTTTCATAGAAATATCTCGATTACAGGAAATACATTTCATCCTTTTGATTATCCTGTGTTATATGCTAAATCAACAGAAGGCTTGATTTTTAATAAAAATACCATTCAACGATCCATAAAATATTCTTCGTTTCATAATAGAAAATATATGATCAGTTTAGAGGCATGTAAAAAAGTGCAGATTTTAGATAATGTGTTGGTAGGGGATGTTCTTGGAAAAAATATACTATTGAAAGGAACTCCTGAAGAAGAGTTGAAATTTGATAAATCTTTACAGCTTATCATTTCCCATTAATACAATTAGAATCATTTTAATCAATATCTGATGACAGATATTTTGAAGAAATAACCGTTATTCCATTTAAACATGTATTTTTATTACACTATTTGAAAATTCGTCATACTTGAAAAGATCAATAAAATACATAACTGTAAGCATTATTTGTTTTTGCTTAGTGGTCTTTTCTTGTAAAAAAACGGGATTGACATCCTTGGATGATTATTTGAACATAACCATCAATGGAATTGAATATAAAAGAGTTACTGATACGGGTTATTTATTTATTAATCAAAAGGGTTGTGTGAGTAACAAACCATACATACTGGAAAAAGTTGGTCAGGTTAGCACTACCACATTCTTCTTCCACGTTTACATCAACTATTTCCAAAACAATAGTGATTTTGTAAATTCTGTACCCGGTGATTATTCAGTTACTCCTGCCTTCATTGCCAACAATGCCCCTTGTAATTTAGGAATTGAATTATCCTGCGATAGTGTTCCCTATACTCCAACCAGTTCTTGGGTGTTACAAAACCCTGGAAATAAAACATACAGTGTAAAAAGTATCAGTCCGATGGGAGAAACTAGTACTTCAAAATTGTATCAGGTTATCGGAGAGTTTACTGTTGATTTTAAAGACAGTACCAATAAACTCATACCCGTAACCGGAAAATTTCAAAAGACAATTTCCGTCGTTAAGCCATAAATCAAGACTATTTTCTGACTTTTAGTTGAAAGTATTTGTTCTAAATGAAGGCTGTAAAGGGGCAGTTAAACCTTATCTTCCAGTTCAGCGTGTGCAATTATGTATTTAAACATAATAAAGTAAATCATTACAATTGCTGCAATTAAGAGTAGATAACTCATATAGGGGGATTTAAGATTAACTGAATAATTCAGTTACGTTAATCATCCAAATAATGTGCCAGTTTAACCTGAAACTGGTTTATTGGGCTCCTTTTTTGTCACATTTAATGACCAAAAAATGTTGACAGTTGACTAACTAATTGATAACTATTGTATTATAAATTTATTTGATAATTAAAATTGTATATATTTTTTTTGGCAAGCTATTTGATTATACTTAATAAATATTTAATATTTACTATTGTATTTAATCCCTTCTTATGAATAGCTCAAGTGATTACGTGATTAAAATTTCAAAAGCTAAAATTATCCCATATCGGTTTCAGGTATTTTTTCTGCTAGTTTCTATTTTTCTTGTTACAACTGCTCATGCAAAAAAAGTGGTGATAGGTTCGGGATCAGGTTCCGTTTCGCAAACAAGTATGACGGGTCTCACTGCTGGAGACACCATTGCAATTACAGCTGGTACTTATGCAGGAGGCGGGGAGTTTAGCAATTTGCATGATCTTACTATAATCAATAATGGAGGATTAGTTACTTTCAACGGAACCGTTATCTGGGGGGGTAATACCATGCATAATATGAAATGGACTGGGGTAGGGTATACAGGTGCGTTTTACGGGTTTGTGTTCAATACTTCCCGAGCGATATATGGGCAGGCTGCCCATACAGATAGTACAAGGTTTGATCATATGGATTTTGAGAATGCATCAACCGCTGCTTTTGATTTTGGAGATAGTAATTATGGGATAACTTTCAATGGAAGTAGTGCCACTTACAAAATGCACTGCATTACTTTTTCAGATATCAAAGTATTTAATGCTTCCTTTTTTATCATTACTGGTTATAATGATCCTGGGGCTGCCAATAATAATATTTGTGATTCTGTTGATATGCATAATATTATCATTAAGGATTTACAAGGCCCGGGACAACAAGTTCGGGGCTCAATTACACATTTTAATGTTTATAACTGGAATATTACTTATTCAGGAACCAATACTCAAACGGGTGATCAAGGAATAATATATGTTAGTGGAAATGGGAGTATCCATCATAATTACATGCATGGAGGGCGCGGATATTTAGCAAGGATTGTTGGTTTTAGTATAAAACCATTACAAGATTCAGTACTTTTTTATAATAACATTATTCTGTCTACCACACATTATGGAGGTTTTGATATTAGATGTGATAATGCTGATGTGCCATGGAAAACTTCTCCTTATTTTAATCCCATTAAGAACGTATATGTATTAAATAACACCGTTGGAAACAAGTGGAATCAGGGTTTTGTAGTTCCAGTAATTGTTCAATATCAAATGCAAAATAATAATATCCTGTTCGTTAAAAACAACCTCAGTTTTGCGGCAGACCCCAATATTACCAATTTGCCGGACGAAGGAATTTTAGTAGATTATAATATGGCAACTGGTAATAAAGTTGATACTTCTAATAACAGATACTTCAGTGCAGCTGCCATTTTAAATTATTTGCAAGATACCTTAGCAACATGCAGACCTAAAGCTGCTTCATCTTTAAATGGAGGGGGGGTACCCTATAATTTTCTGATCACGGATTTTTATAATAAAATCAGACCTACACCTCCTTCTATTGGTGCTGTAGAATATGCTGGTATTTCAAGTGCCGTCATTGCCAATGCCGGACCAAATCAAACAATCACTTTACCCTTAGATTCTGTTATTTTAACTGGATTAGGTTCTACGGCTATCAACTCTACAATAAGTACCTATCAATGGACACAAGTATCTGGACCAAGTATCGCAAAATTTGCTACACCCAATGCTGGAACAACCAAGGTTACCACACTTAAAGCGGGTGTATATATTTTTGGTCTTTTAGTTACTAATAACAATAATGAATCTTCGGCCGCAACAGTAACGGTAACAGTCATCGCCCAAAATCTCCCACCTATAGCAAATGCTGGTTCAGATCAAACAATCACTGCACCGGTTAGTAGTGTTTCGGTAGATGGATCTTTGTCGAATGATCCGGATGGAACAATAGCTACATTTAGTTGGTCGCAAGTATCAGGACCTTCCACAGGCACAATAGCAAATTCTAATTCAACGAAGACCACAATCTCTGCCCTAGTTACAGGAATTTACATTTTTAAATTAACAGTAACAGATAATCAAGGTCTTTCTGCCAATGTTCAAATCACTATCACTGTAAATGTTGCAACAGCCATTAACCCAATTCCAAATGGCTTATATGAAAGTGGTATAGTATATCCTAATCCAGCAAGAGATATAATGAATTTAGAATTGTCAAATGCCAAAATCGGAACTATTACAATCTCTGTGATTGATCTAAATGGAAAATTAATTTCAAATCAAAAAGTCAATAAAAACTCCTCTAAAATAATCACTCCAATTAATGTTTCATCACTTTCAATTGGTGCTTATTTTTTAGTGATGAATTATAGTAATTCTCGTACCGATAATATCAGATTTATTAAGCAATAATTTTTTTAATTAAGCTAATTGCTTACCTCTATTGTGGTTTCTGATAATCCGCTTTAGTTTTATTATTCAATTGATATTTAGAAAGTAAAAAGCGGTAGTCTAGATTAAATTTAATTTTCCTATAGATATCTCGTATTTCTGAAATGATTTTATTGTCAGTTGTAGCAAAATAATCGCGGGTTATTGTGCTAGGTTCATCATTTGTATTTACATGTTCAAATAATTCTTTGTCTTTGTCTTTGATGTAATCGTAAACTATTGCTTGTCCTTTATTTCGTATAAATGACATCATCATCAAATATTCGGCCTTGTCGCTTTCCATGATACGTTCGTCGTATCTTCCAAAACGGTCAAAAAAGTTACTTCTTCTTAAATGGCAATGATCGCTATAGACATAGAATTTTCTGTACCCCGGTTTTTTTATATCAAATTTTATTCTTGAAAATTCATCGCGTAAAGGTTCTAAGTATGGATAAACCCTATAGGCATAATACTTAGCCATATCTAATTCCGGGTATTCTTCCATTAACTGCAGAGAGTCTGCAAATTTTTGAGGGAATAAAAAGGTTGGAAGGAAATCCTCCTGAATATAAAGCACATAGGGGGTATTTGTTGCGTCCTGCCCTTTGTTGATATTATTGGCCAGGTTTCTATTAAAAGGGGTTGTAACTAATTTGAAATGAAATGAGTTTTGTAACGCTGATAGTTTTTGTAAATGTTCGGAAGAACTAGCATCGTCTGAAACTACTATTTCAGCAAACTTCATTTTTAAATCATGAATCCTAGTTAATAATCTCTCTAATGAACCACTTCTATTATAGTGGGTTATAAGTAAAGTAACGTTTTCGAAAACAAATTGATCTTTTGTAGGGGCTTGTTCCATTTTTCTAATTTTAAAATCACTTTCTAAAAAGGTTAGATAAATTCAATTTTATCTAAACCGATGAATTTAAAACCATCATTTTTTAATCGTGGAACTATTAATTTGATGGTATCAAGTGTTCTGTTATTTATTTTTCTGAATTTTGAAGGGAGGTATTTCTTATTCGCAGTTGAATCGTGCATCAGAATGATCCCTTTTCTTTTCGTATATATTAATTTCAAATAAGCTTCTGCACATTTTGCAGCGCTATTAAAATCAATCCTACTCCAGTACATCCAATCACCTGCATCAATATTCCAGCCAATGGGCCCAAGGTAATTATAATTAGTTTTGAATTGGTCATTAACATGATTACAAATGGATTCATTCCATTGTCCATGGGGTGGGCGAAAATAAATCGACCTATTATGTGAATATTCTTTGATCAAATCCTCCGCTTTGGTAAATTCTGGAATAAGATCATGACCCGCGTTCCAATATTTTACCAAATCTGGGTGGGTGGTAGTATGGTGACCAATAATATGACCTAAGTCGCTTACTTTTTTGGTGATTTCAGGATATTTTATAATAAATTTTCCAACCATGAAAAACGTGGCCACAATTTCTTGGTCGTGCAAGTATTGTGCTAGTTCTAATGTTTTTGGTCCAAAATTTCCAATCAGGGATGGGATTCCCGGGCCATCATCAAAAGTTAGGCATAATTCTTTATCAGATAAGTTGTTTTCTACTATAGTTGTTTTTGAAAACATTCAATGAGGTAATTAATAATTATAAATCAATTCTTTGCTGTACGGGTTTTCTAGAAAAGAATTTTTTAATACGTGTGATGATAACTTTCATAAAACCTTCATCGAAATTTAATCTTCTATCTGATGTCCAAACAATTGAATGACTAACGAAGTGTAATTTTCCAAAATTTTGGTCCCTTAATTTAAGTGCTAGCCAGCCATCTTCATTTGTACCAGGCGGATGATTGTATCCTTCAACTGCAATACCTTCTTCTCTTCTGTAGCCCGAATTGCAACCAAAAACGTTTACAGCTTCATCTTTTAAGATTCCCTCCACCCATTTTTTCACATCACTGATAGATTCATATAAAAAATAGGAGTTTCTGCTAATATTCGGCTTTGGAATAAATGAATACCTGCCATAAACCACGGCTATTCCTTTATGATTCATTAATGGATTTACCATTTGTTCAACCCAATCAGGAGGATAAATCGAATCAGCATCTGCATTTAATACATAAGTTCCCCGGGCATTCGCCAGACCTGCATTCCTGGCAGCTGTAATACTTTGAATTTTCTCAGGTATGCATCTTATGCCCGAAGCTTTAACAAGCGCATTTGTATTGTCACTAGAATTATTATCAATAACAATAATTTCTACCGATTTAGAAGTTTGATTTTGAGTCAAAGAATATAGGACCTCTAAAATGTTTTTTTCTTCGTTATAGGCAGGTATAATGATCGTCACATCAATTGGCCCTTCATTATCTTTTAATAGTTTTTGATAAGATTGGTTGATGTATTCAGTTCCTTGATTTTCCTTCATTCTAAAATCCAATGTTTCTAAAACAAATGAAGGAATTGAGATCGACCGCATAAAGCTATAGATTATAAAAAGATGTTATATTAAAAATTTGCCACAAATTAATGTTTATAAGTTTCAAAAAACTAAAAGACGTATTAATTTTTTACAAATCTTGAATAAATTGTTTTAATTCTATTTTGATTATTCATTCGAGAATTAACTTTTAGCCTGCCATATAAAGGTACCTAATATAAATGATTATAATATAATAGGTTTTAGGTAGTCTGTTTTTAAGTTTCACCAGATCAATTAGAGAGAAGTCTTTAGTTTAATTCTAAAGTAGTAAGGCTTGGGGATACCATGAAATGTGCAGGTAGGGCTATTCTATCTCTCAGTAGATATTAAAAATTAGTAGATCCTATTCAATAGATCATATTCATCACTTGAATATGATTCTCCGTGTTAAGAGAAGACACACTTAATGGGATGAATGTTGTTAAATAAAGTAGTGGTAGAAATTTTGAAAGTCACTATTGCATTTATACCATCCCAATATGAAAGAGATAGTTTAAAAACAGTCAATCAAATATCAATCGTGATATTCTAAATGTTCTGCTTTATCAGTTAGTATGAATAATACAGAAAAATACACTAATAGTACTGCTGCAACTGAGATGAAGTAAATCATGTTCTAGGGGGATTAGAATTCAAAATTATTAGTAACTACTAATATTCTTTTTCAGT